>CALGND010000161.1 GCA_937958675.1 uncultured Granulosicoccaceae bacterium
CAGTACCGTTGTGACCTAAAGGTTGCTGTTGTTGGCGATGATGGCAAGGCCAACGCTGAAGATGGGTTGATGCTAACCCTAACGCGGCGCAAGAGTAAGCAGTCCCGTGTCACGCTTGAATTTCCTGGTCAGGAAATAGATTCGCCTGCGAAAATTCGCTGGCAGGTGGATCAATACAATTTTGGCGATATCGTTGGTTCTGATATCAGGGTTGACGAGGCGGGTGCTAGGCAGATCATATCTGAACGTAAATTCCTGCGAGACGATTTACTGCCTTTGTTAATACAGGGTCAAAAATTAAGTGTGATAGTTGTCGAAGATGTTAACGATAGTAAGGGCGATAGATACTCCGTTACATTAGTGGGATTAACCAAGGCATTGGGCTTCGCTGACGACTTTGTAAACAGTGGCAGCTTGTAAATCCCGCGCTATCGTTTTTGCTAATGGGGAGCTTGGCACACTAGCGCTACAGTGCGCTGATATTCAAGCTGATGATTTTATTGTTTGCGTTGAT
Source organism: uncultured Granulosicoccaceae bacterium (assembly GCA_937958675.1). Taxonomy (GTDB): domain Bacteria; phylum Pseudomonadota; class Gammaproteobacteria; order Granulosicoccales; family Granulosicoccaceae; genus Granulosicoccus. The sequence goes on from CALGND010000161.1 coordinate 515, forward strand.
GGCGGTCTAGAGCACGCGTTGGCGCACGGTATAAAACCACATCTGATAATCGGCGATTTCGATAGTGCCGAATCAGACAACATAGAAGCCGTTAGCCAAACCGGCGTTGAACGCATCAATCATCCAGCTAATAAAGATGCGAGCGATCTTGAGCTAGCGCTTGAAGAGCTGCAACAGCGAAAAATGGAAGAAGTGTTGCTGCTCGGCATTAGTGGTGGCCGAACCGATCATGGCTTGTTTAATTGGATGCTGCCTGCTTTAAAGGCACGAGCGTACCGTATGCGCCTACTTGATGAAACCGTTGATGCTCACGTTGTGAATCGTGCTCAGCCATTTAATATGATATTGCAGCCAGGCCGTTTGATAAGTTTGCTGCCCTTGCGTGATGTGACAGGCGTGACAACAGACGGGCTTGAGTACGCGCTTAGTGATGCAACGATTAAGCCTGGTAGTACGATAGGCTTGAGCAATGTGGTGTGCGCAGACAATGTCACTGTGGAGCTTGTTAGCGGCGTGCTGTTGGCCTTAGTAAACCATAAGTCATAAACCTCAAACCCTAAACTATAAACTTTCAGAGAAAGTTAAGATGATTGACGTTAGAAGCGACACAGTAACCCGGCCAACCCCCGAGATGCGCCAAGCAATGGCTGCAGCAGAAGTGGGTGATGATGTTTATGGTGATGATCCCACTGTCAACCGCTTGCAAGATTTAGCAACAAAACTGTCAGGCCATGAAGCAAGTTTGTTTGTACCAACGGGCACCCAGTCAAATTTGATCGCTTTGTTATCTCATTGCCAGCGCGGTGACGAGTACATCGTTGGGGCGGATGCGCACACTTATAAATATGAGGGTGGAGGCGCTGCGGCCTTGGGCGGGATTCAGCCACAAACCATCGCGTTTGCTGACAACGGTGAACTACCGTTGGATCAAGTCGCGGCTGTAATCAAAGAAGACGATCCTCACTTTGCCAAGAGCCGTTTATTGTGTCTTGAAAACAGCCAGCATGGCCGCGTGCAATCATTGGAATATATGCAAAGCGCTCAAGCCTTTGCGAAACAACAAAATTTGATCTTACATCTGGATGGTGCGAGAGTGTGTAATGCTGCAGTAAAACTAAACCAAAGCCTTAAAACTGTGTGCCAGTGTTTTGATTCAGTATCTATTTGTCTATCCAAAGGTTTGGGTGCGCCAGTGGGTTCAGTACTGTGTGGGAGTAAGGAATTTATTCGCACCGCGCATCGTTGGCGAAAGGTTACAGGTGGGGGTATGCGGCAAGCAGGCATTTTGGCTGCTGCTGGGATACTAGCGCTGACTGACGGTTATGAGCGTTTGCATAAAGATCACACAAATGCATTGGCTCTGGATAAGCTGTTGCAAGGAGTGCACGGTTGTAGCGTTAAATCGGCTTGGACCCAAACCAATATGGTTTGGGTGGATTACGAGCATGACCACAGTCAGTCTTTGCCAGAATTTGCAGCAAGCCATGGCGTGCTTATGTCGGTTGGCCGTAATACAGGGCGCTTAGTGGTGCATCGCGATATAAGCCAGGATGATATTGTTGTTGTTGCGGATGTTATCAAGGCATATTTACATCAAGCATAAGATGTAAGCAAAAGATGGAGACCCTATAGATGAGCGAGATAGTTAACGGTAAAAAAGCACCGCCGTTCAAATTGCCTGCTACCAGCGGTGGCAGTATTAAGCTTGCCGATCTAAAGGGCAGCCAAGTGGTGCTTTATTTCTATCCTCGTGATAACACGCCAGGTTGCACCACTGAAAGTGGCGACTTTGCTGCTGCGTATGATTTGTTTGCGAAAGCCAACACAACCATATTTGGTGTCTCACAGGACACCATTAAAAGTCATCAAAAATTTGCTACAAAGCTTGCGCTGCCTTTCGAGTTGTTATCGGATGAATCGGGAGATGTATGTCGCCTTTTTGATGTATTAAAGTTAAAAAAGATGTACGGCAAGGAATTTGTGGGTATTGAGCGCAGTACCTTCTTAATTGATACGTCAGGTAAAGTGATTGAGCATTGGCGCAAAGTTAAAGTGCCTGGCCACGTTGATGAAGTGTTGGCGCTTGCACAGCAAAACGCATAGACAAGCGATCAAACTGTTTTAATCACCTCTAAGAGCCACTACGCCAATAGTTCCGTCGCCGAACTCCAAATATTCGCCGTAATATGTGTTGCTGATTTAACTTGAGCCATAGCGGCGCTTTGGCCTGCCCAAGCCTGCATGCAGTCTATTTTATTTTCCTTGGTCGCCGCCGCCCGCATCGCTTGAGTCAGTCCTCGCTGTATCGGATAGGGGGCCGGTTTTGGCGAGTCGGCGCGTTCCATAGCAAGTGCATATCGAGTAGCGATGCTACGCCCAGCTCGTCCAGAAAACGCCTTGGTTAAGATTGTGTTCTCAGGCCGAGCATTACCGATGGCGTCAGACCAGGCAGGCGCAATAGTAGATTCTGTCGCACGCAAAAAACCTGTCCCAATCTGAACAGCGGATGCTCCGAGCATAAGAGAGGCTGCCGTGGTACGCCCGTCAGCTATTCCTCCGCTTGCTACAATAGGTAGATCAACCGAATCGTAGATCGCTGGAATTAAAGACATCAATCCCACGCCATAGCGTAATGCATCTTCAGGCTTAAAAGCGCCTGAATGCCCACCCGCTTCGAACCCTTTAGCGACAACTACATCAGCGCCGGCAGTTTCGGCCATGATGGCTTCTTCGACGGTTGTTACGTTTGCGAACCATTTGATGCCTTTAGCTTTTATGCGATCCACAAATGGCGCATCAAACAAACCCATGATAGACGAGATAACAGGAGGGGCAATATCCAGCAGTGCTTCACATTGGGCGTGAAAATCAGGTGGGGTATCGTTAGCTGACTCTGCACTAACCTCTGGGCCCCACTGATTCAGGAAAGCGCGTAATTCATTCTCATGATCTGAGTTTCGTTCTGCCGTTTCATCGGGTATCCATAGGTTCATTTGAAATGGGCCGCTGGTCCCGGTGCGAAATTCAGAAGCCCATTGTTTCATCGTGTCAGGTTGCATAAGCAATGCACCACAAGCCCCCATGCCGCCACCTTCGGCCACTGCCACTGATAAATTTACTGGGCAAGCTCCCGCCATGGGTCCGATTAAAATTGGATGCGTCACTCCAAACTCGGCGGCGAAGTTTTCAGCACGTTTGATAATGTGTTTGTTCATTTTGCTGTCTCCATTTGCCAGGCGAACGCTATATTTCGAACATTACTTCATTATTGATATAGAGTGAGTCTGATAGCAAAAATTTAAAGTATTAATTGCAATTAACGCTCATTATCAATCGCAGCTGGTGTTCTTAGGTGGGAGAGTCCAATCTGCCATTCACTAGAGTATAAGTATTAGCATTAAGTGCTGTAGCATCGTGATGGCTATGGGTGACAATGATTGCACACAGCTTGTTGTTTTTAATAGTCTCTCGCGTCAAGGCTTGCATTGATTCACGCGTAGCTTCATCAAGCGCGCTAAAGGGTTCATCCATGAGTAAGATGGGCCTTTGTCGCAATAAGCACCGAGCTAACGCAACGCGTTGTTGCTCACCGCCAGATAAGCTGATAGCACCTTGATTTTCCATGCCTGTCATACCAACGGCATCTAGGCTTTGTCTCAGCTGTTGTTCCTGCTCTTGATCTAATTTAAGCGATGGGTTGATGCCCAGTGCAAGGTTTTGATGAATGGTTAAATGTGGGAACAAATTGTGTTGTTGAAACAAGGTGGTAATTGGGCGTTGCTCAGTTGGCAACGATAGAAGCGATTCTTGCTGCCACTGGACGTCACCGCTTCCAGGTTTTAAAAAACCTGCTATCAGGTTAAGCAATGTGCTTTTGCCAGAGCCACTCTTGCCCATGATGGCTGTGGTCGAGTGTGTGTCTACTGATAGATCAAATTGGTAGGCATCTTTGCCAAAACTAAAACGTAACTCATTGAGCTCAAGCATTAGCTTTGCCTCCGATTACGCGTTGCAATATAAAAAATAACGCTAGGCATAGTAGCAACAGTATTACCGCAGTGGTGAGCGCCTCGTAGTGTCGGTAACTGCCTATGCGCTGGTAGAGGAGTAATGGCAATGTGGTGATGCGTTCTGAACCAAACAGTGCGATAGCGCTTAGGTCACCGGCTGCTAAGGTGCTGGCAATTGCCATGCTGTAGCCGATAGGTTTTTTTAACAATGGCCAGTCGAGCAAGCGCCAACGAATTACGCCGTGTATGCCTAATGACTGAATTAATCGATCATGCTGTTGCGCAGCTTGGAGCACAGGGCCCTCTAGAATGCGTAACACAAATGGTAAGGCCATTAAGCTGTTTATCGCGATGACAATTACTAAGGCTAATGCAAAGACATCTGCAAACGGACGTAACAATATAAACAAGCCTGTGCCAAGTACTACAGGTGGTATCACTAGTATCACGTTGCCAAGCAACTGCATGACCTTTCCACTCGAATCTTTATTTAAGCGTATGCGTAAATGACGAGCAGATAATTGCAAGCCAATACCCATCGCTACTGCCAGCGCACCAGCGCAGAGCGCGACTACAGTGGAGTTAATCACGGCCGAGAGTGTTTTGCTGTGGGTAATAACGGAGAATGTGGTTGGATTAAAAGCTTTGGCAAATAGGCTGGCAAGTGGTGTGATTAAAAACAAGGCCGCTACCCCGATAATCAAACCGTTTAGATAGTGGCCCGAGGTGTAATAAGTATGGTGAGGCAGCTTTATCGAAGAGATGCCTTGTGCTGTTTGTGCGCCAAAGGAATGCGTTGCTATCATAATCAAGGAACAAAGAATAAGCTGAATCAAGGCAAGCGTTACAGCCGTATCAATATCAAAGTCAAAACGCAATGCTTGGTATATAGCGACTTCAATTGTAGTTGCGCGCGGGCCACCACCTAAGGTCATTACAATTGTAAAGCTTGTGAAGCATAAGGCAAATATCAGTATGGAGATGCCGGGCAGCTGTGACCGTATCGCTGGCCATTCAATAAAGCGCCAGCGGCTGCTGCTGGGTAAGCCAAGTTGTACTGCTAGTCGCCATTGTTCTTGCGGAATTTTTTCCAGCGATTGTAAAAAGATACGTGCGGCCAGAGGCATATTGAAAAACACATGCGCTAACAATATGCCATGTAAGCCGTAGATCGAAAAAGACTGTAAACCAACTGTTTGGAGCAACTGATTAATAAGACCAGATCGCCCAAATACACTCACCATCCCAACGATGGCAACAATAGTTGGGATAACTAAGGACAAGCTAAACAGGTTGATTAAGAGATTTCTGCCAAAAAAACGTGGTTCTCGCGATAATGCAATAGCAAGTGGTATAGCTAAGATTACGGACAGTAAGGTTGATAGGATTGCTTGATAAAAGCTGAATTGAATAACCCGTTGATTGTACGGATCACTTATTGTGTCAATGAGTTCAATGTTGCTGGCCTCGTTGACTAGAGCAAGCAATGGTAGCCCGGCAAGGGCAGCTATTGCCAGCACGCTAAGGCTACCAGGCAACCACCATGGTGGTTGCCTGCTTGTGCGGCTTATCTGCTGCATATGATGGCGTATCGCCTATTGACTTGAAACATCAAGCCAATCGTTTATCCATTGTTTGCGGTTATCTCTAATTTCGGCGGAGTCGATGAGTAACACAGACTCTGGTTGGATCAGTTTATTGAATTCTTCAGGTAAAGCATCGCCAATGTCAGTGCTGGGATACATCACGTTTGTCAGCGGTAAAGCGGTTTGGAAATCTTTGCTTAGCATAAACTGCAAAAACTCGCGGCCAAGTTCTTTATTTTTTGAGGATTCAAGTAGGGCTGCCACTTCGACTTGCAAGTAGTGCCCTTCAGAAAATGCGGCAGCTTGGTAACGCTCGGTTTTGTCGATTGCCATATGGTAAGCAGGTGATGTGCTGTAGCTCAATACCATTGGCGCTTCGCCGTTTAGAAACAATGAAAAATACGCTTCACTCCAGCCTTTTGTCACAGTCAGTATTTTGGGTTGTAGTTTTTCCCATGCTTCGGCGGCTTTGTCGCCGTAAACTGACTTCACCCAAAGCAACAAACCTAAACCTGGCGTACTAGTGCGAGGGTCCTGAATGATGATCTTTAAATCATCTGGCGCATCGACTAGCTCTTCAAGGCTAGAAGGTGGCTTATCTAAGGTTTCAGTGTCGTATACAAATGCAAAGTAGCCGTAGTCAAATGGTACAAAAATATCAGATGTCCATTCAATTGGTAACTCAACGGCGCTGGTGTCAACCAGCGATGTTGCTAGTAAGCCGGTGTCTTTGGCCATCGCCATTAAATTGGTGTCTAAACCAAGCACGACATCGGCTTTGGTATTTTCACCTTCGAGTTGTACTCGACTTAAGATGCCTGCCGAGCTGTCTAGTGGGACAAATTGCAAGGTGCATTCGCATTGCGCCTCAAAGGCTTTTTTTACAATAGGTCCTGGGCCCCATTCACTGGTGAAGGAATCATAGGTGTAAACAGTTAGTGTTTTATCGCTGGCGACGACTACTGAGCTACTAAATAGCAGTGTCAAAACCGCTACTAAAGCCGTGACTAAATTAGCTGAAACGCTTAGTAAGCTACTAGAGCGCGATTGTTTGACGGTTTGGGTATCTGATTGGTTAGCGAGCCGTTTGAGATCCCGCTCACGTAGTCGCTCACTAAGCTGTTTACTAAAGGGAAGTACCAGTTGCACTGTCATCTCCAAATTAATCCGAATAATTAAGGGTGATGACTACCGGCGGGCACATTTTTAACTCAATCCCTACGCCGGTGTTAGCCGGATCAGGTTCGACGGGTTGTTTTTACTCTCAGCCCTATTGGGCACCCCGTGAGTCATCAATTGCAGTGTGGGGCTTATCGGGGGAAAATGCAATCATGCGAGCAGCACAGATGCGCAGGCGGCGACTCACTTAGCACTTTTTGGGGATATAAGCGCGATTACCACCTTCTGGCAGCAACTGAAAACGTTTGTAATTCCATATGTATTGTTCCGGGCAATGCTCCACGCAGCGTTCTACAGTGCGATTGAGTGCAGTAGCAGATAACAATTTATCTTCACTGTAGATTGCCTGATCGGGCGCAAGGTAATGCATATGCCATCCTCGGCCTTTTGGCAAACGTTTGGCGAAACAGAAAACGATATTAGCATTGCCCCGTTCGGCAAGTTTTGATAACAATGTCATGGTGTTGGCCGGAACATTAAAAAACGGCGCAAACACGCCTGCTTCCAAATCCGGCTCTTGATCTGGGAGTAGGCCAACTGTGCCTCCAGACTTTAGCTGTTTTAGCAATTGGCGAATGCCTCTCGGATCAACATTCGCGGGTAGGGCATTAAGGTTTCCACGCCAACTAATTAATTGTTGTTCAAGTTTTGAAAACCGCGGAGTCTTATACAAATAGGTGATGGATTGCTCACGACTAAGTGGCAAATTGCAAAGCTCCCAGGTACCCATATGCGGTGTGGCTACCAGTAAACCTTTGTCTACCTCTTTAGCAGCTTGCAATATATCGGCACCGATAGTGTCGATGATTAAAGCTTCGAGTTGCTCTGGTGGTCGAGTCCATATCCATGCAGCTTCAGTTAATGCCTTGCCAGTTTCTTTAAGGCTGGTATGCGCTAGTCGTTTTTTTTCGGCATCGGTCTTGTCGCTAAAGCATAAATTGATATTGACCATCGCAATGGTGCGTTCTCGCGTGTTCAGGTACCACGCAAGGTTGCCGATTGCTGCGCCCACTGCGTGGTTTAGCCGCAACGGCATGAACGCAAGAATTTTGATCAAGATTTGAGTAAGCCGCAGCTTCATGGATTAGTACGTTTTGTCGCTTGGCATGATTGTAGATCAGTCTAGAGGTCATGCTGATACGTTAAAGCAGCCATAATTCTCGCTTACGCGTTTGTGGGCGACAGATGAAAACCAGTATTAACTGATTGGTGCAGTTAATAAAGTATTTAAAATGAAGGTTTTATGTTGATGCGAGGGATATGCCTGTCAATAGGCGGTCGGATAAGAAACCCCCGGCATCCAATGCCGGGGCTGAAGTAACTTGTCTCTCATATTGATGTGATCATCAATAGGTCACCCTTCCTGGGCTGTCTTCCGTGTAAAACAATGGCTTCCCTGCTTACTTAGCTGAGCGGCCGCTCATCGTGTTTCTTGAGTGCTAAAAACGATGGCAGCTCGCTATTTGATCTTGAGGTGTGATATTTGCCACTTGGCGGTTGCTGGGAGTATTTGACGAACAACATCTGCCTGTTAGGTCAAATTAGTTAAATTGAGAAACCCCGGCGTCCAATGCCGGGGCTGAACCGTCCTGGTTCCTCAAGTTGATGTGATCATCAAACGGCTACCCCTCCTAGGTGGATTTCCTTATCGAACACAATCTTCCCTGACCTACTTCCTTGTGTGTGGTTTGTTCCTGACCACGTAGTTAGTATCTGCTTCTCGCGCCTCCAACGCCATCGGAAGTTCGGTTAATGTTCCTAAGAATCGCCTGAAAGTTGCGTAGGAATTTTCCTACAAGAAATCCCAGCATCCGATAATGTGGCTGCTATAGGAAGTTCGGTTAATATTGTTCTCTTAAACAGGATTCCAATTTGATTGCGCTAATTCAACGTGTCACTAAAGCGTCTGTTGCCGTTGATGGCAATTGCATTGCTGACATTGGCTCTGGTGCCCTGGTGCTTGTGGGTGTTCGAACTGCAGATACACAAGTTAATGCCGAAAAGTTGTGTCAGCGTTTGATGGGTTATCGAATGTTCTCAGATGAGAACGAAAAAATGAATCTTAATATTCAACAATCCAGCGGCGGATTACTACTGGTGCCCCAATTTACCTTGGCAGCGGATACCAAGAGCGGCCGTCGGCCTGGGTTTTCCACAGCGGCGCCTCCCGCTGAGGCGAACCAGCTCTTCAACTATTTTTGTGATCGAGTTGAACAGTCTGCTGACCTTGTTGTGCAGCGTGGTCAATTCGGTGCCGATATGGCTGTATCGTTAGTTAATGATGGGCCAGTAACATTTTGGCTGGAAGCCTGATGCGGCTTTGAAGCGATGCCTAGCAACCCACTTAGCGTTGCCGTTCTATCGTGATTGAGCCGAATTTGATTAAGCCATCGCCGTTCAGAAAATGTTTTGTGGCAAGTAACCTTATTGATTCATGAGGTTGGGTTTCGGCGTTTTTTGCAATAAATGATGTGCCGCTATCGGTGCCGGCATCCCAGACCCACAGTGGCAATTCGATAATATCTGCCCAGCCATCGTCGGAGTGCAAACGCACTGCAGATACGCCGGTAAACCAATCAGGGCTAGGTGCCACCATGGTGATCACGGATAGCAATGGATGTTCCAGTGTGGTTTTGAACGTTGTTGAAATTTTGCCGGGTACTGATTTGATTCCGTTAGCTTCGATAACAGCACCGACACGGTCTTTGCGTCTCCACTCATCAAATTGCGCTTTGAGAATACCAGAGCGACCATTCTCCGCGACCAGCTTCAGACCAGATGATGCCGTCGCGCCGTCAGCAAATAGGCTAATCCGATCACCATGTGTTAAGCCGATTAAGGAAGACATATGCCCTCCGCCTTCTGGGTATTCAAAAGGTGCGAGGCTGGCGCTCCAGTCAATGTTTAGCACCACCTTGTAGCTTGCTTGTTTGGAATCGGCCATTACAGATCCAATTCCACAGATGGTGACTAAAATTGCTGATAAAAGCACAAAGCCAAATAGGCTTGCCCGTCTGTTCGATTCAATCATCGGTATTCTCCAATTTGGTCGCTGTTTCAGCGACGTGCAGCATCAGACCTTATCATGAGGGTAACAGCTATAAAGTATTTGACTTCAGCGCTTACTGCCTCGCAGCACCGACAAACGCACTATTTTTGTGATCTGGCACAAGCTGTTGGCCTTGATTTACAACATGCCCACGTTGATGCCGATATGGCTGTATCATTGGTCGAAGATGGACCAAAGATTTTTGGAGACACCCCTTGTCAACACGAGAAGCCAGCGTTAACCGCGATACGTTGGAAACACAGATTTCTGCCACGCTTAAATTAGACGGCAGCGGTAATGGCCAGTACAAAACGGGTATTCCGTTTTTGGAGCATATGCTTGATCAAATTAGCCGTCACGGTTTGTTTGATATCGAGATCAATTGCGATGGCGATATCCATATCGATGATCATCACAGTGTTGAAGACATCGGCATCACTTTGGGTATGGCGTTTGCTGAGGCACTAGGCGACCGCAAAGGCATACAGCGTTATGGTCACGCCTATGTGCCACTAGACGAATCTCTATCCAGAGTGGTCATCGATTTCTCTGGTCGGCCAGGCTTGTATTTCAATGCAGAATTTGTTCGCCCGCACGTCGGCACCTTTGATGTTGATCTCACTCAAGAATTTTTCGCAGGCTTTGCCAATCACGCAAAAGCGACAATACATGTCGATGTTATTCGCGGCACCAATGAACACCATAAAATCGAAACGATGTTCAAGGCGTTTGGCCGAGCATTGCGCATGGCATGCTCTGTCGATGAGCGCGCTAGCGACATGATGCCATCCACTAAAGGTTCGTTATAATACGCCCTTTGGGTTACCTCGATGTGTTTGATGGTATGAGCAGGTGATGGAATAATGCAACGAATCGCTGTAGTCGATTACGGAATGGGTAATCTGCGTTCTGTTTCAAAAGCGCTAGAAGCCGTAGCCCCCGATCATGACGTCGTAGTGACTAGCAGTGCTAGTGTCATCTCAGCTGCCGATAAAATAGTCTGCCCAGGGCAAGGTGCTGCTGCAGATTGTATGCAAGCCTTGGCGGCTGCCGAACTTGTCGATACGATTAAAAGCGCAGTGGGTCAGCAACCTTTCTTTGGTATCTGCATGGGTATGCAGGTGTTGTTTGATTCAAGCGAAGAAAACTCAGGCGTACAATGTATGGGTTTGGTGGCTGGGCAAGTTAAGCGATTTGCTCACCCGCATTTAGATAGCGAAGGAGCACGTTTGAAAGTGCCGCATATGGGTTGGAGTAAGGTGGGTCAAACCGCTCACGCTATGTGGCATAACATCAGCAACGATAGTCGATTCTACTTTGCACATAGCTATTACTGCGTACCTGAAAATACAGATAAGGTAGCTGGCACATGTCATTATGGGCATGAGTTTGCAGTTGCGGTATTTGATAAAAATTTATTTGCGTGTCAGTTTCATCCCGAAAAAAGTTCGGATGACGGCTTGCAACTGTTGGCGAATTTTGTCGCCTGGGATGGTAAATAAACGTGTTGGTAATACCGGCAATTGATCTAAAAAATGGGCAGTGTGTGCGCTTGCGTCAAGGGCGTATGGAAGATGACACGGTGTTTTCAGATGACCCTGTCGCAATAGCAGGTGATTGGGTAGCGCAAGGCGCAAGGCGTTTGCACTTAGTTGATTTAGATGGTGCGTTTGCAGGTGAGCCACGCAATGCAGCAGTAGTTAATGCGATATGCAGTGCGTATCCCGATGTGCCAGTACAAATTGGCGGTGGTATCCGCACAATGGAAGTTGCACAAGCCTACATCGATGCTGGTGTACGTTGGTTGATAGTGGGCACTGTTGCGGTTAAAAACCCAGAGTTTGTAGATCAACTATGCGAAAAATTCCCTGATCACGTCATCGTTGGCTTAGATGCCAACAATGGATATGTGGCTACAGAGGGCTGGGCGGAAGCCTCTAGCGTTACGGCCGAATCACTTGCCAAGCGGTTTGAAAATTTAGGCGTGGCGGCAATTGTTTATACCGACATAGCCCGCGACGGCATGATGCAAGGCGTAAATTTGGAGGCCACCGCAGCCTTAGCCAATGCAGTGTCAATACCTGTTATTGCATCCGGCGGTGTGGCCAGCATCGCTGATATTCGCGCCTTGTGTAAACTCGAAGGTACTGGTGTGGCGGGCACGATTGCTGGGCGTGCTTTATATGAGGGCACACTTGAACTTAGTGTGGCTCAACTTGAGGCTGATTCATTGATGAAAGCGGCCGGTAGCTGCTAGTGGGTTTGGCGCGTCGCATCATCCCATGTCTCGATGTTGATAATGGTCGCGTGGTTAAGGGCGTTCAGTTTCTCGATATCATCGATGCAGGCGATCCAGTTAACGTTGCACGTGGTTACAACATCGCTGGTGCTGACGAAATAACCTTTCTGGATATCACTGCCAGCAGCGATAATCGCGACACCATCTTGGCAACTGTCGAGCAAGTGGCCGCTGAAGTTTTTATTCCGTTAACGGTGGGCGGTGGAGTGCGAGCAGTCGAAGACGTTCGTCGTCTACTTAACGCCGGGGCTGACAAAGTCGGCATCAACACAGCTGCTGTAACCAATCCTGATCTTGTTGATGAGTCCAGCGCCAAAGTGGGTGCGCAGTGCATTGTTGTTGCGATCGATGCTAAATCGGTACATCAGGAGGGCGAGCCGCCTCGTTGGGAGATCTTTACTCATGGTGGGCGTAAGCCTACCGGCCTTGACGCAATTGAGTGGGCAGTGAATATGGCCGATCGCGGTGCTGGTGAACTGTTGCTCACTAGCATGGATAAAGACGGTACTAAAAGTGGTTTCAATCTTGGGCTAACTCGCGCAATTTCAGATGCCGTCGAAATCCCAGTTATTGCCTCTGGTGGTGTGGGTAACTTGCAACACTTGGCGGACGGCGTAATAAAGGGTGGGGCAGATGCTGTGTTGGCTGCAAGCATCTTTCACTTTGGTGAATACACCATCGGTGAGGCCAAGCAATTTATGGCTGACCAAGGCATTGAAGTCCGGCTCACTTAAAAAGTCTGACAGGCTGCTGTCGTTTGGTTTGTTGGCTGTTGTGTGCCGATTGCGCAATCAACGGCGGTAAAACGTCGCCAGCCTCTTAACTGTGATCCGGTTAGCAATAACCTTATGGCGATGCTTGCTTGCCTAGCTGTCCTCGAGGAGCCTGCCAGACAATGATTGAGCTACTTCAGGAGCGCTATTTTGGCCAGCTATTTCGATAGGCTCCTAGGCACTGCGTGCTAGAATGGACGGACTTTGAACACCATCGAAAAACAAGCTCTGTTGCCTGCTGTGCAGTTCGACCGTGACGGTTTAGTCCCGGCTATAGCGCAGTGCGCGGATACTCATCAAGTATTGATGGTTGCATGGATGAATAAAGAAGCCTTGTTGGCGACCATTGAACGTGGCGAGGCGGTTTATTTTTCGCGCTCTCGCAATAAGCTTTGGCATAAGGGTGAGGAGTCTGGTCATGTGCAGAAGGTGCGCGAACTTCGGCTCGATTGCGATGGTGACGTGCTGTTAATGTCAGTGGAACAGAAAGGCGGTATTGCTTGTCATACCGGTAGAGCCAGTTGCTTTTACCGTAAGTTGGATGGCGATATTTGGGTAGAAGACGCTCCGGTCCTGCGTGATCCGGCTGAAATCTATAAAAAAGGTAAAAACAGCGGATCATCGAATAATGACTAACGACGCGGTTTTAAGCCGACTTGCCGCCCAAATTGAGGCTCGCAAGCAGGCAAATACCGAAAACTCCTACGTTGCGGGCTTGTTTGCAGCAGGAGAAGACGCCATATTACAGAAGGTGGGAGAAGAATCTGTAGAGTTTCTACTCGCTGCCAAGGGCAATGATACTAAGCATCTGGTGGCAGAGGCTGCTGATGTTTGGTTTCATATGCTGGTACTAATGAGTCACAAGGGCCTTGGCCCAGATGACATACTAAAAGAACTAATTAGCCGCGAAGGTGTTTCAGGGTTGGCAGAATTTGCTGCCCGCGGCAACGATTAAATACGATTAAATTCGAGGAGTGTAGTTACCATGATGCCAAGTGTGCCGCAGTTACTTATTGTACTGGCCATTGTTGTTTTGATTTTTGGCGCTAAACGGCTTAAAAATCTGGGCGGTGATTTAGGTGGTGCTGTTAAGGGTTTTAAAGAGGCTGTCAAAGAAGAAGGCGAAGATGCCAAGGCTCAGCTAGAAGACGCTGTTGACAATGCCGATGCGAAAGCCGACATGAATGAAGCAGTTCAGAAAGATTCTGAAAAAACTTAATTCCTAGTGAATTAACACTAGAGCCAATATGTATCAACTCATCTACCGTGCCTAATGTTTGATGTAGGATTTGCAGAAGTTATGATAATCGGCGTGGTTGCGCTGATTGTAATAGGTCCAGAGCGTTTGCCTGATGTTGCGCGTAAGGTAGGGCGCTGGGTGGCTAAAATTCAACGCTTTATTAAGGGTGTGCGCAGTGATGTTTCTCGTGAGCTTGAATCGGGCGAGCTAAAAGCCTTGATCGGTGATCAAAAAGAACAGATCAATGAATTGCGAGGCATGGTTAAAGATGCTCAAAAGGATATTCAAAAATCGACGTCTTCTTTGGTTAAAGAGGCTGAATCCAGTTTGTCTGATTTGGAGATACGGGAGAAGCAGGTGAAGGAAGCTAATGAGGCGTCAGCTTCGACCGATTGGTCAGTCGACTCTAGCGACGCATTGCCTGAAACGAGCCCTGATCAAACAAGCTCCAAGCAAAGTAGCAATTAAACAGCAATGTCTTTAGCAGAAGAACTCGGCGGCGAACAAGGTTTTTTATCTCACCTTGTAGAACTACGCGATCGCTTGTTGAAAATGCTGTTGGCGGTCTGCTTGTTGTTTATTCCGTTTTTTATTATCCGCGAAGAATTATTTGATTGGCTGGCTGCACCACTGTCGCGATTTTTGCCGGGTAACTCATCGTTGCAAGCGATCGACGTTACTAGCACATTTTTCATACCTTTTAAGTTAGCGTTTTTTGCTAGCGTATTTTTAGCCATGCCAGTAATCTTGTATCAAGTTTGGGCGTTCGTTGCTCCTGGCTTGTATAAGCACGAAAAACGACTGGCTTTGCCACTGTTTGTATCTAGTGTTGCACTTTTTTATGTCGGCGCTGCATTCGCCTATTACGTTGTGTTGCCATTGGTATTCAAGTTTTTTATTGCGGTAGCGCCTGATGCGGTTGATTTTGCGCCTGACATAGCCCGCTATCTAAGTTTTGTGTTGACGATATTTTTTGCGTTTGGATTAGCGTTTGAAGTGCCGATCGTGACAGTCCTGATTGTGATGCTGGGTATAACAACGCCTGACAATCTTGTGAAAATGCGCCCATACGTTTTTGTTGCGGCGTTTGTTATCGGCATGTTTTTAACTCCGCCGGATATTATTTCGCAAACCTTGTTGGCACTACCAATGTGGGCCTTATTTGAAGTCGGTATTATATTCTCGAGGACTGTCAGAACGCGAGTTGAAGAGGCAAGCGAGGCGCGCGATTCAATGCATGAGGCAGAAGCGGAAGCCGATGAAGCTGCCCATGCGGAGAATAGTGGAGTACCGGGTGCAAATAAAAATAGCCTAACGGACCATCTTGATGACGCTGCCGCTAAATCGACAAAACCTGAGGATCCCAGGCCCTAATAATAGTTGGGCATGCCATGAACGCTAAAACAAAGGCACCACGACGAAACACGCTGCTGGTTATTATGGATGGCATGGGGGTTAACCCTGCCAAGCAAAACAATGCAGTTGCTATGGCTAACACGCCCAACCTTGATCGCATCTATGCATCGCACAACAGCTGCTTGCTCGAAGCCTCTGGCCGAGCCGTAGGTTTGCCCGATGGGCAAATGGGCAATTCAGAAGTAGGGCATCTAAGTATTGGTGCAGGCACAATCCTCAAGCAAGATTTAGTCAAAATTGACGACTCCATAAACGACGGCAGTTTTTTTGATAACGCTGCTTTAACTGCAGCTGTAAAACGTGCCAAGGCCGCAGATCGTCCAGTTCATTTGCTTGGCTTGGTATCTGACGGTGGTGTGCACAGCCATCTTGATCACTTGCTCGCACTTATTGAGTTGTGCCGCTTGCAAAAGGTTAGGCCCATCGTGCATATGATTACCGACGGGCGAGATACCCCGCAATACAGCGCCGGTAGTTATCTGAGTGAGCTTTCGATGGCGCTTGATAATGCGGATGGCGCGATAGAAACTATCGTTGGTCGTTACTATGCGCTTGATAGAGATAACCGGTGGGAGCGTGTGCAACAGGCGTTTAACGCTATTATGCGTGGGCAAGGTCGTGAAGCAACATCACCCGAGCATGCGTTACAAATGGCGCGCGAGAATGGCGAAACTGATGAGTTCCTTCTGCCGACTGTGCTTGAGGGATTTCAAGTGCCAAAAGCGGGTGACGAATTTATCTTCTTCAATTTTCGTAATGATCGTCCGCGCGAGATTAGCGAAGCCTTAGCCATGGATGACTTTACTGAGTTCGATCGTGGTGACTGCCCAGCGATCTCACTAACTACCATGACGAGCTACAAGTCCAGTTACTCATTTCCAATTGCATTCACTAAAGATGAGGCGGGCGAGACACTTGGAAAAGTTGTATCGGATGCTGGGATTGAACAACTGCGTTGCGCGGAAACCGAAAAATATCCACATGTCACCTTCTTTTTTAATGGTGGCAAAGATGATCCACTACCGGGCGAATCGCGTTTGATGGCTAAATCACCTAAGGTGGCAACGTACGATTTGCAACCTGAAATGAGTGCAGATGAAGTTACTTCTGGTATTGAATCGGCGCTTAACGAAAACCGCTATGGTTTAGTGGTGGTTAATTTTGCTAATGCCGATATGGTTGGTCATACTGGCGTGCCTGAGGCTGTTATTAAATCAGTTGAGGTGGTGGACGAAATGGTCGGCAGGCTGTGGGAGACAGCCATCGCTAATGATTACTCCATTGTTTTAACTGCAGATCACGGTAATGCAGACATGTTGGTCGATCCGATTACTGGCGCTCCTCACACACAACATACAACGTTCCCTGTGCCGTGCGTTGTGCACGACAGTGTTAATTGGAAGCTACGGTGTGGGCATGGTTTGCCAGCGCTTGCGCCAACTATTCTTGAGCTGATGGGCCTAGCGCAGCCTAGCGATATGCAAGGGCAGTCGTTGCTATTAGAGCAGGTTTAATTCGCTAGGCTTTTCCGATTAACGAGTTGGCTTGCGTCGGCATCCCTGCCTCCGAGACCCGTGAGTTAGTGCTTACCCCAAGGGCACCACATTCGTGAGAGCATGCCTAACTTAGTTGGCGTTTTGTTGATGTGCCTTGCGCAAGGGCCACATAGCAGCGATACCAATCAGTGGCCCTAATCCTAAAACACAAAACACTATTGGCCAGCTGAACATTTGCGCTAAGTGCGGCGTTATTTGCACGATTACTATGGTAAGTGCAAATCCCAATGCAGTTTGAAAAGTCATTAGGCTGCCGACTTTGTCAGCGGGCGCGTAGTCTGCAATTAGCGCAGAGAATTGGGCTGAGTCTGCAACTACAGATGCTCCCCAAACAATCACTATGGTGCTTAGCAGCCAGGGGCTGGCGTTGAAAAACAATGCCGCGGTTAATGCTGCTATGCCACTAATCGCCATGGCTACTATCGTGACTCGGGCCTTGCCATGACGATCAGCCAGTACACCCGCGATGGGGCAGCAGAGTGCACCGCTAGCGATAGCGATAAACGTAATTAATTTAGCGCTAAGTTCAGCATCGTTATTAGCCATGTGCAAACCAAACGATGCCGTTAACGCTACGCTGATCCAAGCCCACATTCCATAGAGCTCCCAAACATGACCAAGATAACCAGCAAAAGCCAAGCGTATTGATTTGTTTTGCCACGAGAGCTTGATGACTTCTGGTTGAAAACGGCTGGATTGTGCGTGGTGAGGGCCGAGCTTGGTTTTGCTTATCAGTAGCGCTGCCAGTAATGCCAATGCGGTTGCCATTAATGTTGTGACACGCCAGTCGGCTCCTCCAATGTAGGCTAGCAAATGTGGAAAGGCTGACCCTAGAGTTAAGCCGCCTACTAACAGGCCAACGAGTAAACCACGATCATTGCTGCCCCAGCCAACCGCTATTTTCATGCCCACTGGATACACGCCAGCTAAACAAAAACCAGTAGCAAATCGAAATGCTATCGCCCATTCGTTATCTGGTGCTATCAGCACCAAACAGGCATTACTAATTGCGGCCAAGGCTGCTGAGATTCCGAATACCCATCTTGGATCAGCGCGATCAGGCAAACCCATAACGGCGGAAAGTAGAGCGCCAACTACAAAACCCGCGGATACGCTGGATGCTAGTGCTGCCTTAAAGTTGTTGCCTAAATCCGCTTCTTTGCTCATATCTCCAAGAATCGCGGACGAAACGAACCAAAGGCCCATGGCAGCAATTTCGGCAAGCACGAGAAGGGTGATAGAACGTTGCTTGAGAGTCATTGGTGATCGGGTTTATCTTAATAGTGTGAAGCATACTGTGATTGCGCGTTTAGAGGTTGGTTCCAAAGACAGCTCGGTATACTCTGGAATCCCAGTATGCGATTATTGTGCCTATGAATTCTTCAGAAAACACACTAGCAAGCAATATTCGAAAACAAGGTTATGTAGCTGATGATCAACTGATTACTAGCTTGCTCCTGATGTCCAAATTGCAAAAACCGTTGCTAATAGAAGGCGAGGCTGGCGTTGGAAAAACAGATGTGGCTCGTTGTTTAGCCCTTGCCAATAACGCTCAGTTAATTCGGCTACAGTGTTATGAAGGGTTAGATGCCCAGCACGCGCTCTACGATTGGGACTACAAAAAGCAACTGTTAGCGATTCAACTGAACAAGGCAAAAAGTAATGATCATTCCGTTAACGTGTCTGATTCATCAGCGCTTTATGATAAATCCTATTTGTTGAAGCGTCCTCTATTTGAGGCGATAACATCCAAAGAGCCAGTTGTTTTATTGATTGATGAAGTTGATCGGGCCGATGAAGAGTTTGAAGCGCTATTGCTAGAGGTGTTGGCAGATTTTCAGATTACGGTACCAGAGCTTGGAACCTTTACGTCAGTTACCAAGCCTTGGGTAATTCTAACGTCAAACGGAGTACGAGAGCTTAGTGATGCCTTGCGAAGGCGTTGTCTGTATCACTACATAGACTATCCCAGTAAAGATAGAGAAATGGAAATATTGCTAGCGCGCATACCTGATATTGATCTTCGTCTCGCTAATCAAGTAATCGACTATGTGCAAAATTTACGGACTAATACCTTGAGGAAAACACCGGGTGTTGCTGAGACGCTCGATTGGGCAGCAGCATTACTTGGTATTGGCGTAAAAGATTTGCAAAATGACGAAGGCTTGGTTTCGTCAACTATGGGTTGTCTATTAAAAACACGTGATGATTTACAATTAGTTGACTCGATAAAAGCTGAAGCGAAAGCGCCGCAGCCAGAGAACTAGATAATGGCCTATGCCATTAATAAAGCAACCCTGCGTGAGCGCTTAGTAGATTTCACACTGTTTTTACGGGCTAAGCGTTTCTCCTGTAGTGTCGGTACCTTGTTGGATGTGGCAACCGTTGCAAGTGTTGATTCTCTATCATC
>CALGND010000162.1 GCA_937958675.1 uncultured Granulosicoccaceae bacterium
CCCGGCACGATATAACCGTGTTCATTTAAGTGGGAATCAACTGCTGCGGTAACGATAGGAATATCAGGGTGCGCCTCATTAAATGCACGCACTCCCTCTGGTGCTGATATCAAACAAACAAAACGCATATTGACAGCTCCACCATCCTTTAAGCGTTGCACAGCGGCAATAGCTGAATTAGCAGTGGCTAGCATCGGGTCAACAACTATCACTAAACGCTCGCCCATTTTGTTCGGCACCTTATAGTAATACTCAACAGCCTGAAGCGTATCTGGATCGCGATACAAACCGACATGCCCCACTCGTGCCGACGGAATAACATCAAGCATGCCATCAAGCAAACCATTGCCGGCGCGTAGTATCGAGATGAACGCAAGCTTTTTACCACTTAACACTGGTGCCTTCATTGCTTCAACAGGTGTTTCTATGGCTTTCATTTCAAGTGGAAGGTCACGCGTAGATTCAAAGCAAAGCAGCCAGGATATCTCTCGCAGCAGACTTCTAAACGCGGCAGTTGACTGCTGCTTCTCACGCATCAATGAAAGCTTATGCTGTATCAATGGGTGATCGACCAACGTAGCATTGAGTTTCTTATCGATTAGATCTTGTTGGCTTAACATTTAATTGATCCCCTAATCATATTGTTGGATAGCGTGTTATACAGCTAATTTTTTATAACGCACGCGTTTGGGTTGAGACGCCGCCTCACCAAGACGCTCGCGACGATCTGCTTCATATTCGGTGTAATTGCCTGCAAAGAAATTAATCTCAGACGGGTCCTCATAGGCAAGAATATGAGTAGCGACTCGATCAAGAAACCAACGATCATGCGAGATCACGATGGCCGCGCCAGCAAAATCTAGCAAGGCTTCTTCTAGAGCGCGCAGCGTTTCTATATCCAGATCATTTGAAGGTTCGTCCAAGAGTAGAACATTAGCGCCTTGCTTTAAGGTAAGCGCCAAATGTAGGCGACCACGTTCACCACCAGACAAATCCTTAACAATTTTCTGTTGATCACTACCTTTAAAATTAAAACGCCCAACGTAGTTGCGTGATGGGATTTCGTAGGTACCTATACGCAGCACATCCGAACCTTCGGACAACATATCAAATACCGTTTTTTCCCCATCCAAATCATCACGGCTTTGATCAACGTAAGCTAGCTCAACCGTTTCGCCAATATCAATGCTGCCACCATCAGGCTTCTCATCGCCCATGATCATGCGAAATAGAGTTGACTTACCGGCGCCGTTACCACCGATGACTCCCACGATTGCACCCGGCGGCACACTAAAATTCAAATCTTCTATTAGGACTCTATCGCCGTATGACTTGCTAACGTTTTTAAAATCAATAACCTTGTCACCCAATCGCGGCCCTGGTGGGATATAGATTTCGTTAGTCTCGGAACGTTTCTGAAACTCTTGCGATTGCATTTCTGCAAAACGCGCTAACCGAGCTTTGGATTTAGATTGACGCCCCTTGGTGCCTTGTCTAACCCAATCAAGCTCAGCTTTCATCGCTTTTGCATGCGCCGACTCCTGCTTGGATTCGGTTTCTAGGCGGCTGGACTTACTATCTAGCCATCCTGAGTAGTTGCCTTCATAGGGAATGCCATGGCCACGATCAAGCTCAAGGATCCACCCTGCAACGTTATCGAGAAAATAGCGATCGTGGGTAATAGCCACCACAGTGCCAGAGAAATCATGAAGAAATTGCTCGAGCCAGCCCACTGAATCAGCATCAAGATGGTTGGTAGGTTCGTCTAGCAGCAACATGTCTGGGCCCGAGAGTAACAAGCGGCACAACGCCACTCGACGTTTTTCACCACCGGATAAGTGTTCTACGTTGGCATCCCAATCCGGTAGGCGTAAGGCATCAGCCGCGATATCAAGTTGGTGCTGCAGGTTATGCGCGTCGCTGGCTTCCAAAATCGCTTCAAGCTTACCCTGCTCGGCGGCCAAGGCATCAAAGTCAGCATCAGGCTCGGCATAGGCAGAATAGACTTCTTCTAATCGGGCTTGCGCCGATTTAATTTCGTCTACCGCCTCCTCAACGACTTCTCTAACGGTTTTGCTTGGATCAAGCTGCGGCTCCTGCGGCAAATAACCCACTTTGATACCAGGCATTGGGCGTGCCTCACCCTCGATTTCGGTATCCACACCCGCCATGATGCGCAGCAGCGTGGACTTACCCGCGCCGTTAAGGCCAAGTACGCCAATTTTGGCGCCAGGAAAAAACGAAAGTGAGATATTTTTGAGGATTTCGCGCTTAGGTGGCACGATCTTGCCCACCCGGTTCATTTCGTAAACGTACTGTGCCATGGAATTCTCAAGTGGCCCATATCGGGCAGTTATCAGTATCCAGCTATTGTATCGAAAAGAGCACCGGATGCACGCCTAGTAACGCGCTGACAAACAGCATTATCCCGGCGAAGCGGAACATTCCGCACTAAACTTAATCACAACTACGTGGGTTATATGCCCGACTACTACTAACGAGCTGTCATGTTTAGATCATTTTTCCCAACCCCTAAGCTGTTTTTTCTGTCAGTGCTTGGCTGGTTTCTGCTGGTGTTGGCCGTCTGGCATGGATATGCCATTGACCTAGGGCCGCGCATGGCTATCGTTGCACCAGCCGAAATTATTCAGGGAGAAAGGCCACCGTTTATGACGCAGGACAAGGCTTGGGTTTACGTATACATCATACTCAGTGCGCTGCTATTTTGTATCGGTTGGTTGTTTTACGGGCGGCACAGATGGTATGCGTGGTCAGTAGTGGGAAGTGCGGTGATATTGGTAGTCACCTACTTCATGGTACAGGTTGGTGTTTGGCTAAACACTTGGTACGGTGATTTTTATGACCTTATTCAAGAGGCGCTAACAAATCCAGGGACAGTCACGGTAGAGCAGTTTTTTGGCAAGCTCGCGAGCGCTGTATATATTTTGGTACCCACTATCATGGCGCAAGTGCTGTTCGCCTACTTTACTTCTCACTACGTATTTCGGTGGCGTACTGCCATGAACAACTACTACATGGACAACTGGGAAAAGTTGCGTAACGTGGAAGGCGCTGCTCAACGTGTTCAGGAAGATACGATGCGTTTCGCTGGCATAGTGGAAAACTTAGGCTCAGCGTTTGTCGGTTCAATAATGACCTTGCTAGCGTTTTTACCGCTACTTTGGACACTCTCTCAAGAAGTAACTGAGCTGCCACTATTAGGCTCTATTGACGGATCACTCGTGTTTATCGCTCTAATCTCATCGATATTTGGCACAA
Organism: uncultured Granulosicoccaceae bacterium; assembly: GCA_937958675.1. GTDB lineage: Bacteria > Pseudomonadota > Gammaproteobacteria > Granulosicoccales > Granulosicoccaceae > Granulosicoccus. Next base: position 3,280 of record CALGND010000162.1, read on the forward strand.
TTTTGTTAGCACTCGTGGGGTACAAACTCCCGGGGCTGGAATTTCATAACCAACGCGTCGAAGCTGCCTACCGAAAGGAACTTGTATACGGAGAAGACTACGCTGACAGAGCCGCACCTCCAACGGTACAACACTTGTTTGGTGACGTAAGAACAAACTATTTCCGACTGTACTTCAACTACTTATATTTTAACGTTTTCAGATATGCATACTTGCAAGGCGCTAATTTTGTCCCATTGATTGCATTGGGGCCTACAATAGTTGCAGGTGCTATTACATTCGGTGTCTTCCAGCAAATCAACAATGCCTTTGGGAAAGTAGAAAACTCTTTCCAATTCCTCGTCAACTCATGGACCACTATCGTAGAGCTTATGTCCATATACAAACGTCTTATGGCATTTGAATCTGTAATACACGATGATGGAGACTCGACAATGAGCGACACTGCATTGAGCGCATAAGCGCGCGCTCTTAAACTTGCTCTACCAATGATTCGGTATAAAGCGCAATCTTATCAATATAAGATTGCGTTCCCGAATCCATCATCGCTAACGCTTTTGCATCCAGCTCTTTTCGCACCTTAGCAGGTGAACCCAGCACCAGCGAGTTATCCGGAATCTGCATACCTTCGGTTACCAAGGCATTAGCACCGATCAGGCAGTTCTTACCAATCACGGCATCGTTCAATACCACCGCGTTCATACCGATCAAACTGCCATCACCGACAGTGCAACCATGCAATATCACTTTATGCCCCACCGTTACGCGACGTCCAATCGTTATTGGGTGGCCTTTATCAACATGCAATACAGATCCATCCTGAATATTACTGCCCTCGCCTACCGTAATAACGTCATTATCACCACGCAATACCGCGTTGAACCAAATACTCACTTGCGCACCAAGCACGACATTGCCAATTACCATGGCACCTGGCGCAACATAGCAACCAGGGGCTATTTGAGCTCGTTTATCAGATAGTGCATAGATCACAATATAAGTCTCCATATAAGTTGAAGTGATGAGCAGCAGCGAGAACTCAGCCACATACAATGTGATGTAACGCCCACAACGTCATGTTAACCCCAATCCCAGCCATTGAGCTTATCGATAGCGCTTCAGAGATTACAGCTTGCTCCCGATATCAGTAAGGTATCAGTATAGGGTAACGCCAAATGAGCAGCTCAGAAGTCCTCGAACAAGCAGCAGTTGAATCTCCGCAACAACAACGTCGTGTCGTTAATGCGATATGGCAGCCCTTTCTACAATTCAAGCTACTAATGTACATGCTTGGTTTAACAGCTGTTGTGGCCGTTTTGCTAGGTGTGTTTCTATACTACGCGTTCAGCGATTTAATCGGCACTGTGGCGATGGAATCTGGTTCGCGCAGTTACTACGCTGAGATGATCGACATTCAACTGGTTTATCTATTTCGCTACTGCGGTGCACTATTTGTATTGTATGTATTGTTGTTAGCCACCGTTTGTATTGCTTACACGCATCGCTTGATAGGCCCGTTCCGCCCGTATACACGTCACATCGATCAATTGGTTAAAGGCGATTACAGTAGTCGTGTGAAACTGCGTAAAGGCGATCTAGACATGTTTGTCGATTTTGGCGAACAGCTCAATGAGCTTGCCACCAGCCTTGAAGCAAAAGAAAAAGACAGCAAGTAATCGATAAAACTAACTGGAGTGCCATCCGGCACTCCAGCACAAACAAAAGAAAACCCAACTATGCGCCTACTTATTTTAATCGCAGTTATTGGCGCGTTATTTGGGGCATACAACGCGCAACTCATTCCTGGCATGAACGCACCCAATGGTGCTTTTCACGATGATGGCTCTGCCAAAATCCTTCTCTATACAACACCTGACTGCAAAGATCCATGCGCTAAGGCCAAAGGCGAATTGCATCGACGCCGAGCAGCTTTCGAAGAAGTAGTGGTGTCACTACAGGATGACGACGAGAACACCCAACAATGGGTAAAGCACGGTCGCCACCATTTCCCGTTTCTTGTAGCTGGGAAATTTTCTAGTACGGTTGCCAATGGCCCGGAAGTGGCATCTGTTCTTGCCAAGACCTACGGCCCGCAATACCTAAACCGCGACGAGAAGAATCTTTACAATGCGCATTTCAATGACTATGACGAGCCTATAGTAATGATGTACGGCGCTGATTGGTGCCCATATTGTCAGAAACTACAGAAAGAACTCAAGGCAAACAATATTGAATTTGTTGAAATTGATATACCTAAACATCGCAACAAAGCATCCATATCAAAAACTATGGATATCCGAGGATACCCATCAACTTGGGTTGGCTATCATCGCGTAAAAGGTATTAATATTGATGCAGTCAAAGCAACCATGAAAGTGGCTAAAGAAAAGAAGCAAGCACTCTAGCGAAAGCTGCAATCAGGATACTCAGCTACGGTTGACTCAAACCGCCCGTCTCTTAAATAGTTAATTACCTCTGCAATGATGTCATCATCTTTCATTAGATAAGGATGAGAGACATCCATTTGCAGGTGAGCGCACATGTTATCCACTCTTGATGATGCAACCGATACTTTGCCATCATCAGGATCCGGCAAATAAGTTGATAACACTATATTAATTGAAAACGTACCTGCAATTACGGCTGTATCAAAAGTAACAGCACCCAATGATGATGGAACGCTCGCCTCATCGGTTCCCAGCTGCTGCCCCGCGGGCCCGTTAAGCCATTTGTATCCGGGCACATCACGCATGTTATCCACCACCTCACTACCTTGATTGGGCGGGCCCAACAACACCGCTCGATGAATCGCTAACTCTGGCTTGTGCTCAGCATAGTAGCGCAGCATGATCCCACCCAAAGAGTGAGTAACAAACGAAACTGTCGTCGCGCCCGCTGCTAAGCAAGCTTGAATACCGGCAGGCACGGTATTGTCTGCTAATTCTTTTATGGGAAACTGCCTAGATGGGTAATCAATGTTGACAACGATGTAGTCGTTATCCACTAACTGCTCGGCTAGCGCTTCCATTGACGAAGATGTGCGAGCCAAGCCATGCAGCAACACAACACACTGGGTAACGGCATATGTGCTTGTATCAGGCCGAGTTAACGTGATTTGTTGCAGATAGGCATCACTAGCAAACGCCGATGCGATAGAGGCAAACCAAAGCGCAGCCATCTGGACGCATTGTGCGATTCGTTTTCTCATCCTAATGTTCGTTGTGTTCAATTGTTGGTAAAACCTCGTCCGTCAGGTGCTCTTGCCAAAGACTGTTGCCGCTTGGCTTCCCGGTGCACAGTATAGATCGAAGCCATAACAATAACCAAGGCACCGATCCCAGTTGAGACTTGCGGCCATTGCGAAAATAGTAACCAACCCAGTAGCGTGGCGTAGATTAAGCGCACATAATCTAGCGATGCCAACAAGGACGCTTCGCCGTATTTGTAAGCATAGATATTAGCTTTTTGCCCAAAGTACGACACCACGCCAATGCCTACCATCAGCAACCATTCGTTAAGCGTAGGTTTTATCCAATAAATAATAGCGGGTATGATCATGACCACAGCAACACCAATTGATTGATAAGCCAGGATACTGGGCGAACTTTCGGTGCGCGAAAGTAAACGGATTATCACCATCACCGCCCCAGCCGACGCCGCCGCAACTAAGGCATAAACGCCATAAATCGAAAAGCTGCCACTACCGGGTTGCAACATAATCATCACTCCCACAAAACCAGCCGCCACTGCTGCCCAACGGTGCTTACCCACGGTCTCACCTAGCCACCACACAGCAAATACAGTAACAAAAAAACTTTTCGCAAATGCTAAGGCGGTTGCATCAGCCAATGGCAGGTTAATCAACGCGGTAAAACCTAGCAGCATGGCTATCAAGGCTCCAGCAACACGAGCTAATTGCAAATGCAGTTTTTGCGTTCTAAAAATCGCTGGAAAATCTTTCGATATGATAGGAATCAGAATGGCACCCATAACTAACTGGCGGACTAACAATATTTGAACCACTGGCAGGCGCGAGCCGGCAAGCTTAACCATTGCCGCCATTAGTGAAAAAGCAAACGCTGCGAACATCAATGCAATAACGCTACGCATACTATCGGGTAGTCGATGAAAAGCGTTCACAGTGTGCTAGCGTTGAGGGGATACACAAGCTTAACAGATACGTAAATTCACTGATTAACCCGCACACCTAAAGGTTAGGTTCCATCGCGCCTCACCCCACAGCGGATGATAGCCAGACTTGAGCTTACGAACGCCGTGTGAGCACATACGTGCCGCTCCACCAAACACAACCACATCACCATCACTCAGATCAACTGGAATTGATTTTTTACTCGCTTGAACACTATCTCGAATTCCAGCCTGTACAGATTCATTCATAACAAAAAAACGAGCAGGTATTCCCAGCGATACGGAGACGATGGGCTGTGTGCGATCTCGTTCGTTTCGATCTTGGTGCGCGCCCATCTGCGCGCCGGGCACATAACGATTGATCAAGCAGGCATCCGGCTTAAAGTTGTCAAACCCAGACAACTGCGCAGCATCATGCGCCAACGAGCTCAAGGCCATTGGCATGGCAGGCCAAGGTACGCCAGATTCAGGATCGATCGCACTATAGCGATAGCCTTGCTTATCCGACACCCACCCCAAATCGCCACAGTTTGTCATGGCTACCGACATGGTGTAGCCACGCATCGTTTGCATATGCCGCAGCGGCGACTGTAAGCAAAGCGCCTGTATCTCAGTGAACAAAGACTGGCTATCTGCAAAGCCGGGTAACAGCCGCATGCCATCAATGATTTCCACAGGATCAGACCAAAACTGCCCTAATTCAGCCATATAACTCCTATTTTTGCCCGTTTTCGGGTAAATTTATTGGTTTATCCCACATTCTGACGATACTTACGCGATGACTACCAGCCATAGCGATGCTAACGATCTCATAGACCACCTGTGCAGGCATAGCCCCTTAACCGCAGAACAGGCCAAACAGATCGTGGCAACAGTGAATCACTACTATCGCGAATCGGCTGCCACCTTCGTTTGTCGCCGTCATAAAGAACTGCAGCGCCACGGTTTAAGCAACAGGGCTATTTACGAAGCATTACAGAATGAAATGCCGGAACGTCGATTCTCAAGTGAACCACTGAGCGAACGACAGATTCGACGTTTAATTTACGGATAAAAGGATAAAAAAGACATGTGTGGAATTATCGCCTTCACCGGCAACCAGGCCGCCGCCCCCATATTGTTAGACGGCTTACGCAGGCTTGAATACCGTGGTTACGATTCAGCGGGCATCTGCGTATTCAATCGCAAGAAATTGTACAACTGGAAATCCAGCGGTAAACTGTCGGCGCTTGAAAGCTTGCTCCCTGATTCTATCCTCGGCTCAACCGGTATCGGCCACACTCGTTGGGCAACGCATGGCGCACCCACCAATGAAAATGCGCATCCGCATGTGGATACTACAGGACGCATCGCTGTGGTGCACAATGGCATTATCGAAAACGTTGATTCCTTACGGTTAAGCTTGCTTCCCGCTAAAACCGCTCTGCTATCTGAAACCGACACAGAAATCCTTGCACACGCTATCGCCCACACTGCCACCAAACAAGGTGGCCCACTTATAGATGCAGTGCGCACAGTGCTACGACAGGTTATTGGTACGTTTGGCATTGCGGTGATTGATCGCGACAACCCAGGCACATTAATTGTCGCGCGTAGCGGCAGCCCGGTTATTCTAGGGATTGGCGATGGTGAGATGTTTGCAGCATCAGATGTATCAGCACTCTCACGTTATACACGCGAGCTGGTGCACCTCGATGATGGCGAGGTTGCGGAACTCACCCCACAAGGATTCACTGTCACCACGCTAGATGCTAGCCCTCGAGAGAAAAAAAGCACCCATCTGCAAGGCCAATTAGAAGAACACGATAAAGCTGGCTATGCACATTTTTTGCTAAAAGAGATAAACGAACAACCCGAAACCGTCAAGCGCGCAATCAGTGGTCGGCTAGACGAAGCTTTCTCTACCGCACACCTTGGTGGTTTGAATCTACAAGCGCGGGACTTACTCGACGTTAAACGTATTGTTATCTTAGGCTGCGGCTCAGCTTTGTATGCTGGCATGGCCGGTGCGCATATGATCGAAACGCTTGCACGGATTCCTGCCACAGCAGAAGCGGCAGCCGAGTTCCGGTACCGCAACCCGGTCATCGAGGCTAGCACTCTGTATATCGCTGTCAGCCAATCAGGTGAAACCTTCGACACCCTGGCCGCCATAAGAGAGATAAAACGTAAGGGCGGTTTCGTGCTCGGCTTGGTCAATAGTGTTGGTAGCACAATCGCCCGCGAGGTAGATGGCGGGGTTTACATGCACGCAGGACCTGAGGTGTCTGTGGCATCAACTAAAGCTTATACCAGCATGCTTACCCTGTTCGCTCTTATCGCACTCCTGCTGGGTCGCACGCGTGATTTGTCGGTGCAACAAGGCAGCGGCTTAGTGACCAGCTTGCACAACTTACCCGTACAGATAGATTATGTACTTCAGCAACATAAAAAAATCGCATCCATCGCTAAAAAGATCGCTCATTCTCAAAGCGCCTTTTTTATCGGGCGAACCGATGGTTACCCTGTCGCACTAGAGGGCGCTCAAAAGCTCAAAGAGATTTCGTATATACACGCCGAAGCATATCCAGCATCCGAACTTAAGCATGGGCCATTAGCTCTAGTGACCGAGAAGACACCCTGTGTTGTAATATTGCAAGACAGTGATTTGCTGGCTAAGAATATCTCAACACTGGAGGAGATCAACGCCCGCAGTGCGCCAATCATTGCCGTCACTGACTCGGACGAACCACGTATCAAAAAGCTTGCGGCACATGTGATCGACATACCCAAAGGCGATGCCTTACTGCAACCGATCGTGATGGGCGTTGCACTTCAGTTGCTCGCGTATCACTGCGCACTGCACTTAAAACGCGATGTAGATCAGCCAAGAAACTTGGCCAAGAGCGTGACTGTTGAATAACGCCTTGCCTTATTCGGCTGCTTGGGGCTGACAGTACGACTCTCTAACAAGCCCTATACATAGATTAGCCATTAGCAACACCACGAGCAACACTATAAACGCTGCTTGAAAGGCGTCGGCGGGATACTCCCTTACGCCTTGATTAACGGCCCCTTGCCAACGGTTATCGAGCATATGACCAAGCAGTGGTTGCAGCAATGCACCAGAACCCACAACACACATATTGGCAAAGCCAATGGCTGTTGCATTACCCTGCACTGTATTCCATTCGCGTACCAGCCCAAAGCAAACCACCATGCAACTGCCTCCTAAGCCGCACAACAAGTACAACGCGCTTAAGCTCGACCGGCTTAACTCTGGCGTTAGTATAATCAAAGCGAAACTACATAAACTCAGCAATGCCCCTGATAATAATACAGGCTTACGGCGGTGGATCTTATCGGAGAACCAACCTGCTATTGGCGAACCTACCATCCAACCGACAAACATGATGGATGTAACCCAACTTGCATCAGCGGCGGATAGTCCGTAAACAGTGATCAACCAGGGCACTGACCACAAACCGCCAAATGCTAGCATCACAGCAGCCAAACCAAAACCAATGCCACCGCAGGCCCAGGTTTGCAAGTTTGAAAAAACCGGCCAAGCAACTAAAGGGCGATCTTCTTTTTCGGTAGTGACAATATTTTCAGGCCTGCGCGGTATGATTAACCAAGCCAAGGCTGACATCAGTAATGCCCAAACTGCAAGCACATAAAAACTGCCACGCCAGTTAAGAGACTCCACCAGTAGGCGCATCGGTGCTTGCCCAACTATCGCGCCCGCCATACCAACAGCTAATAAGATCCCAGCTAACATCGCAAAACGCGCAGGTTTAAAGAACGTAGCGGCGATAGATAGCGTACCAACAAACGCAAAGGCAACTGACGCACCAATAACAGCCCGACTAATACTCGCTGCAAGCACACTGGTACTTAGCGCAAAACCAAATGAGGCAACAGCGCTTACCACTGCTGACAGGGCTAGCAGTTTTCGGGGGCCAAATCGGTCAATTAGCACTCCTACTGGTATTTGAATAGCAGCGTAGGTGTAGAAATACATGCTTGATATCGCACCAATGGTTGCTCCGTCGGCGTTAAAGTCGCGCATAAGCTCGCTCGTCATGACACTGGGCGACACCCTTTGTACAAACGCGTACAGAAAAAAACCCGCGCCCAATAGATAAGCGGCGATAGCTCGAGACGAGGTTACTGATACAGTCATGCTTTTGTTATCGGCTATAAACTTCTTCGCCGCCAATATACGTGAAATCAACAGCCAAGGTACGTATGTCGTCCACTGCATACGGATCACCGGACAACACCACTAGATCAGCTAACTTACCCAACTCAATCGAGCCTCGATCGTGATCAAGATGACTCTGCCAGGCCGCATCAATTGTAATTGCTCGCAGCGCTGACGTTAGCCCGATCTTTTGAGATTCACCCAAAATATCGCCGGAACGAGTTTCACGATTTATAGCACTCCACACTAAGTGCAACGGCTCAATGGGTGTGACTGGAGAATCACCATGCAAAGTCATACGCAAACTAGCATTTAAGGCATCAGCCAATGGACTAATACGTTCTGCACGCATAGCACCTAGTGTTTCAGATTTATGCCAGTCGCCCCAGTAATAGGTATGAGTATTAAAAAAGCTGGGAGTAATCGATAACGCCATTAGTCGGTCAATCTGATCACTACGAATAGTTTGAGCATGAACCAATATATGTCGCGCATCAGGCCGTGCCATGACTTGCTGCGCAGCCGCAACCGCAGCAATGATCATATCGATTGCAGCATCGCCATTACCATGCAACGCCAATTGATAGCCAGCTAGGTGGTAGCGCAACACGCGCTTATCAAGTTCTTTCTGAGTGAACAAAGGCGCCCCTTTAAAAAAGGGTTCAGTGTCCTTGTTTGAACGATAAGGTATCGTTAGAAACGCAGTCTTTCCTTGAGGACTACCGTCCACAATTAACTTAACCGTGGCTTGACGAAACTCCTCAGTTTGCTTCGGTTCGTTTTTATCTGCGTATTCGCTATTTACCCATGCTACTACCCGCTGCGGTAGAACATCAAAAAATTTTAGAAGCTTCAACACCGTTATCATGTTCTTGTTGATAAAGCCGTTTTGTACGGTACTCACGCCAGCTGCAAGATACTCTTGTTGTGTCAGCTTGTATGCATCGACTATTTCTCGTATCGAAAAATTGCGAAAGAAACGCCCCAAACTGGGTGCCGCCGCCTCTTGCAGTAATCCATTGAGCTCACCGGTTTCGGGGTCGGTTCCTATAAAGTGTTGGAGCGCCAAGCCTTTGTTGTCAATCTGTAACTCTTTCAACGCTAAGCTGTTTGCAACGCCCATATGCCCTGAAATATGCCGCAAGTAAACCGGGTGTTCCTGCGTAATTTGATCAAGCTGTTGGCGAGTTGGATGTTGACCTGTGGGGAATACAGTGTTGTCATAGTTAAAGCCTACAACCCACTGCCCTGATGGCGTTAATTCTACCGCATCTCTTACGCGGTTCAGTAGTTCATTATTATTTACAACTGGCGAGCTGGCAGTGGCACTAAGCTGTACCCCTAGGTGATCGATGACTCCGACAGGAAAATGACTATGCGCATCCACAAAACCAGGCAACAATGCACGTCCATTTAGATCAATCAATAGAGCATCTGCAGGTGCCTGCATTTGTACATCTGTTGAGCTACCAATGGCTGTTATTACACCGCGCTCTACCAAAACAGCCTCAGCGGTTGAATCATCGCCATCCATCGTGTAAACCACGCCACCAACAAACAAAAGCGCCTTCGGCCGTGCGCCGGTCGAGAACCACACTAGCAACGCAAACAACATTACAATTAACGTGGCGCGTTTCAAGTTTTTGGCAGCTCTTTAGGTGGATTTGTCAATCTGAGTGGCATTTACACCGTTTGGTTCACTGCGTGCCCTATGAGGCATCGTATACTGCACTTTCCCCAGGGGGGCCACGTGCATCTAACCGTTTCTTATGCAAAAACTAATTAAGCAAACACTATCAGTCTGGTTGGCGATTGTGTTGGCTGTGACACAATCAGTTTTCAGCCCAGCAATGGCGCAATCCACACCCGATATCGAATCACCGATCATCGAAATCGAAGCTGTGATTGAAGCAGACGCAAGCGACACGCAGGTGTTTACTGCCCTGGTAGCCGATGACCGCTTACTAAAAGATGTAACGCTGTATCACCGACGCGCGGGCAGGCAAGCATTTGAGCGAGCTCAAATGCTACCTCGCGGCATTGCTGGCTATTTCAGCGTCGAACTAGCCACGGATCCAGACGATTTACGTTCGATTGAATACTATGTTCAAGCACGAGATGAAGGTGGCAATCGTTCCATCAGTGGTTTCGCTTTTGATCCTTACCAACGAAAGATCAACGCCAGCAACACTGTTGTTGCACCCATTGAACTTGCCACGCCCGCAGAAACTGTCGCGAAAGCAACAGTAACTCCAATTGAGGTGGCATCAAAACCTGAGGCAAGATCAAGCAATACTAAATGGTGGCTCATCGGCTTAGCCGTTATTGCAGCAGCTGTAGTCGCCTCGAGTAGTGGCAGCTCAGACAATGACCCTCCGCGCTCCGAACTAACAATTAACTTACCGTTGCCACAATGATGATTTCATTCAACAACCATTATCGTAGTAGCTTACTTGGTTCGCTTTTAGTCATGATGGGCTGTAGCCAATCACAAGCTCCAGCGCCAGCAGGGATTAACTTAGCCGCACCGGAATTCCTCAGTAACAGCCTAAGAGTTGACAACGATCAGTTACGTCCTGTGGTGACCTTATCCGATGGCCAAACCGTCAACATGTTCAGATCGACCAATGGCGGATGGACCGGCACAACAACAGTAGTATCCAACCAGGATTACTCTATTAGTATTAGTTGGATTGAGCGTTTTCAGGATCAAGACCTACC
>CALGND010000163.1 GCA_937958675.1 uncultured Granulosicoccaceae bacterium
AGATCCGTTGTTTAGCATCAATCACTCTTTGGCAATGTTTCGCGACAAAATGAGCAGGCTGTCCAGGCGTTCATGGAACCTATCGAAGCATATTAAACGCTTAGACGATCATCTCGCGATTTATATCGAATCACACAATCGATTGATCTTTGAGAAGATGCTTAAACAAAAATCCGTTGAAATTTAGCGGCTTACTTGTGTATTGCCAATCAGTAGCTATGTAGGCCAGTATTTAAAGCTTAAAACCATAGAGCGTGTCAGCTACCAATCTCCGAGACAACTAACTTTATTGAAATCATAAATAGTGCAATTTGAACCGCCAGGAAAAACCATTTTTCTGATAGTCGTTCTATTAGCTGTTTACCGACAACGGTGCCGATCAAAGCTGCTGGTAACAAATAGGCCGACACTTCTAGCGTCGAAGCAGAATAAGGTTGTAAGTTGGCGTATGGAACAATTTTGGCTAAATTGACTGCAGCAAATACAAAAGATGTTGTACCGGCAAACACCATTTTTGGTAATTGCTGTGGTAGTACGTACACTTGAAACGGCGGTGCACCAGCATGAGATACGAAACTGGTAAAGCCGGAGAGTGTTCCCCAGAAAGCACCCTTAACTATATGAGCAGGTTTAGGTGGTGCGTTGTTTGTCTTCTTCGACCAAGTGTAAAGGCAAAAGCTAATACCCATTACTCCTATGATTAGAGCCACCATTCGATCGGACACAAAAGCGGCCGTAGCCCAACCTACTAATACTCCTACGATGCCTGCTGGAATTAGGATTTTTACATTATCCGCACTAAAGTTTTTTCGATACAACCACACGCTTATAACATCAGAGAGTATATAGATTGGTAGCAACAGAGCAGCTGCAACCAACGGTGACATACTTAGGGATAATAGAGGCACACTGAGCATACCAATAGCGGGCATTCCACCTTTAGATAGCCCAACCATAAACGCAGCCAAAAAAAACAATCCTAGAAGAAATGGATTACTCCACAAAACATCAATGGTTGGCATATTTATCTATAATTAAGTCACGGAGTTGACCCGTCCAATAGGATCAACCTTAGGTACCACTTGGCTGTTACAGTGCGGTGATGAAACTACATTATAGCCATCCGCTTTCATAGCAACTAGAATAGTTTTAGAAGATGTAGAGCAACTCCCTACAATCGCTGGCCTGGAGAGACAATTGGCAGATATACCATTATTAAGAAAAGCACTAAGCGATACCAAGACCATCGCGATGGTAGGGCTGTCAGACAAGCCTTACCGGCCCAGTTACTTTGCTGGTAAGTACATGATGGAACACGGATTTACGGTAATACCTGTCAATCCTATGTGCGACGAAATACTCGGCCAGCAGTGTTATCCGTCAATTGCAGATATACCAAATTCAGTTGACATGGTCGATTGCTTCAGACGCTCCGAAGAGATGCCAGAACTTGCAAGGCAATCTGTCGAAAACGGAGCCAGATACTTCTGGATGCAGTTATCAATTATAAACCAGGAAGCGGAATCGATTGCATCGGATGCAGGATTAGAGGTGATCATGGATCGTTGCGTGAAGATAGAGCATGCGCGATTGTTTGGAGGGCTTGGTTGGGTAGGTGTAAATACTAGGATTATTTCCGCCAAACGACCAAAATACATCAGCAACTAGGCCAATTCATACTAACTCGAATCCGTCTACAAATTTGTTAAAGCAGAGGAAAGTAAACCAATGGCTGATCGCGAATTCTCAGATGAAACGCTTTGTCTTCATGCAGGTCAAATCCCAGACGCAGCAACGGGTTCTCGAGCGCCACCAATTTATCAAACCAGTTCCTATGTTTTCGATGATGCAGAGCATGCAGCCAGCCTGTTCAACTTACAGACATTTGGCAACGTCTACTCGCGCCTAAGTAATCCTACCACCGCGATGTTTGAAGAGCGGGTTGCTGCGATAGAGGGTGGGCGGGCCGCACTGGCAGTCAGTTCAGGAATGTCTGCACAGTTGATCACTCTATTAACCCTAGTTAATGCGGGCGATGAAATAGTGTCGGCAAGAACTCTTTACGGGGGTAGTTTTTCGCAGCTGGATGTCAATTTCAAACGGCTCGGTATTCAAACCCATTTTGTTGATCCTGATGATCCGGAGAACTTTCGACGTGCCATCACACCTAAAACACGACTGCTCTATGCAGAAACGGTAGGTAATCCCAACCTGAATGTCCTAGACATTGAGCGAGTAAGTGAAATAGCGCATGAAGCAGGTATACCACTTGTCGTAGACAACACGGTTCCGTCTCCTGTGTTGTGCAAACCGATGCAGCATGGTGCAGACATCGTGATTCACTCAGCTACAAAATTTATCGGAGGTCATGGAACGTCCATTGGAGGAATTCTGATTGAATCAGGTAAGTTTCCCTGGGATAACGGCAATTTCCCTTCGATGGTTGATGCATCTGATGGGTATCACGGGGTACGCTTTTATGAGACATTTGGTGATTTCGCATTCACTATGAAGGCTCGTATGGAGTACCTGCGCACCCTTGGCCCCAGTTTAAGTCCGTTCAATGCCTTCAGTTTTCTGCAGGGCCTCGAAACTCTGCCTATCAGAATGGAACGACATTGTCAGAATGCTATGGCTGTAGCCATCCACCTTGAGCAGCACCCGGGAGTTGAGTGGGTGAACTACCCAGGCTTAACGAGTAGCCGCTATCACGATCTGGCAAAAAAGTACCTGCCGGACGGTGCGAGTGCTGTATTAACGTTTGGTGTGAAAGGAGGCATTAGCGCAGGAGAGAAATTTATCGATAATGCTCAATTTATGAGTCACCTAGCCAACATTGGCGATGCTAAAACGTTAATTATCCATCCAGCATCTACGACTCACCGACAATTAAATGAAACGCAGCAACTGGCGGCTGGAGTACGTCCTGATATGGTCAGAGTGTCTGTGGGCATAGAGCATATCGATGACATTCTCTGGGATATTGATCAAGCATTGGCTTCTATTTAGGCCGAGTAGTATCCTAAATCTAATATCTGAGCTTATACGGTGTCACCGACTAAATTTAATTGGTGACCCCACTAGATGAACTCCAGTTTGGCTTTCAATAACCGAAATTTCTGCACCGTCTTCTAATTCTGCAGGCGTAACAATTCGGAAGCCGCGGTTACCGCTTTTTGAAAATTTGGACGTTATTAAGTGTTGCTGAAACTGGTTTGCGCTAAAACGAGAAACTTCCTTATTGTTAATGAGTAAAGTGAGTTCTACGTGTGTGTCAGTATTTAGCCATTTTGCCCAGCCGAAGATACTGTTTGAATCCGCCTTATGGAGTTGACCGCTAAGGCCATTGTCTTCTTCTATTCTTTTTTTCTGAGTCACTTTATCTGCCCAAATATTGTATTCAGCTGGACTAACAGAAATAACGTCAGTTATTTTTTGTATGTTGGTGTTCGACACCTCATAGCCAATAAATTCTAGAAGGCTAGTTGCATACCTCTCAGGAGATGTCAGTATTTTTTCGTAAGACAAGAATAAATGATCGTTATGACGCTTTTTCGCAAATTTAATTATATCTTGGTACGAGCGCATTGAACTAGACATGCTTTCGATCGTTTCTTCATTCAACGATTTCTGTTTTCTCATTGAAATTGCGCAGATATCTCGGAATACAAATATGAAGTGAGCATTAGCTAACAACTTTTCTAATTTTTTTAATTTAAGCCTCGACTCAGGTAGTTTCCAAGCGTAAATCTCATGCTCTAAAGCGTATCCATTTGCAATATTTTTTAGTTTATTCCAGTCTCGACTCCTAAAGGCTGTGGATAATTCTCTATCTTCGTATACAGGAGGTGTGCTATGGCTACCTAGGAATATTCCTAATGCGTTAAGCGATGCAGTAACAGCAGAGGTTCCGCCTCTATTTATACCGACAATAATAAATGCTTTGCCACTAGCCATATTGAATTGCGAATTAGTCACCTTGCAGGCTAATTTTATAGAGCACTTTGACGTTATTTTCAATCCCAATAGTCGTCAAAAGATAACGCTATAAAGCTGACCATGTAACACCCAGCAGCGAATTGAATACACGTTTCGTCCACAAACACGTTCAATCACCATAAGATTTGCCGAATACAGCCTGTGACAACATCGACAAAAACGTGGGCGAAGATCAGAGTGCGCAGACTCGTTAAAAAACCAGTAGGGTGGCTGATAGTTACTCAAATAAAGGAGTCCAATAGAGTTTTTGGTCCGGTAAGGAGGCTTGATAAGTGGCTCGATACCCGGCTAAGGGATAGATTCATTGGACTGAGCTCAATACTCTTTAAAGCCGAATCATTTTTGATACTGTCCGAGCAACAGCGAGCGTCTTGACATGATAGCCGAGTATCACAGCAGTGCACTATGTCAATCCCTTCTTTCAAAAGCGTTTCCATTCCATCTCGTTATAACACAGAGCGGAAAAATTGTTAGCTGTGGGAAGTCGCTGGATAAGGCGCTTAATGTATCCAATGCGGTTAACTCCGATTTTTTTATCCATTTCTCCATGCAAGACCCAAGCTATATCACAAGCATCGACCAATTTTCTGCGCATCAAGACCAACTTATCCTGCTGCAAAGTACTTCCAATCCAGATTTGCTGTTACGAGGTCAATTGATCAGTTTTAGCGATGCATCCCATCACGTATTTCTTATCGCTCCATGGATTACTGAAGCAGAATCGTTAGATAAACTGGGATTCACACTAAATGATTTCGCGCTGCATAATTCATTAACTGATTTTCTCACATTGGTCGAAGCACAAAGAAACTCTCTAGCTGATAGCCGTCGTTTATCAAACGAACTCAGCAAACTCAATACCGAGCTAGAAGAACGTGTCGCCCGCCGTACCAATGATCTCGAAAGGAATGCTATGGAGTTGGCCGAGTCTAAGCAAACTCTTGAGCAGGAAATGGCTGGACGCCAACAGGTAGAGGTGGAACTGAGGCATGCACAAAAGCTCGAGGCGGTTGGTCAAATGGCCGCAGGCATAGCGCATGAAATCAATACACCAATGCAATATATTGGTAATAGCCTGCAATTTCTTCAATCGGTATTTGCAGATCTACAAATCATAAGTGTAAAGCTCGAGGAATCAATCGCGTTATTAGAAGGTCACGACGTGAAAACTGGCTCGTTTAAACAGGCAATCTATGATGCCGACCTAGATTATATTCGTGAAAGAGCGCCCAAGGCATTAAATCGTGCTTTACAGGGTATAGATAGGGTGACGCAGATAGTCGGCGCCTTAAATGAATTCTCGCATCCTGATGAAAGAGAGAAATCCATTGCCGACATAAATAGAGCAATAAATACTACCCTAACTGTTGCCAGTAACGAATACAAATACGTCGCCAAAATTGACAAACAACTGCAATCAATACCGCATATAGAATGCCATCTAGGTGATCTCAATCAGGTGTTTCTAAACCTGATTGTCAACGCCGCACATGCAATTTCCGAAAGTGACGTTGAAGACGGCATTATCCAGGTTAAGACATGGCAAGAGGGCGACGCTGTTCTTATATCTATATCTGACAATGGGTCGGGCATACCAGAAAAAATTCAACATCGAATTTTCGATCCATTTTTTACTACAAAAGAAGTAGGTCGTGGAACAGGGCAAGGCTTATCCATCTCACATAAGATTATTGTCGAAAATCACGGTGGGCAACTGTCATTCACGACAGAACCAGGTAAGGGCACCTCATTTCTTATAAAACTACCGATATCCGAAAACAAAACAGACAAGCAATCCGTTAATACGTCTGTTAACAAGGAATTTGCAGCATGAAAAAAGTACTATTTGTTGACGATGAACCCGCGGTATTGGAAGGACTTCAGGACTCCCTACGTAAACAGAGGAGACGTTGGGAAATGACGTTTGCATGTGGTGGCGACGCTGCCATTTCAGAGCTAAAGAGCAATCGTTACGACGTAATCGTCTCAGACGTTCGTATGCCCGGCGTGGATGGAGTGGATGTTCTCCAATATGCTAAAGATCATCACCCTAAAACTATTCGCATAGCATTAACCGGATTCTCCGATCAGAAGAAAACTATCAAACTGACATCATTGGCGCAATGTTACTTAACTAAGCCGTGTGACGTTGAAGAGCTGGATGAGGCCATTACTCGAGATACCGGGCTTATCGCGGCATTCGATAACCCTGCCGTACAACTGTTTGCTGGCAGCGCAAGCCGCTTACCAGGGAGTGATGCAAAACAACAGGAACTAATGGACCTCTTAAATGGAAGTGATGGTTCCATTGATGATATAGCACAAATAGTCGAACAGGATATTGCCCTGACAGCCAAGATTCTTCAGTTGTCCAATTCTTCATTCTTTCGTCGGCAGAAGAGCTTTGTTTCGGCAAAGCAAGCGGCCAGCTTCTTAGGCGTGGATATTATCCGATCTCTTGTGTTGGCTAATCAGCTATTTGAAATAACGCAGAAAATGCCTGACTCGAGCCATTTAAATGCCATGGCTATGCATCAACACAGCTTACTGACCGCGACCATAGCCAGTGAGATAATTGAAAACGACGAACTGAGCAGTACTTCATTCACTGCTGGTTTACTACATGATGTGGGTAAGATAATCATTGCCATCGAAAAACCTGACGCGCTACCAGATCTACAGGATCACTCAACTGGTCTGCCCAATACCTGGGTTAATGCATCGATTGAAAGAGACATACTAGGTTGTACGCATTCAGAAGTAGGCGGCTATTTCCTGAATCTATGGGGTATACCCACATCGGTCGTAGAGGCCGTTACCTTTCACGACAATCCGAGCGCTGTAAACTCACAAGAATTTGATGCCATTGGCGCCGTACATGTAGCTAACTATCTTTCTCAATGGACCAATCTTAGTGATGAAAGCGATGCACTTGAGAGCAGACTCGACAGAGATTATCTTGATGGTCTTGGTGTATTGGGTTCGGAAGCGTTCTGGAAAGAACAAGCGTCAGAAATTGCCAACGGCTCAGCGGGAAGCGGTTCCTCAGATACTGATCAGAGCAAGAATGCTGCATAAGCGGCGTATGCAGTAATTATTCAGAGTATTCATAAAAAAGCGAAAATAAATGCCGATCGTTTCAGTGCTTACTCCGGCTTATAACGCAATTCATCAAAGTTGATCATCACGTGAGAACGATAATGTGGCATCTGTGTGAGCATGTCGTAGTAGCGTCGGATGCCAGGCAGCTCAGCGCGCTGGATCTCTAATTCAAAATAGCGATATAGTACGTGGCCAAATTGAATGTCTGCAAGCGTTAAGCTATCACCTGCAAGAAAGTTATGATGCTCTAGTTTATCCTGAGCAATTGTAAGTATGTTTTCAAAGTTCGTTATTGCTGTTTTGATTGCTTCTGCATCCTCAGTGCCCGTTGCTAAGCGAACCACCGGCCAGAAAATCGGTTTGCTAAAATTCATCTGCACATTGATTTTAGCCCACTCAGCCCAGCGGTCTATATCTGCACGCTTGAATGGATCCTTAGGCCAAAATGTGCCATCAGCGTAAACACTGGCAAGGTAGCGCAGG
>CALGND010000164.1 GCA_937958675.1 uncultured Granulosicoccaceae bacterium
ATCGGTAACAAAGACGATATCTCTTTGCGAGCGATTGAAACTCTGCGCAGCGTGGATCGAATCTACGCCGAGGATACTCGCCATAGTAGCGTATTGCTGCGTCATCATGGTATTGCAACGCCAACTGTGTCATTGCATGAACACAATGAGGAGCAGCGTATTGCTTCAGTAGCGGCATATTTGCAGGATGGCAACAACGCTGCCTTAATAAGCGATGCCGGGACGCCGTTAATATCTGACCCCGGTTACCGGCTGGTAAGAGCCTGTATTGATGCCGATCTGGGGGTGTGTCCGATACCAGGAGCCAGTGCGTTGACGGCGGCCCTTTGCGTTAGCGGCTTACCAACCGATCGATTCGAATATGTCGGTTTTCCGCCGGCTCGCGAAGCGGCTAGAGCGCAATGGCTGACCCCGCTTGCCACCGCTCCTCAAACGCTGATTATGTATGAAGCTCGGCATCGCATCCTGGCCACGCTGCAAGCCATTGAGTCGATTTTTGGATGCGAGCGTCGGGCTTGCATTGCTCGAGAATTAACCAAGCGTTTTGAAACGCTGCATCACGGCAGTATCGGGCAAATACGACAAACCATGGGCGAAGATGACATGCAACTCAAAGGTGAGTTTGTCATTGTGCTGGCAGGGCATCAGGCAGTGGCTGACGAAGCTAATCTGGGTAAAGCGAGGCAGGCGTTGGAGATACTATTGCCGCATTTGCCAATAAAGGTCGCCGTTAAGTGTGTTGTTGAGTTGCTGGATGTGCCGCGTAAGGCCACATACAATCTGGCTGTTGAGTTGCGCAACAACGATTCCTCCGACTAACGTGATAAACGGGTAAACTTGTCCGCGGAGTTGGCCAGATCATCGCGGCAGCACTTGTGCTGGCGAGGAAAGTCCGGGCTCCTTGGACAGGGTGCCAGGTAATTCCTGGGGGGCGTGAGCCTACGGAAAGTGCAGCAGAAAATAAACCGCCTAAGCAGCTCGCTGCCGGTAAGGTTGAAATGGTGCGGTAAGAGCGCACCGCGTTCGTGGTAACACGCAACGGCATGGTAAACCCCACCTGGAGCAAGACCAAATAGAGGGATATAGGCGTGGTCCGCGCTGTCCCCGGGTAGGTCGCTTGAGCCTTGTGGTGACGCAAGGTCTAGATGAATGATGATCCACGACAGAACCCGGCTTAACGGCCGACTCCATCTAATTCAGTGTGTATAAAACACTGCTATAGCAGCCTAAAAGCCGCTATAGCAGTTTGTGTTGTAGCTTAATACTGAACTCTAATAGTTAGCGCCGAGATACAGACCAACACTGTTTGCGTCCAACGTCGCGCCACTAACTTCATAGTCTATAAATGTGGCTCTAAGGCCTAACACGGCTTTATCACTAACAAGATATTCTGCCAGCAAATTAAAGCCTAAGCTTTCGTCAAATTCGACACTGCCGCCAGTGAAAAATCCGCCGCTGGTTTTAAGCTTGTTATCGAAATGGTAGGTAATTCCACCGCCTAAACGAAATTTTTCGAGCTTCATCATTTGGTTCAAATTAACCGATAAACGTCTGAACTCTACTTCGCCATTAGTGGCGTCCTCGCTATCAACTTTATAGCCAAAGCTGACTTCTGTTTGAAGCTTGGGGTTATCTTGCAGCGGCGTGATTGTTCCGTAGCCGATTTCAAAAAATACGCCGCCGCCGGCCTTGATTGAGCTGCTGTCGCCGTTGGTAAATTGAAGAGAAAGTAGGGTGTCGCCACCGCCATCAATGCCGACACGACCGGCAAAGCTGCCCGCTTGGCTCGGAGATGCAGCTGCCATAAGTGTGGCAACGATAGGGATTAGGTTAAGTATTTTTAAAGATTTCATACGCTTCCATTCAGATGGTGATTTAAATAGTGGGTTCTTCATTCACTAATGAACATAAACGGGATAGCTATCCGTTGATGGGATTAGCCTAACTTCTTACGCTGATATTCCCTCACGCAGATCACATCTGCGACAAATGCTCCTTGGCGGTTGCTCGGTGGAATGCCCGCTCTTGCGACTGCTGGCGAAGTTCAAGTGGGGGCGATGAATGCAAAATATCAGCAACGTAGATCTCCACGGTGATTAAAAACTCATCAAGTTTCCGCGCTTACTTCATGTAGATTCTATCAAACGGGGTTAAGCCTTTGATTGCAGTACACTCATGTTTGAACTCTAAGTTGTTGTGTTTGAACGAAAAAATCCGTGACAGGACGCGCATTTTTATTGACCGAGAGCGTAGGTGTCCGTATAGTCGCGCTTGGTGATGATTTGTGTCGAAAAGTGGGTAAAAGAGGCGTCAAACGCTAAAAATCGATGTTTAGGGGAATTTCCAAACTCAGCGTTGATGCTAAAGGCCGGCTTGCCGTGCCCAAACATCATCGGGATCGGTTGATGGCCGATGGGATCACCGAATTGATGGTGACCGCAGACCCTTCGCGGTGTTTGTTGGTTTACCCAATGCCGGATTGGCGAGAGATCGAAACCAAGTTGATGAGTTTGCCGAATACGAATCCTCACAGTCGTGCGATTCAGCGATTGTACGTTGGTTACGCGACGGAAACTGAATTCGATAGTAATGGCCGCATTCTTTTACCGGCTGAGTTACGCGAGTACGCTGGCATAGATCGTAAGGCTGTGTTGATCGGTCAAGGTAAGAAATGCGAGTTATGGAGCGAAAGCCGTTTTGCTAATGCATCTTCAGAGTGGCCTGATCTTATTAACGATCAAGACCAATCTGAAGTGAGCGACGCAATCCAACAATTGTCGCTTTGATGGGCTCGGCACATGTGCCGGTGTTGTATCAAGAGGCCGTTGATGCGCTGCAGATTAAGCCTGCAGGGCGATATGTAGACGCCACCTACGGTAGGGGTGGTCATAGCAAATTATTGCTGTCGCAGTTAGGAGATGCGGGGCAGTTATTAGCACTGGACAGAGATCCAGAAGCGATCATCAATGCACAACAGCAGTTTGCTGATGAATCGCGATTTGAAATCATAAAGGCTAATTTCGATCAGCTCGATACAGTGCTGGCGGAAAAAAAATGGCTAGGAACCTTAGACGGTTTGTTGCTCGATGTTGGAGTGTCATCACCCCAGCTTGACGTGGCGGAACGCGGGTTCGGATTTTCAAGAGACGGTGCGCTTGATATGCGCATGGATCCGCAAAGCGGGCAATCGGCAGCCGAGTGGCTGTCTGGGGTAAGTGAGAACGACTTGATTGATGTGTTAAAAACTTTTGGGGAAGAGCGTTATGCAAAGCGAATAGCGGGAGCTATTGTTGAGCAGCGCACGCTTGCACCCATTACACGCACGTCTCAGCTAGCTGAAATAGTGAAGGTTGCTCACCCTCGTTGGGAGCGTCATCACCATCCAGCTACACGGTCGTTCCAGGCTATTCGTATTTTTATTAATGATGAGTTAGGTGCGTTGCAGCGTGTGCTGGTACATGCCGCCACCGCGCTCAAGCCTGGCGGGCGATTAGCGGTTATAAGTTTTCACTCACTTGAGGATCGTATTGTTAAGCGCGCACTTCGTAAACCACCGCCTGACCCATCGATACCGCGCCATTTGCCACAGCCGCCAACCGCAGATCACCCTTGGCGTTTGGTGGGCAAGCCGGTCAAAGCGAGTGATCAAGAGCTTGATGTCAATCCTCGCGCGCGTAGCGCCATTATGCGAGTCGCGGAGCGAGTGGCATGAAAACTCTGGTGGTAGTAGCAGCTTTAGCAGCGGCTAATTTTTGCACCGCAGTGGCGGTGGTCTATAGCAAGCATCTGAGTCGAGGTGCAACGACTGATATCAGCAGAAATCAACATCAAATAGATGAGCTTGATGTTCAGTGGAGTCAGTTGCAAATAGAAGAAGGCACGTTCTCGGAGCATGGTTTAGTAGAGCGAACAGCGCGTGATCGCTTGGGTATGGTGTTGCCAGGCATCGATGATTCGAAAATGATAGTGCGACACAATGAGAATGCTAACTAATGGCTCGCACTAAAAAGCTTCGTAAAAATTGGACTCGCCGCAGACACGAAGTGCTGTTGCTGTTTTTTGTTATGGCATCGTGCTTGGTGGTTCGTGCTGTATATCTGCAAGTGTTTGATCATGAGTTTTACCGCGATGAAGGCGACATGCGTCAGCAGCGCGTTGTTTCTATCCCGGCAAACCGCGGCAACCTATTAGACCGTCATGGTGAGGCGCTCGCTGTTAGTACACCGATACAGAGTGTTTGGGGTGATCCGCGATCATTGGTAGAGCAGCCAGCGGCAATGCGCGAGGTCGCCTCATTGCTGGAGCTTGACCCTGCCAACTTACAAAAGCGCATTAATACCGCTGATGCGCAAGGTAAAGAGTTTATTTATATCAAGCGTCATGTCACGCCTGATGTTGCAACAAATGTAATGGATTTACGTGTCTCTGATTTATCAACGCAGCGAGAATTTCGCCGTTATTATCCAAGCGGTCAGGCCGCATCTCATATTGTTGGTTTTACAGATATCGATGATGTGGGTCGTGAAGGCTTAGAGCTAGCCTACGATGATTGGTTGAAAGGTACGCCCGGCTTGCGACGCGTGATACGCGATTTAAATGGTCGTGAAATCGCTAGTATGGATATTGTTGAGCCTGCCGTGCCCGGTAAAGAATTGAGGTTGTCTATTGATAAGCAGCTTCAATATTTTACCAATAGTGTATTGCGTGACGCAGTGGCAAAGCAGAGTGCGGAGTCTGGGTCTGTTGTAGTAATGGATGTTAAAACTGGCGAAGTGCTGGCGATGGCAAATTATCCAAGTTACAACCCTAATGATCAAAAAGATCGAACGGGTGGCCGTCAGCGCAACCGTTCTATCACCGATGTTTTTGAGCCAGGCTCAACCATGAAGCCCTTTACGATTGCTGCGGCACTAGACTCAGGTGATTTCAAACCTGACGATATTGTTTTCACATCGCCTGGTCATTATGAGATTGGTAAATACAAAATTAGTGATTCGACTGACAACGGTTGGCTGGATTTGCGCGGTATTGTGCGTAAGTCAAGCAACGTGGGTGTTAGTAAGGTGGCTACCCAACTCGATCCTGAGCAAATGTGGTCAGTGTTCGACTCATTTGGATTTGGTCGGCCGCCGGGTAGTGAGTTCCCTGGCGAGGTTGCGGGTTACTTTAATCATCCCACCTTATGGCACCACATAGAACAAGCCAGTGTGTCTTACGGTTATGGTATATCGGTCTCGGCGTTACAGTTGGTGCGAGCCTATGCCGCGTTGGCTAATGGCGGCATCATGCCTACGGTTTCGTTTATTGCACAACCAGATAATGTGGATGGTACTCGCGTTGTTGATAAAGCGATTGCAGCCGAGGTCAGTAGCATGCTTGAGTCAGTAGTGACAAATGGTACGGGTACACGAGCTAAGGTGCCGGGCTACCGTATAGCCGGCAAGACCGGAACCTCGCACAGATCACAGAGCGGTGGTTATGCAGAAGATCGTTACGTATCAGTGTTTGCAGGTTTTGCCCCCGCTTCGCGACCAGAGATTGCAGTTGTGGTTGTGGTTCATGATCCGAAAGCTGGGCAGCACTTTGGTAGCGTAGTTGCTGCTCCCGTGTTTGCTAACGTTATGTCGCATGCTCTGCGTCTGCAAGGTGTAGAGCCTGACGATATCGATGATCAACGGGCGGAGTTGCTGCAACGACAAGGTGATCGTTCATGACGATACGCCCGGCTCAATCGCTCGCTATCTTGATAAGCGATGTCGTCGCTGATATGACTGATTCGATACCCGATGTCATGATCTCTGGTGTGGCATTGGATAGTCGATTGCTCAGTGCGGGAGATCTGTACTTGGCGGTGGCGGGCGCTACGACTCATGGTTTGGAGTTTGTTGAGCAAGTAATTCAAAGCGAAGCTGCAGCAGTGCTGGTTGATGATCAATTGGATGGCAGCTTTGATGCAGCGCTACAACAGCTGCGTTTAGCCGGCATCGCAATTGGTAAAGTGCCGCAGCTAAAAAATCGTGTTGGCCAGATTGCCGCTGAGTTTTATGGTCAACCTAGCCAGCACTTAAACGTTGTAGCGGTAACGGGTACAGATGGTAAAACGTCGGTTTGCTTATTTATAGCGAAGGCTTTACGCAAGCTTGGGCATAGCTGCGGTTATATCGGCACACTTGGTTGGGGCGTTGAAACGCTTGCCTCCACTGCACTCACGACGCCGGATGCTGTTAGCTTGCAGCGCATGCTTGCAGAGCTTCGTGCCCAGGGTGCGGCTACAGTCGCGATTGAAGCTTCGTCGCACGGTATTGCTGAAGGTCGGCTTGATGCTGTTGCCATTGATGTGGCGGTGCTGACTAACTTTGGCCGTGATCATCTTGATTATCACAAAACCCTCGAGCACTACAAAGCTTCCAAGGCGCAGTTGTTTAGTTGGCCAAGTCTGAGCGCGATTGTTGTGAATCAGCATGATGAGCTAGGCGCTGAACTGCTAAGCGGATCATCAATACCCGGTTATGCCTTTAGTTGTGAGCCTGCAAACTGTAAAGATGTTACTCACACGCACACATTAATTGCAGGGCGCGAAGTGAAATTGACTGCCTCTGGTATTCAATTTGATCTTTTAGAGGAAAACCAATCTCACACTGTAAACAGTGGGCTGTTCGGGCGCTTTAATGTCGAAAATCTGTTGGCATGCCATGGAGCGCTTAGAGCCTTAGGTCATGCAGCAAATGATTCGGTAAATGTCTTGGGTTTGCTAAACGCGGTGCCAGGCAGAATGGAACAATTCAGTATTGCAGGCCGGCCAACAGTTGTAGTTGATTATGCTCATACGCCACAGGCACTTGAATCGGCTATCGCAGCTTTGCGCGAGCATGCAGATGGCGTGTTGTGGTTGGTGTTTGGTTGTGGTGGCGATAGGGACAAAGGTAAGCGATTGCCTATGGGAAAAGCTGCTGAAGCTGCTAACCATGTAATTGTTACTGATGACAATCCACGCTTCGAGGCTTCGCAATCCATAATTGATGCGATTTTAAGCGGCATGCAAAACCCTCAAGCGGCGGTTGTTATTGCTGATCGGCGCAAGGCTATCGCCTACGCGATCTCGCACGCAGCTAAAAACGATGTTGTACTGATAGCAGGGAAAGGTCATGAGGATTATCAGGTCACTAATGGTGAGCGTTTGCCGTTTAGTGATCGGGTAGTGGTTGATGCGTTATTAAAGGAGGCATGCTGATGTTCCGTTTAATGTTTTCAGATTGCATAGAGCCGCTTAACGCTCAGTTGATTGGCGATGACGTGCAGCTTAATAGCTTTAGCACTGATACGCGAACGCTAAATCCAGGCGATGTTTATATTGCTCTGCAGGGTGAAAACTTCGATGGCCATGATTACATCAAGCAAGCGGCGGAGCTTGGAGCTGGTGGGTTTGTGGTTAGTAAGCCTGTAGATACTGATACGCCATACCTGCTAGTTGGCGATACTTTACTTGCGCTACAGGAGCTTTCTAGGTTATGGGCGCGTGGGCATCAGGTGCAGACTATCGCCATTACAGGTAGTAATGGCAAAACCACGGTTAAAGAACTCACTGCTGCAATATTGCGTCAACTGGGGCCTGTATTAGCAACCGAAGGCAATCTAAATAATGAAATAGGTGTGCCTTTAACATTATTAAAGCTACGCCAAGAGCATCAGTACGCGGTGATCGAGATGGGAGCTAATCATGCGGGAGAGATCAAAGTATTAAGCCGCTTGGCATCACCTGACGTTGCCGTAATTACCAATACAGAAGCTGCTCATCTGGAAGGTTTTGGTAGCTTGCTTGATGTAGCCCACGCAAAAAGTGAAATATTCTCAGGCCTAGAAGCTGACGGGTGGGCAGTAATTTATGCAGATGATGATCGCGCTGACATACTTGAAGCTGCGGCATCTGAATGCAGCATACGTACCTTCGGTACAACTGAAGATGCCGATGTGCACGCCGGCAATAGTGACGGTTTTAGAGTTGAGGGCGTTGGGGATGCGTTCGATGTTTCGTTTTCACTGTTAGGTGAGCACAATCGAACTAATGCACTGGCCGCAATAGCAGCTGTTCAATGTCTTGATGCGCAAGCAGACACAATTCAAGCTGGCCTTGCGTCTGTCAAGCCGGTTGCTAGGCGTCTAGAGAAAAAACCAGGCGCTGCCGGCTGTACTCTTATTGATGATTCCTACAATGCTAATCCTGCATCAGTTCAAGCAGGCATTGATGTACTGGCAGAGCTTGGCGGCAAACGCCTATTGATTTTAGGCGACATGCTGGAGCTGGGTGAGGATTCCGAACAGTTGCATAAGCGCGTTGGTACATATGCTAAGCGAAAAAATATTGATGCGGTTTGGACGGTAGGTAATCTGGCGCAACACGCCTCTGCAGTTAGTGGCTGCGGTCGTCATTTTGCGTCTCAAGAAGATCTACTAGAAAACCTACTCCCCGAGCTTGATGCAAAAACATCCGTTTTGTTAAAAGGCTCTCGGGGCGCACGTATGGATCGCCTTGTTGATGCGCTGTTGGCAAATGAGCCGCCTGTTCTAAATACGCGCGTTCCCGAGGTTGTCATATGATAGTCCTGCTGGGAGATTGGTTAGCGGCAGTTAATAGCGGTTTTGGCGTGCTGCAGTACATTACTCTTCGAGTGATATTTTCTGCCCTTACCGCCTTGCTAATCAGCTTGATGCTTGGTCCTGTTCTGATTAACTGGTTAACTAACGCTAATATTGGTCAATCAGTACGTGATGATGGTCCGCAATCACATCTAGTGAAAGCCGGAACGCCTACGATGGGCGGCGCCATGATCATCATGTCTGTTGTGATCAGTACCTTGTTATGGGCTGATCTAACCACAAAGCAAGTTTGGTTTGTTCTGTTTGTCACCATCGGATTTGCCGCTGTTGGTTGGGTGGATGACTATCGCAAAGTTATTTTGTCAAACTCAGTAGGGCTAACAGCGCGGGAAAAATTACTATCTCAAACGCTGATTGCTGGACTTGCCGTAATAGCGTTTTATGCAACTACAGCCGATCGATCTGAGCTTGAGTTGATTGTTCCATTTTTTAAAAATGTAGCCATCCCTCTGGGTTGGATGTTCATTCCATTCGCGTTTTTAGTCATTGTGGGAAGTAGCAACGCAGTCAACCTGAC
Source organism: uncultured Granulosicoccaceae bacterium (assembly GCA_937958675.1). GTDB lineage: Bacteria > Pseudomonadota > Gammaproteobacteria > Granulosicoccales > Granulosicoccaceae > Granulosicoccus. The sequence continues at coordinate 9,173 of CALGND010000164.1, forward strand.
AGATGGCCTTGATGGATTAGCTATATTGCCTTCGGTAATGGTGGCGTCCGGGCTTGGAATAATTGCCTATCTTGCAGGGCACGCCGTGTTCGCAGATTACCTACTTATTCCTAATATAAAAGGCGCTGGTGAGCTCACTGTTTTTTGCAGTGCCATGGCAGGCGCAGGCTTAGGTTTCTTGTGGTTTAACACCTATCCGGCACAAGTATTTATGGGTGATGTAGGTGCGCTGTCTATCGGTGCTGCCCTAGGAGCTGTTGCCATTATGGTGCGCCAAGAGCTTGTACTTTTTATTATGGGTGGCGTTTTTGTTATGGAAGCGGTGTCAGTGATAGTACAGGTTGCATCCTTTAAGCTCACCGGTAAGCGTGTGTTTCGCATGGCGCCTATCCATCATCATTTCGAGCTAAAAGGCTGGCCTGAGCCACGCATCATTGTGCGCTTTTGGATCATCACCGTTGTGTTGGTATTAATTGGTCTATCAACGTTGAAGATCCGCTGATGAAACCTGAGCAACTAGCAAACAAATCAGTGTTAGTGGTTGGCCTGGGAGTGACAGGTTGGTCGGTTGTGCGTTACATGCAAGCCAATGAAATAGCGTTCGCGGTGGCTGATGAGAGGGCGCAGCTTGATGATAATGCTGGTACCTTAGCTGGTGTTGAGCTACACACACGGTTTGATGCAGCGACATTTTCAGCTGCTGACGTTATCGTGTTAAGCCCTGGGATTCCTCGATCACATCCAGCAATAGTTGCTGCACTGCATGGCGGTGTGAAGGTGATAGGCGATATCGAGTTATTTGCATCGGCGGTTAATAAACCCGTCATTGCTGTTACAGGTTCCAACGGTAAGAGCACAGTGGTTAGCTGGATCGAGCACATTCTTGCGCAGACTGAAATAGAGGCAGTGCTTTGCGGCAATATTGGTAAACCAGCGCTGGACAGTATTAGCCAAACTGCTGAAGTTTACGTGCTTGAATTGTCGTCCTACCAGCTTGAATCAACTGAATCTCTGGCCCCGCTAGCGGCTTCTGTGCTTAATATTAGCGATGATCATATGGATCGCTATGATTCGATCGAGCACTATGCTCAAGTCAAGCGCCATATCTATAACAATTGCGAGCACCTTATTGCTAATCGTGATGATGCGCGAACGTGGCCCGTGCCTGCGGAGTTATCTGTAAACAAGGAAAGTTATTTTGCCGTAGAAACAGATAATGCTGCGGACTACCGATGTATTGAACGCGACAACAAATGCTTAATAGTTAAAGAAGATAAGGAATTGCTGGAGCTTTCATCAACTCGATTGCCTGGTAGGCATAACCGAGCTAATGCGCTTGCTACAGTTGCGTTGTTAGCGCCGCTTAATATCGATGAAAGCGTTCTGCAAGCTACCATTAACACGTTTGCTGGTTTGCCACACCGCACTGAATTGGTTGCTGAAATAGATCAGGTGCATTGGTACAACGATTCCAAAGGTACCAATATTGATGCCTGCGAAAAAGCGATTGAAGCAATGCCAGGTCCGGTTGTGTTGATCGCAGGTGGTTTGGGTAAGGGCGCTGACTTTCGCGTGCTGCGTGATGCAGTATCCAAGTACGTAAAAGCCTTGGTGCTAATTGGTCGTGATCGTCAATTGATGGCTGATGCGCTGCAAGACTTAACCGACGTACAGTTTTGCGATTCAATAAATGATGCGGTGATTGCTGCAAGCAAAATTGCAGTCAAGGGCGATGCGGTTTTGATGTCACCTGCTTGCGCTAGTTTCGATATGTTTGAAAACTTCGAACAACGTGGGTTTCTCTTTTGCGAAGCTGTGCAGGAGTTGGCTGCATGAGTGAGATGATTTCAAGAATCGCATCTGGGCGCTTAGCGACCCGAGCCAATGCACAGCCTGATAGCAGCGTGCTGCTTAGGCGTCACGCCTTGCTGCTGGTTATTGTTGGGCTTGCTTTGTTTGGTATGGTCATGATTACGTCGTCATCAATGGCGTTCGCATCGCAAAATTATGGTTCGCCTTTCCATTTTGCCAAGCGCCAAATGTTCTTCCTTGTCATTGGTTTAGCTGCGGGCATAGCCTTGTATCAACTGCCACTGGCAGTTTGGGAAAAATACGGGCCTCACATGATTATCATGTCTTTGTTCTTTTTACTACTGGTTTTGATTCCAGGCATCGGTAAAGAAGTTAACGGCAGTCGCCGCTGGATTGATCTTGGTTTGTTCACTGTGCAGGTGTCAGAAACCGTCAAACTATTCATCATCGTCTACTTAGCTGGATATCTAGTGCGTCGTGGCGAATTAGTTCAGACCACATTTGGTGGTTTTGCCCGTCCACTAGGTTTAATTTGTGTGGCCAGCGTGTTGTTGTTGTTAGAGCCTGACTTTGGTGCGGCGGTCGTTATTATTAGTACTGCTCTAATCATGCTCTATGTGGCGGGCGTCAGGTTCACCCAGTTTGCAGCGCTTATTGGTGTGCTAAGCGTGCTTGCCACGTTGTTGATCGTTGCGTCTCCGTATCGTATGCGCCGGTTTGCTAGCTTCCTTGATCCATTTTCTGATCCATTCAACAGTGGCTTTCAGTTAACGCAATCGCTGATCGCAATAGGCTCTGGCAGCATCACCGGTGTGGGTTTGGGTAGCAGCGTGCAAAAGCTATTTTATTTGCCAGAAGCTCATACCGATTTTCTATTTGCCGTGTTATGTGAGGAGTTAGGTTTGATTGGTGCGCTGGTGTTGATCTGTGCTTACTCGTACATTGTTTGGCGCAGTTTTCGTCTTGCTCGAATTGCAGATGAGCAGGGCAACCGCTTTGCAGGTTTTATCGCCTTGGGTATTGGTGGTTGGATCGGTTTGCAAGCGTTTATTAATATTGGTGTGAATATGGGTATGTTGCCCACTAAAGGCATTACACTACCATTTATGAGTTACGGCGGCAGTAGTGCCCTTGTATTTGCTGCAAGCTTTGCATTGTTGCTGCGCGTCGAAACTGAAACAAGAGCATTCGCAATACAGCGGCTTAAGCCACGGCGAGGTTCTAAATGAGCCAACACAAGCCGATAGTGATTGCCGCTGGTGGTACCGGTGGGCATATATTTCCTGCCTTGGCCGTTGCTAACGAATTGCGTGATCGTGCTGTGCCGGTGGTATGGGTGGGTACACGTAACGGAATGGAATCACGCTTGGTACCAGAAGCCAAGTTTGATATACGTTGGATCAGCATAGAGGGCATACGCGGCAAGGGCTTGCTTGGTTTGTTGCTTAGTCCATTCAAAATCTTAAAAGCCAGTGCGCAAAGCCTCAGTATTCTCAAAGACGTTAAGCCCAGTGCTGTGTTAGGTATGGGCGGTTTCGTTTCTGGCCCAGTTGGCTTAGCGGCATTCCTGATGCGTAAGCCGCTAGTGCTGCATGAGCAAAATGCAATTGCTGGCACAACAAATCGCATGTTAAGCCGATTTGCCACTCGCGTATTTGCTGCAATGCCCGGTGCGTTTTCACATAAGCGGGCAACGGTGGTCGGCAACCCTGTACGTAAGAGTGTTGAAGTAGTGAGGCAAGCTAATGTTGCGAACACAACAGCCCCATTAAAGGTGCTGGTAATAGGTGGTAGTCGCGGTGCGAGAATACTAAACGAGACTGTGCCAGCGGCGATGGCGTTGCTTGATGATGGTGTTGCAACTGTCTGGCATCAAACAGGGGCCGCTGAGCAGGCAGCTGTTCAACAGCGTTATTCAGACAACAACAATGATGCACGAGTTGATGCTTTTATCGATGATATGGCGGAGGCTTATCGTTGGGCTGACCTATTGGTTTGCCGAGCAGGTGCGATGACAGTGAGCGAAATAAGCGCGGTTGGAATCGCCAGCATATTGGTACCGTTTCCTCACGCCATTGATGACCACCAAGCTCACAATGCTCGTTATTTGTCGGATGCATCGGCCGCTATATTGATGCCGCAAACACAGCTCAATGCGCAATCTTTAGGTAACCATATAGAAGTGTTCGCCAATGATCGTGCTGCTATTGATGTCATGGCCGCGGCGGCAAGCGAGCTATACAAGCCACAAGCAGCTGAGCAAGTGGCCGACGCACTGCAGGCGGTAGCACGCTAATGGTTGTGTCTATCTCGCCAGCAGTTAAAAGCCAAATGCGCCGTATCCAAGGTATGCACTTTATCGGTATCGGTGGTGTAGGCATGGGTGGTATAGCAGAAGTCATGCACCATCTTGGTTTTAAGGTGAGTGGCTCTGATCTTGGCAGCAATGCTTTAACGGCAAGGCTTGAAGGTCTTGGTGTGACCGTAATGAAAGGCCACGCAGCTGAACATGTTGAATCAGCGGACGTCGTGGTTATTTCAACGGCGGTACCC
>CALGND010000165.1 GCA_937958675.1 uncultured Granulosicoccaceae bacterium
CGTCAACAGTTTATCAGCCAGCTAAGTAAGCAAATAGAAGAGCTGACAAATCGGATCTCCACAATGACCGATGACGCAGCCGAGTGTGCTGAAAAGTGGCATTTAGCCCAAGCGAAGCAAAAAGCTATCGAGAGCATGCAGGAACTTCGATGCTCGCAGGCTAGATACTCCAAAGCCAAAATGGAGCAAGAAGAAAGTGATGAATACTCTCGTTTCAGCACTGCCGCTGATTTAAATCCAGAAAACACTACGAGTACAGATCATGCTTGAAGCTGAAGGAAACACGATTCTCGTCGCCCAGAACAAGATCGGTGGTTCTACCACTGAGCTAATCGACCTTTCTGGAAATAGTAAACCCGCTAATATTGCGTTTTCCGCAGAGCTTAGTCGGGCACAAGAGTCTATTAGCGATCAAACAGCTGAGTCCGAGCAAACAATCGTCACTGCTGCTGAACTAAATAATATTGTGGGTAACAAAGTGATGCCCTCTAGTACTGAAGAAAGCGGTGGGACGAGTTTAGGTCCTCAGCCTATATTGGATGGGTTATCCGCACTGTCGCAGAATATTAATGCCACGCATAACGGAATCGATGATTCACAAGTGACACTTCTTGGTGTACGAGCTACTCAGGAGGACGAATCTCTGATCGACGTGCTGGCTACTGCAGAGACTGATGTTGCGGAAGAAAAACAATCACAAGCTCTGAAAAATCCTATAAACCCTGAATTAACTTTACCTAGTGAGATCGAACCGTCGAGTATTGAGGCACCTGAATCTTCGAGCACTGTGGATGACTCAAATTTACTGACCGGGCTGAAAACAGCAAGTGTTGCTCCGACTTTCGCGCAGACGCAGCAGGGTGCGGTTGCTCAATCTCCTGTTAATGAGTTAAAGCCTGCTGAGGGCGAGAGTCAGGCTTTTAATATTGCGTCGAAAACGATTCCTAATCCCGTTTCCAATGCTGTATCTAATACGGTACCGGTGTCAATTGCTCCGGCTAATTTATCAGTTGTTGATAGTGAGGATCTCAAGCCTGCTGCACAAGTTCTGGATAAGGTGCCTGAAAAGGTTAATACGAGCGATCGTCCAGTTCCAGTGCCTGTTGCGATTGCTGACAGGACAATTACTAGCAAGACAACTGCTTCCTCAGAGACGACTGTGGTTACGAAGGCAGGTGTACAAACTGATGATATTAAGGTCGATGGCAATCAATCTGTTAACTCAGCCTTACTATATAAACCTTCTCCTGGATTAGTTGAGTCTGGGTTGGGTCGAACCAGTGTTGAGCTAAATAACGGTGTTAAGTCAACTACACAGGCGATTAAGCCTGAGCTTAGTTCGCCATCAATGTCGCTCAATCCCTCGTTGTCTTCTAGTGTCGGCTCTAATTCAAATACGGTAGTGGTTAGTGATGAGGTGGACGTGCTGCCTGTAGCTAATCAATTGCGAGCAGTTGGAAACTGGCAATCGGTATCTGCTGATGAGCGCTTAAGTAATGTCGTGGGAACTACCGCCCCGATCGCTAATTCGGATGAGAGTACTCAAGGCGTCAGTTTTCAAACGGTGAATAATCCAACATCACCAGTAGGACTGACAAATATTCCTGCGCAAACTCCGTTAGCTGAAATAGCAATACCCAAGGGTAGTGGAAATATTGCAGAGACAGCTGACGTTACATCAAACGATACAGACACAATAGCAAGGGTAAATGGTGATACAAATCTTGGTGGAAGCAATTTTGGGGGGGGTGAGTCGAAGAATCCCCAGCAGCAACTTGCGCAAACTGCTGTAACAATAATCGATGACGATGTTGCCTTAACGCAGCCGCGTGAATCGGTAGTAGTTGAACAACAGAATAAGTTTTCGAATGTAACGCCTGGCATCAGTTTAAAACAGGTCGTAAAGCCAGATCAGAGTGTCAATATAACAGGCATGCAATCGATCTCTGGTACAGCAGAACTAACCTCATCTAACGTGTATCACGCTACAAGCAACGGCATTATAACTGCACATTCTAACCCACTGAATACCGGGCCGGTAACCGATTTGGCAAGTGCGCCGCGCACTGTCCTATTGGGGCAGCCAGGTGCGGATGAATCGTTGGTTGAAAACTTACGGTGGGTAGTGAATGAAAAACTATCTCGAGCAACTATCAACGTATCACCGGCAAACTTAGGACCGATAACCGTTAGTGTGGATGTGGAGAATCAAAACATGAATGTTTCGATAGTTGCGAACAACACAATTGCGAAAGATGCGATTGACAGCTTATTGCCGCGAATGCGAGAACATTTCGGTAATGAAGGTTATCAACAAGTGTCAGTTGATGTTTCATCTCAACAAGAACGTCAGGGAAATCTAAGAAACCAATCTGGATTCTCATTAGAGCAAGAGGGTGGAGCTGAGACAGATACTCGCGATGCAGATACTCGTGATAATGAATTAGTCCGTGAAGAGAATAGATCTAACTTTGATGATCAAAGAACCAGTCAGTCTCTTATAGACACGTACGTTTAAGTTACACCTAAAACCGAGATATCTATAATGAAAAAGATGATCATGATGGCTGGTGGCGGCTTGGTGTTAGTCGGAGCTTCAGTGGCTGCTACATTGTTTTTGGCTCCCAAAGAAGCTGCAGTTGAATTAGATGAAAATGGCGAACCGATTGTTGTTGCTGCTGTCCCTGAGCTTCCGAAGGCGGTGCCCTTAGAACGATTCTACTACAACATTCACCCTGAGTTTGTCGTAAATTTTGAAGGAAAATCTTCTCCCAAATTTCTTATGCTGGAGATGTCAATTGCTACTAGTGATGAGAAAGCTAAAAATGCTATTGACGATCATAGCCCTGAATTAAGAAATAATCTTTTGATGATGCTGGGCGAACAACGTAGTGAAGATCTACTAACCACTAGTGGGAAAGACGCACTTAGAGAAAAAGCGCATGAAATAGTTGAGGGAGTGGCGAGCAAGCATTATGGGCCCGGCCGCGTAACGGATGTATTTTTTACTCGTTTCGTAATGCAATAGCTCATCGGCGAGGAGAGAACACTGATGGATTCTGAAGATAACAGCGCAGCGATATACGATTTTATACACCCGGATCACAAAATTAAAAGTGATTGGCCGGTATTGAAATTGATATCGAAAAAGATCGCTACAGAATTTGAGACCAAATTGTTTAAGCAGTTTCAGTTTCCTATTGAAGTTTCCTCTGAAGAAGTACAAATGTCGAAATATCGAGACACTTTCTCGGATATTAAAGATACAAAATTGTTGTTTGAATCGTCTTTGCCTCCGTTATCGGGCGATGCTTGGTTGAGTGTGGATAGAGCGTTAGTGTATTCGCTGGCTGAAACATTCTTCGGAGGCAAGGGTGAGACTACAGAAGTGGTGCCAAATCCAATTTTATCGCACACGGAAAAACGGCTTTGTCAATTTTTTATCAACTGTTTGCAAGAGTCGCTAACAGCTGCTTGGATTACTATTCTGGAGATTAACAATCCAGTATTCGATAGAGTATCGGTAGAGAAACTAAATCAAAATACCGATGACCAGGTGATAGTAGTTTGTGATTTTAAGTTACTTATAGCTGCCACTGAGTACGATCTTCAAATGATTTATTCATATAGCATGTTAGAGCCACACCGAAAAGAGCTTCAAAAAATTAGTCAGCAATCAACGGCGGCATCAAACGGATTCTCACGCGCACTAAAAAAGGAATTAATGAACTGTGAGATAGATATGCACGCTGTGCTAGCGGAGACAAAAATAAGCTTGGCAGAATTTCTCGAACTAAAATCCGGAGATTTCATTCCTCTTCGAGAGGTAGAAAACGTGTCCTTCAAAACTAATTCGAAACCTTTGTTTGATGCAAGAGTGGGAAATTCGAACGGACAAGTATCGGCGAGTTTCTCTCGTTGGTGTGTGCCAGGATTATCGTAAAAAATGGCAGATGAAAATACAGCTCGAGCTGAGCCCGATGAGCTTGTCGAAAGTCCGGCAGCAGAGGATTCGAACGGGTCGGTAGGTGGAAGTTCGGCTAACTTAGATTTAGTGATGGATATACCTGTCGTTCTATCTATGGAAATAGGACAAACCCGAATGACCATTGGTGAAGTCTTGAGCCTTGGAAAGGGTTCGATTGTCGAGTTACAAAGAATGGCAAACGAGCCTTTAGATGTACTGGTTAACGGTAAGTTGGTGGCTCATGGAGAAGCTGTGGTAATTGGCGAAAGCTTTGGCGTACGTCTGACAGATGTCATTAGCCCAAACGAGAGACTAAATAAGTTTTCATAGTTAGTTCGAAGTCAGATTAAATCTGATAGTTAAACATGGAGAAGTGCATAGTGGCTCGAATATACCTAAACGGTACGCTAATATTGATGGTGCTATTTTCACAAAATAGCTACGCCAATTCGATTGGATCAAATCCAGCCAATCCGGTTATCGCCTTATTAAAGATGACGCTGGCTCTTGCCCTTGTTCTGGGTTTGCTATGGGGGTTTACTACTCTACTTAAGCGAATTCAATCACCATCACTACAGGCTAAAAGTGGCCTTAAAATCATTAGCAGTTTTAGCCTTGGGCAGCGCGAGAAACTACTCGTCATGCAAGTGGGCGAAGAGCAAATGTTGCTTGGAGTGACTTCATCAGCCATTTCAAAGCTGCACGTATTGCCTAAGCCGTTAAATCCAGAAAACCCCGACGACTCAAAAAGCTTTAAGAAAACCCTCAAT
>CALGND010000166.1 GCA_937958675.1 uncultured Granulosicoccaceae bacterium
TGCCTTATTCTGTAATATTATTACTCAGATTCCTCGTGCCTCCAACCTACACCATTTTAAAACTGCATAAAAGAAAAATATTGACGCTCCTGATGTCATTTTTGCAGCACAGCTAGAACAATAAATGCATGGTCAATAAGCCTCACCCATTTTAGTGAGGCGTTTACCGAGCGCAAAACACACGGGCTCAACTAACACTGTGTTAGCTAGCAATCGCATCGAACTTATTATTGGATAACAAGAACTTACTGAGGATATCAATGCCGATTTCATAAGTTAAATCGTTTGATATGATGGTTATATAAATTTCTCTGATGTGACTATTAATACTGCTCTAAGTGATTGATCTTTAAGTAGGGGGATACTGATAAATTCAACGCACGAGCATGTCTTCCCAGGCTCGGAAAGAGCTTACTTGTTATCTGCTACGTGTTTCTCCAAAGCAACCAGGGTCGCTATTGAAAATCGCTCAATTAGCTATGCGTGTACACAGCTAGTTGATCACCAGAAATAAAGACAACCGAACATCCTGATGTGTATCGCTTATATGGATAATCTTCAATGGCAAAGAAACTCTAAGTGATGCAGCTGCAGCGTGATAGAACGCACAGCAACCATACTAGCTTCTTCTACACCACTACAGCTAAGCCATCAAATGACCAGCAGGCGCGCCCAAAGCCGATTCAATTCTAGCGATTAATTCGGATTCCTCGGCGCTCAAACGCTCGCCGCCAAAACCCAGAATACCGCCTTCTTTTGCTGCATTCGCAACTTTAGTCGCTATTTTAACACTCCACTCTCTGTATACCAAAGCATCAGCTGCAGAACATTTTTCGTCAACTAATGCTGCAGCGGCAGCACAATCGGACAATACCTGCGATTGCAAATCTTCACGCGATTTAATCTCGCCACTCTGCAACCGCGATTTAGCTTTTTCGCGATAATCTTTTATCTTATCTTTCGCTTCATCCCAATTTTCTGCTTTTTCTAGCAGCGCGGTAATGAGTTCGCTATCCGGATAATCACTAATCCCTTGTACGGATGCCCGCATGCTGGCAGTCATCTCTTTAACAGTACCGATCACGCCACTCGGAGCTGCTGTGCTCATAGCCGCACCGATCATAGCGGGTGTCGAACTTAGTAAAAACCACTCATCTTCGGTAAATTTGTCTTTTATGCTCACTTGGCTTGGTCCTTTTATCTACTTACTTAATTATCTCAAACTCAACTCGACGATTTCTCGCTCGACCTGCACCAGTAGAGTTGTCCTCTATAGCAACAGTTTCCCCCATTCCATGAGTATCGATAAACTCTTCTGGAAGACCCAACTCATCTACTAGAAAGCGCTTTGAAGCCATTGAGCGACGTTTAGAAAGATCCATATTATAATCAGCAGAGCCAGATGAATCTGTGTGCCCTGTTAGCCTAACTTTTGGCAACTGATTTTGCGATTGTAGATCGATTAATTCGCTGCCTAGTATTTCAAGCTGGTTAATGCCTCTGTCTGTCAGCACGTCAGAGTTATGATCAAAGTTGATATCATTAATAACAATTGGGCTGCTCTTAACAAGGGGCTCTGGCTCCTGTACAAGCTGCTCTGATACAAGTTTCTTATCCACCTCAGCACCAACCATCTCTGCCTCAACAATCTTAACGGGCTCTACAGTTACGCTAACTTCTTCAATACGATCAGAAATTTCACGTCTGATACCACGGGTTGAAAACTGTGTATCTGAATCCACAAAATATTCGTACCTTACAAGCGCCATCTTTGTGTCATCTGAATGAGCGTTAAGACGCTCAACCAACGCTCTACTCTCGCCTAAATCAGTACGATAATTGACGTAATCGCTTAGCGGGTCTAGTCCAAACACATCAGCAGGAATATGCTGATCCGATGCCAGCACGAAAACTGACTCTTTTCCAAGAGGTGCTGCCTGCTTAATCGTACTCTCACCCGATTGGCTTTGTTCTTCGGTAGGGAACGTTATACTTTGACTTGCCCCATTTATACCGCTACTGGATAAAGCATCCGGCTTGAGCACGGCCATGTTGCCTCTTGCATCAACTAGAATGAAGGCAAAGAAAGCAGGCTTATCACTCTTGACTCGATAAATAAGCTCATCGCCTACTAGCACGCCAGGCTCCGCATCGTTTTCAAAATCATTAATCCAAACGTCGATAGATACGTCTTCCCAACTTGTGTTTATTTTTTCGAGTTCGTTAAAAACATCATTTCTATTTACCGCATACGCGCTCGTGACAAAACCAAACACAATCGTACAGACTATTAGGCGAACAATACTTTTTTTGATTTTCATAACAACTCCCTCAATTACTAAAACTAACCACTCTGCCCAACTGCGCCGTGGATATTTTTTATACGCGTGACTCACATTATCAGTTCACAGGCCATTCGTCTGTGTTGCGTGAGCAGCGAAAACCAACGTCTTCACCTGTATAGTCTATCGATTCCAGTCTTTTGACCGGTGCTCTAAAATTTGCAACATTACTATCGAATCGTGACCCACCTTTCAAAATCGCTACACCTTCTTCGTTCGAATCAGTTGAAGTCCACTCAGTCACACTACCGGCTAGGTCAAAGTAACCACGGCCGTTATCCTGAAAGCTATTTACAGGCACCATGGAAGCGGTATTATTACCACCCCAGTTAACACGGTCAGGATCCCAAGTGTTACCCCAAGGGTACTTAAAACGATCGGTTCCTCTGGCGGCGTATTCCCATTCGGCTTCGCTTGGGAGGCGTTTGCCTACGGAATTACAATACTCTTCGGCTTCTGCTCTATTGAGATGAACTACCGGTAAATCGCTGACATCGTTCTCCATCCCATACGCGTTGTTCCAGTAAGTGCCATTGCTACGCAATACTGCATAATCTTTGTCCGGATCTACCCTATAGCTAAAACCGTTTGTCTCCGCCGCTGTGACGACAGTTTGGGCTGCAGCATATTGACTAAATTCGCCGACAGTGATTTCAAACTTATCGAGTTCAAACGGCGTTAGTGACACCGTTATTGACAATTCATCTTCGTACCATTCTCTTTCGCAGTCGCTTGTGTATTCATTACACAGCTCCACGGCTTCATCAATATCTTTAGCAGAACTGCCGATTTCATATGATCGCGCATTTGCCTTTATTGCAGCTTTTAGATCATTCGCAATTAACTGTAATTCATCATTATTGCTTTTTGTTACATCAGCTTTTGTTATATCTTCGACGCCGAGTTCTTCCACTTGGGAATATAATGAGTTGACAGTAGCGAGCAGTTCCGTATTCTGTTTCTCAGTAGTTTGCGTCACTGCAGTATTTGCATCAGAGCTCTGTGTTTCTGCAACAGTAGGCTTCGCATCATCGACCTCCTTTTCTGTGCTTTGATCGTTCAGAGATGGTGACTTAAAAAACCAAAATAGTGCCAACATCGCAGTTAAAACACTAGCACCTACAATAGCCTTGGATTTTCCTGTACCCAATAGACTGGTCTTAGAGCTAACAGAAGACTGCTTTGTCTGCGATGCTTCAACTGCCACATTTCGCGCTACTTTTACAATATCCTCTTGATCTCTAGCTGTGGTCGCCGCATCCTCCGACATCCTGACAACGGTGGCATCATCTTCTGGGTCTCTAATAACAGTCGCCTTATCCCCAGACACCTCCGCAGTGGCCGCCAGATTAGACTGTTCAGTACCATGCCCACCTAATGTCGCATCATCATCGCCAAAGATTGGTTGTGGATCGATATTCTGTAAACGGTTCTTCAAATTCAAAGCATCACTAATTCGTTCTTTACGATCCAATGATATTGCCTGCTCTATAGCATCTAGAAAGTGCTGGCTATAATCGTCTCGCAGAACTGCATCGTCTATGCTGGGCTGAGGGTCGGCGTTACCACTTTGTACTTCTGTGAAACGTTCCATGGCATTTGTAACCACTTCACCTGTTACACCCAAATACAAACATGCCCCCACTGCATAGACATCAGTCCACGGCCCTTGACCACTTTTGCCGTATTGTTCCGGTGGAGCATACCCCTCGGTATACTGAACAACAGACAGATCCTTATTCTGATCAGAACGCATTGAATTACGAACAGCACCAAAATCTAACAAAATGGGACGATCATTGGCACATATATAGATATTGCTTGGCTTGATATCACGGTGCAATAAACCGGTCTGATGAAGCTCGTGCAAGCCATTAAGTATCGGTGACATAATACCAATCAGAGCATCTTCCGTTGGCTTCGGGTTTAGACGCAACCATTCTGAAAATGTCATCCCGTCGACATATTCCATAATGATGTATGCCGTATTGTGCTGTCGCAGAAACGACTTCACTTTGACGAGATTATCGTGCTCAAAGAGGGCAAGCGCCTGAGCCTCCTCCACAAACCTTTGCAGCCCCTGTTGGTAAGTCTCTTCGTTTTCGGAATTAGTCGGCACGACATCGCCAGTGTTCGAACGGGTTGCAACACCTAGCGGCATGTATTCCTTAATTGCGACAACACGGTTTAAATTTAGATCGGTTGCTTTATAAGTTAGTCCAAACCCACCTTCACCCAGAATCTCTTCAATTCTGTAGTTTTGTAATTGATAGCCTGTGGGTAGACGTTCGCTATTGACCATCGGAGTTCTTCTCTCTTTGTGAAGCTATCTTAATCCGGACCATCTTGTTCATTATTCTTTCTCTAGTAATTAGATGAATCATGCCTTGCCCATAGGCTAATTACAACGTATTGAGTACCCTATCTCGTCAATTTACCGCCCTCACTGCCAGTAAATCGTATGTAGGATACTCACTGGACTTCATTTGCTCTCCTAAAGTATAGAGACTAGATTCAAACCATGCCAAACGCCATAACTGCATCCGCCACTTTCTTGAAACCCGCTATATTGGCGCCCTTTGCATAGTTGCAGTAGTCGCCTTCCGTCCCAGCTTCGCGACACCGTTCATGAATGCCTGACATAATTTCTCGCAGCATCACGCTGAGTTCATCAGATGCCCAAGAGCGCCTTTCCGAGTTCTGACTCATTTCCAAACCAGACATAGCCACTCCACCAGCATTTGCAGCCTTTGCCGGACCAAACAAAACCTTAGCGTTTATAAAATGTTGTACGGCATCGTTGTTAGTCGGCATATTTGCTCCCTCAGAAACCGCAATGCAACCATTCTTAGTCAGCATCTTTGCATCATCAATGGTGATTTCATTTTGCGTAGCACAGGGTAATGCCACATCGCATTCGACGTTCCATGGCTTTTCACCATCAATATATTTAGCTGACGGAAACTCGTTTACGTATTCCTTAATGCGTCCACGACGCACGTTTTTTAGCTCCTTGACCCAATTTATTTTTTCTTTTGTCATTCCATCGCTGTCATAGATGTAGCCGTCAGAATCGGAGAGCGTGATCACCTTGGCTCCGTTCATAACAGACTGCTCCGCGGCATGTGTTGCAACATTACCTGATCCTGAGATAACCACAACCTTCCCATCCAGTGAAGATCCACTAGCCTCTAGCATATCAATTAGAAAGTACACGCACCCATAACCAGTGGCCTCTGTACGCATAGCGCTACCTCCGTACTCAAGACCCTTACCAGTTAGTACCCCAGAAAAAGTATTGGTAAGTCGTTTGTACTGACCAAACATATAACCAATTTCACGTGCGCCCACACCAATGTCGCCCGCTGGCACATCCGTATAAGGACCAACATGTCGATAGAGTTCCGTCATAAAAGATTGACAAAAGCGCATAATTTCTGGGTCTGACTTTCCTCTGGGATTAAAATCAGCACCACCCTTACCGCCGCCCATTGGAAGGCCAGTCAGCGAATTTTTAAACGTTTGCTCAAATGCCAGAAATTTTAATATCGACTGATTAACAGATGGATGGAATCGTAGCCCGCCTTTGTAAGGACCGATCGCATTATTGTTCTGAATTCGGTAGCCTCTATTCACACGAATATTGTGGTCATCGTCGTGCCAGCATACCCTGAACGAAATTACTCTGTCTGGCTCACAAAGCCTTTCAAGTACTTGCTCGTCCAAATACTTTGGGTGTTTTTGCATATAAGGGATAACATCAGTTGCTACCTCGTGAACTGCCTGGTGAAACTCTATCTCGCCAGGGTTACGCGCTACCAAACCTTCCATAAAAGTATCTATATCTACAGCTCTTTTTTGCACGATATGTATCCTCGGTTGAAAGGGTCGATTATTTCAATTCATAGTGAATGTTGAGTGGAATAAGCTCTTTAGTCTCTATCGGCACGTCATAGAGCTCCACCTCCCAATCACCTGTGAGTGCCATCGCGGTACCAGAACGAGATGCTCGAGCACCCACTGTAACCAAGTCACTCGAGCTCAGGTTTTGAGCAGGCATCATGGCCATTGAATCATCAAGTGTTACGGTAGTAGGAAAATCAGAAATCTGCCGTCGTGTTACAGCAAGTGGCATTGATTCGGTTTTTCCCACGCGCGCGTAGACAAACACGGCATCGTCAGGTGAAAATTGCTTAACAATCTCAGGCTCCAATGTTATGTACAGATTGATTGACGGTGCACCACTTGTAAGATCCACCCTGCTATACACCTCGCTTCCAGCTGCCGATCCTTCGTGACTTACCTTTACTTCTTCTACGGGAGCCGTATCAACTTGGTTCTCGTATTCAATCACTGACATCGCCATCGCCGAGTTTATTGTCTCGATTGAGTTACTATCAGGCGGGATTTCGCGTTTTAACAATTTGAGTAAAATAACCGCCGCTTCATGATTTCCTAGCTGTTGATTGACCAAAGCCATCATCCACAAGCTAGGCTTATGTTTAATATCAATATCTAAAGCACGGCTTAACAGTTCAAATGGCTGGCCTGAAAACTGTCCGTTATTCATTAACGCGATAACTTCTGCGTGACGCGCGAGCAATTCAGGCTGATCCGGGTATTGGTCTCTCGTGGATTGAAGTAACAAATTAGCTTCTTCATACTCTTTATTAGCCAAGTGCTCATTAACTTGCGCCAACTCTATTTGATATTTCTTCGACTTATCAGCTACGAAAGCATTGAGTTCCTTTTTTACTTCTTCGAGTTCAGTGCCGCTAAATAGCGCTAACTCGTTATTTGGATCAACATTATTCGGTTCATTTGTGTTGATATCAATAGCTGTGCTGTTCCCAGCACTGTTAATAGAGCTACTAGTAATTCCACTAATTTCAAGCACTTTCCATAAAGAAAATATGCAAAGCACTATTAACCCAATTCGTATGAACATATCTTTATCACTGTTTGTTATTTGTTTTGTCCATGGCAATTAATAATTCTTAAGTTGCTTAGCTTTTATGAACATTATTTTGATCAACACTGCGCTGCAACGTTACCTCTTCAGTAACGATCTCAGAAGATGAGGACCCTTTGGTTTTAATGATTAATACTGATATATTATCGTGACCACCGTTTTCATTAGCAATATCAACTAAGTCTTGGCAAATCACTTGGGCGGAGAGATGTTGGTTGTAGTTTAAAAAAGCCTGCAAGGTCTCTGTATCGATCAAATTACTCAAACCATCAGAACACATTAGATATACGTCTCGCTCAGAGATACTTTCTATTGTTAAGTCAGGCAATGTATTTTGCATTAACCCTATAGCTCTACTGAGTATATTTTTAGGAGGTGCTTCCCCTTCTTCTCCAGCATCATGCCAATCCTGATACATCGAGTGATCACGCGTCAATTGCTCTAATACACCCGACCTTAGTCGATAGAGCCTACTGTCACCCACATTGAAAATAACTGCTGTAGTGTTGTCTTGCAAAAAATAAGCGCCGACCAAGGTCGTACCCATCCCGGTCCCTGGCCTTAAACCGTTCTCACTATTCTTATTTAAAATGGTTTCATTGCATGCCGCAATTGCATCCAACACAATATTGTAGTAACCGTCTTGATTGTTTGATGTACTCAAACTCTTTGTACGACGTTCAATTTGCAACTGTAGTTCGGTAAGGGTCGTTTGGCTAGCCACATCCCCCGATGTATGCCCGCCCATACCATCAGCTATTGCATAAAGCCCGGTCTGCGAATCAACTGAGAGCGAGTCCTCGTTATGCTCGCGCACTCGACCAACATCTGTGGCTCCTGCTGCTTCCAGATACAGAGCCGATGCCATATGCTAACGACCTTTAATCACTGATAACACACTTTGAAAATCGAGCAGCTCAAAATAACTTGCTGCAATCAGTGCGGCGACAACTAAAAAAAACAGCAGAGCAAACGATTTCAGGAACACTCGACTCTTAGGGTTAGCAGCGATCGGTTTAGTAGGATTTTTATAACCTTTCGGAATAACGAAAAGACATTTTGTTGGGCCAAACCTAATAACATCTTCATTAGACAAGTAGGAATGGAGCGTTTTATTGCCATTTACGCGTATTCCATTTTGCGATAACAAATCACGAAGCTCCCATTTACTCCCATCTCTGCTTAGTGTCGCATGTGATTCCGAAACACCTTCTTTCGATAAAACTATATCCTGGGAAACCGATGAGCCAATACGCCATATGTTTTTTTCGCTAGTGAGCTTAATTGTATAGCCAACATCACCACCTTCGATCACAATCAAGGCAGGCTCATCTCCGCTGTATTCTACGGGCGCGATCTGCCCAGTATCAATTGAACTCTCGGCAGCGGGCATAAACATTGTGGCGCCAGCATGCCTTTCTTCAATCCAGGCGGCTTTTCGCGATGAAGGTCCACGGGTTTGTTTCCCTTCATCTACTGGAGCAACTTTCGGTGGAGAGTGGTCTTTATCCTTGCTCTGCTTGATTGCTGGGCTTTCGCCAGAAACAACGGGGGTTTCTACTAAAGGAGCAGCTTGCTCCTGTGCAGCTCCAGATGCGTTCAGTTGATACTCAAGAATGTCAAAGATCAAGGTATCATCAGTAATAATTTTGGTTGGCGCAGTTATTTTTTCACCGTTGAGTAGCACACCATTGGTCGAGCCTAGATCTTCAATGGTGAAATCACCTTCTACAACAGTGATAACCGCATGTTGGCGAGATACACCACTCTCATCACTTAAAACGATTTCACAAGTATCTCGTCGACCTATGACCATCGAACTACCTACCAGGGGGTACTCCCGATTGTCGGATAGCCGTTTTAGATACGGAATACTATCTGATTCTGCCATTGCTTAGCTCAGTTATCAAAATTGACCAACAACAGATTTTGCAACCTTAGAAAACTGTCGAGGCTTGTATTGATTATATTGTTTAACACTATCGTAAAATTGATCTAATACTGGCAAGCACTTGTCCATTTCGTCTAGTGTTAGACAAAGAGTTTCAAAACTATAGATAACCTGTTCCGCCTCTGCAAAATCACTGGCTTTATCTTGAGCACTGGCTTCAAGCAATGCTCGCCTAACCGCGCGAATTTCAGCATCCGTGTATTGTCGATTTAACTCATCAGAAGCTCGGTCTAGTTCATTTTCTAAAGATTCAGCAGCTCTCTTAAAAGCAACTTCACTACGTTGTGCCGCCACTAGAGCATCCTTGCGCTTCGCATCAACTGTTGATGCGAGCTCAACTTTTCCTAAGGCTTGCATTATTGAATCCAACACAACTAAATTTGGCATATGCATACGGAAACTACCGGGATCCAAGCCGTCGGCTCGCTTGCGTGTCCAGCGCAAATTATCAACTGAGTGGTGACAACTGTCGCAATCATAAAATGCAATATCAGGAAACACACCACTGCCCGCAAACATTCGCGCAGACGCAACGCTTAGAATCTGCTTAGCTGATTCAAACTGACCACTCATCCACAAATTAAAACCAGGGATAAATCCTTTTCGATCAATATAATCTTGATCAACCGAGTAATGCGCAGGCTGATTTGTCGTGAAGAGGTTCATCTCGAAACTGAGCTTGGGGTGGCCGGCAGCCATAATACGGTGTGTAGCAAACTTGTCTTTTGTACCCAGATGGCAGCTTAAACAAACTTGTGCGCGAACCTCACCCTTGTCTGTCTCGATAAGCCCTGCTGCCACATTGTCACTATGTGTTGTGCTTTTTTCGGTGTGGATAGCAATCCATTTCTCCGACCCGCCATGACACGCTTCACAACCAACACCATCGCTGATCTTGAATTTAGGTCCACGTTTTTCTAAAGGTACATTATCAGCGTGGCAATCCAAGCAAATGTCTGCGGTTCTCGCACTTTCTAATCCTAACTTTGTCGCTATGGCTTTTGATTCGTCATTTTGTAAGGTGCGATAAGCAACCGAATGATAGTCCTGATCAATCCAAAAGGTGTACTCGTCTAGATGTACATTTCTACCCGCCACGGGAGCGCTTTTGCCATGACACTGGCTCGTCGCGCAAGTCGCAGGCCCGAGATGTACGTTTTGTTCAATATCGTCAACAATGCTGGACGCATAAAGAGCACCACAATATGTAAAGAATGCTAAACCAACGAGCGACCGGAAACTACTTCGCATCGTCATTAGTCACAAACCAGGGTTCACCATCGTCATTTAAATAAAGACTTTGCATTTCATCAAGATTCAAAGGCCGAGAACCTCGGCGCCCAAATACGGCTATCTGATTTCCACTTTCATCCACACCACGATCTCTTTCTAGTGGTCTGGAAAGGCTTAACATTCGTTTACTGGTTTTCTTCGTAGCAATTAGCCTAGGGTTAGGTTCGGGACTAAACCCATAAAACTTGGGCTGCAGATCTGGTGACGTGAGCTGTAGTACTTTCAACCCTTCAACACCATCGGCAACATAAGCAAACAGAGATGCGTTTGTCGTAGCGACAATGACATCTTGCGAATCAACTAAGCCGGAAGACACTTGTTTGTAAAAAGCAATACTGCTAGGAACTTCCACATCAACAATCACCAAGCCTTCTTTGCCTGAAGCCACATAAGCGTAGGTGCGTGATATGAATACTTTTCTAGCGTCTGCTATGCCAACAATATTGTTCTTAGTTAATACCGGATTATTCACATCGGTGATGTCAATAACTTCTAAGCCCTTGGCCGTAGTTGCAAACAGATATCTAAATTGCAAGGCAGTCGCCCTTACATCATCGAGTTGGATGATGCTGATAAGTTCAGGATTTAGTGGATCATTGATACTCACCACAACCAGCCCTTGTTTCGCGGCGATGTACGCATGGTTGCCCGCCAGAGTGATATGACGCGCGCCCTCCAATACATTGTTAGGGTTCCATGTTAAAGCGCGTTTAAGAAAATTATTTCTTGGCTTGCCATCAGCTAAAGTATTGACATCGACAAGTATCAATCCTTCTACAGAATCGGTGATATAGGCATAGTTGTAGAGCGGATGAAATGGTTGCTCCATGTTGTCGATACGCATCAAGTCGCCTTGATTGCGAAGCGGGTCAATCGGTTGCGTAGTAGGTAGAGCAATACAGGTGGCGTTTCTTGAGTTCACTGTTGTATCGTGTCCCAGTGGACTAAACGGTGCAGTGATGATGCGTTGCGATATACCTTTATTTGCTATACCGGCTACATCGTAAGCCTGCATACCTTTGCGTCCCTCTGCGACAAAAAGATACTCACCGCGTAGTTGTAAGCAATTAACATCTCCACTATTGTGGCTATGCTCTACCTTAAGCTTTTGACCTTTATCGTTATGCTCTTTAAACCAATCTGGGTAGGCGTATTCATGCAAGTAACTTCCGATGACTGCTTGTGGTTCATCCCATTCAGTGACTTGAACAGCGCTGATCTCACCTTCTGAACCTGCATAGGCATGATAGCCAACAAAGTTAATGAACTGCGTGCCGTGCAAAAGTGTTTGCGCCATGATTGCATTGTTATCGTTATCAGCAGACACATGGCAGTCATCGCACTGTTTGGTTTCTGTCTTACGCACAGTGTGCGGAAAATGTGGGTTGAAAGCTTGTGAGCTGAAACCACTTGCGGATATCGGTGGTTGTTGCACGTATATTTTTTCCCGATTTGCGTTGGTAGATGACAACAACAATGCTGAGCTTGAGCGCACCGGTGCAATCTTGCCACCATTGGCTGGGCTGCGTCGCCCTAAATGAAACACCTGATTACGTGCCACTTGCGGGTTATAAGTCGCAAAGTTTCGTGTTTCGCCACCTTCGTATTTATGCCGCTCGCTTTTACGATTAGCCTCAATCGGCAAATGACAACCACCGCAACTCGTTGTCCATGAGGTATGGCAGGCATAACATTCGATCTCATCATATGAGTGAGCGAGGTCTTCCTCAGCTACTGAGTCACCCCATTCAAGAGATTCAGTGTTCTTTCCCATCAATTTAGAGCGTGCAGCTTTTTCGTTATATTCGGAATGCCCCTTGGTAACGCTATCTTTGACCAAGCTCATTTTCCATTCCAAATTAGGATCCAAAGACGAACGCTGATACAGCTCATCGCCAATCCATTCGAAGCGTCGACGGCCATCAGGGGTTCTTAGTGCGAGTAGATCTGCACCGCCATTAAGCGCCGCTGGCCCCGATGTATATAGATTAGGGAATTCCTGCGCGGTGCCGTGGCAATCCTGACAATCGATTTCGACTGCCAAGGCGACTTCACCATAGATATGACCATTACCATGATTGTCTTGCGAGAAATGACAATCAACGCAATGCATACCCACATCCATATGGATAGATGACATATGAACGGCTTTATCAAACTTATCCGGATCAGTGTCTTCGACTATGTTGCCAACGTCATCTAACAAATTACCTTTTCGATCACGTTTGAACACCGCACGAAAGTTCCAGCCGTG
>CALGND010000167.1 GCA_937958675.1 uncultured Granulosicoccaceae bacterium
TGATGGTGATATTGAACAAACGCTGAACGACTATAAAGCGATTGGCATGCAGCTTTCCGATAAGCCGCAGGTTGAGTACGAAGCCGCTTTCGCTGAGTTTCTTGCTTGGTTGGCCTTACCATTCTCCACAGAATATTTCGATTTTAAAGAAAATAGCGACTACACCAATCAAGCCCATGAAATGATGCATAGGCTAACGGACATGCCAAGCTATGAAAAAATTCAAGAAGACTTTATCTTTTTTGAACGAAATTCTTATGGTTTGTTTAAGTTGTTCGAACGGTTGGAAGCGTCTGTGAAAATGCGCGAAGGATGGGGCTTGTCGCCGCTATGAGTACCGTGAAGGCCTTCAGCATAAAAGCGCTGTTCGCAGAAGTTAGTGCTTGCTCATTGCCTGAGAGTAGTCAGCTGTTAACTAGAGTAAAAGGCAATGACTTTATTGATTGTTATTGCATTAAGGCAGAAGCCACCCCGCGTCGAGCAGCAGAAATTATCACAGCGTTCCCAGCTTGGAGTGAATACTTGCTTAAGTTACGTCATTTGATAACAAGCCCGTTTGGTTTATCTCAGCATGGCCCGGACGCGCCGGATAAGCTCGGGCCATTTCCGGTGGAGTTAGAAACAGAAAACGAAATCATTGCAGGCTTTAACGATAAACATCTTGATTTTCGTGTATCAGTATTATGTGATCAAGGAAAAGTATATCTGGCTACTTGGGTTCATCCACACAATGCTGCTGGTTGGATTTACCTAAAGGCTATAATGCCTTTTCATATATTGATAGCTCGTGATGGCTTAGTCCGAGTCGGTGCTCAAGCCATCGTGTAAAATGTCGCCCGTTGCCAATTTGGTTTCGACCATGACCTTCTTTGTCACTTCCGCCGACTGCAGTATCTTAATGATGAATACCATCATGTCTGGTGGTGATCAGACGTTGGTAAGCAATACAAAATAGAATGAGTTCTAATCTATGGTTGAGATGCCAGCTCAAGGAGTTGCCGATGGAAATCAATCCAATCGGCTGGATCGGCGGACCAACTGGCACTGCCCGTTCCTTCGCTGAGCGCGCGTGGTATTTGTTGTTTTATCAGTGCTTCTGCAGCCACTGGAGATTGTTGGTAAGCCAAAAAATAAAGTTCAGCATCTTGTAAGCCACGACGCCAAGACTTTAATCGCATTGACGGCACTGGTCCGGGAAATTTTTGGTAACCAATTTTATCAAGCTGATTACCCGGATACACCATCACGCCGTTGCCTGCTCTGGTTTCATCGGGTCTATATTGAGGGTCGCGGTAGGGGAAGTCATCACTGCCGAGATTGACCGCCCACATGAATTGGCCTTGCAGCCCATAGCGCGCACCGACAACTCCCCATGTGCGCATCTCAATACCCGAAACATTAATACTATGTGCACCGACTGCTGGGTGCCCACTGTGATAAAACCAGGCTTTTTCGCCTGCATCGATTCGTTGTTGTAAAAAGGACGTATCAGCAGCGCTGGCATTCGGTGCCCAAAGCCTGACTTTGCCAGTTAAATCCAATAATGGATCGCCTTGCCATAGTGATGGATTGCTGTGGCTGGTCCAGAGTAAGTCTATATTGGTTGAGTTAGAGCCTTGGTCGATAGCTTGTTGCACTCTTGCCATCTGGTCGTGAACTAGAGCCAAATATTCTTCTCTTGGGAGGGTGCCATCGCCATTGTTGTTGGGCCCATCTACTTCGTCAAAAACGTAAGCAAAATAGTTGATGTCTGTCCAGCCTCTATTGATAACCAACTCATCCCAGATTTCGGCTAGACCGCTAAATCGTTCGATTTCTCTTTCGCTAATTCCTGCGTAATTAACACCATCAATGGTTTGAGGCCAAGGTGTTTTCCACAGCGAGACAGCTGTATTAGTGCCTGGGCCGATGTAGCCGTTTTCAATAGTGAATAGCTCACCGCTCATCGCTGGCGCTATGGCATCAGCATAACTATCGAGTTGATCTGCTGTTAGTAAATCCGGCAGACGTTCGATAAACACCATGCGGTGTGCGTGAGCCATTTTTTGATAACACTGAGCCATGTTCTGCCATTCGGACTGCGTGATATCGAAACCACTGCCTTCCAGAAAATAGCTTCGATACAATTCTCCGACTGCATCAATTGTGGGCTTATCCGGTAGGCTTGTGTCGTACACCGTAAACTCGACTGGCAGAGACAATTTGTTATCGTCAATAGTTAAATTGATCGTTTGTGCATAAGTGCCTGGTTCGGCATTCTTGTCAATGTAGGTGTCAACCCAAACAGCTTGATTGGTTCTGGCAGTGGTTTTCACTTTAACATTCAGTGCTTGAGCTTGGCTCGTCGCGTCGCATGTGCTTTGAGTCGGCACTAGTGCGTCGGGGTATTCGTCTGGCCAGGGTAGTACTGGCGTTGGAGGGCCCCAAGCATAACTGGCATTGTCGATTGGATGATAGTAAGCCGTAAAAATCGATTGGTTTAGCCAGCCTGGCTGTAAGCGCTGATTAGCGGTAACGCTGCTTGGCGTTTCTAATTCAACTGATACGTCGCTTGATCCTAGGTCTTTGCTTGTTCTTAACAGCAGTTGGAATGCAACGGTTTCGTTGCGCGCGCCTCGTATTTGCAGAGGGCCATTTGACCAGTCCAGGTCGGGATGCTCATAAGGTACTACTCCAGTGCGAGTCACTTTGGCCATGTCGCTGGCAGGGCACACCAC
>CALGND010000168.1 GCA_937958675.1 uncultured Granulosicoccaceae bacterium
CAATGGAAACGCGTGCTGCATGGATCAATGAAATCGGCGGTGTCGAGATAGGCGGTACAACCTACGATATCGAGATCGTAGCGTTTGATGATCAAAAAGATCCGAAACGAGCGATCGCTGGAATGGAGAAAATGGCGCAGGCAGGCATTCATTACGTCGTTGGTCCAAACGTAGATGACGGTGCTGCTGCGGTTAGGCCGGTAGCAGAACAAAACGGCATCATCTACTTCCCTTATGCCTTTCCAAAATCTCTATATCAAGCGCCTGCATCCAACGCTGTATTGGGTATGGTTGCCAATTATCAATCTGGTCCAGCAATCTACAAGCATCTGATGGAGAACAACGATGTCAAGAAAGTTGCATTTGTCGCAGCGAATGAATCGGATCCCCTAAGTCAGCGTGATAGCGGTGTAGAAGCGGCAAAAGCACTTGGTCTAGAGGTTGTTTCTGACTCTGTTACTTATCAGGTTGATACTACTGACTTCACTCCTGTGATACTGCCAGTGATAAAGGCGAGACCTGATTTATTGGTGTTGTCGGGTGTATCGCCTGCCAATGCGCCGCAACTGATTCGTTCAGCACGTGAGTTGGGATATACGGGTTTGATTTCCACTGAAACCGCTCAAGATGCCAAGGTGCTTCAGGAGGGTGCAGGTGACCTTGCTAACGGTTTTATATCGGTTGGTGGAGCATCTACGCCAGAGCTGGCATCTGACATGATGCGTGAGTTTGTCGATCGCTATACTAAAATGTTCGGCGAGTACAACGATGAGTCAAACACTAAAGTTTATGCCTTGGAATATATTCTTGAAACGCTAAAAGCCGACCCTGCCGCCATTTCCGATGTGGAAGTATTCAAGAAAACGATGGACACCTTTGAAGCGCCAAATATTTACATGGTGGGTGATGCCAAACTTAGCTATGTCGGGTCTACCTCGTTTGGTCAAAAGCGGCAAGTGGCGGTGCCGTTGGTGGTGAATGTTTTTAATAACGGCGCTTTTGAAACAATGTTCGTTGCTAAAGTTGATTGATTAGTTTCTAGTCCACCCATTAACCGGCGGGTAATTCAACCTGCCGGTTAACTCCAAGCAGCCGAAAAAAATTTGCAATGGAACAGATATTAGCCAATGGGCTGTACCTCGGTGCCCAATACGCGTTAATAGCCTTGGGCTTAACGCTTATTTTTTCCCTAATGAATGTGTTGAACTTTGCGCATGGGCAAATGTACGTATTTGGTGGTTTTGTTACCTATACGGTGGTAGTTCAGTGGGGGCTGCCTTTTATTGCAGGTCTATTTGTATCAGCCTTTATCCTTGCAGTTATTGGCGCTTTGATCGAACGGTTTTTATTCAGGCCTGTTATACGAAAATCC
This sequence comes from uncultured Granulosicoccaceae bacterium, assembly GCA_937958675.1. Lineage (GTDB taxonomy): Bacteria > Pseudomonadota > Gammaproteobacteria > Granulosicoccales > Granulosicoccaceae > Granulosicoccus. The sequence goes on from CALGND010000168.1 coordinate 1,373, forward strand.
CATAGAGAAGAATCAACTATGCTGTTGGCTGCAGGCATCGCATTTTTTCTTGATGCCGTAATTCTGTTGATATTTGGTGAGAAGCAACGGGGTGTTCCAAAGATTATGGATGGGGTTCTAAATTGGGATTTTAGAATTATCATGCCTTACGATCGAATTTTGATTGGCGTTTTAGCAATCGGGATGATCGTGGCGTTTATATTGTTTATGCAATATTCCAAAGCGGGCCGCGCTATGCGTGCTCTTGCTCAAGATCGTGTTGCGGCTCAATTGATGGGTGTTGAAGTTGACCGTTATTCGATGATCGGTTTTGCATTGGGCGCAATGTTGGCTGGATTGGTTGGAGGGTTGTTAGTCACAATTACAGGTATCAACCTAGGTATGGGTGGTCCCACGTCGATTAAGGCGTTTATGATGATCATGATTGGCGGCGCTGGCGTGATATCCGGCGCAATCGCTGGCGGATTTATTCTGGGCATGATGGAATCAATTGGCTTAACAGTGCTGGCCATCTATGGAGATATAACGTATCTCGTTATATTTGCCTCATTGATGATTTTTCTCGCAATTCGTCCTCAAGGTCTAATGGGCAAACCCTGGGGTTAGAGCATGAATATTAAAAAACTATTCGGCGTAATATTATTCTTGCTTCTGGTATTGGTGGTAGTGCCTTGGTTGATCGCGAAAAGTGGTCGATGGGATTTCTACTACACCTTGACCTCGGTTTCTTTGTTGTCCATCGCTTCTGCGGGTGTTTGGTTAACGTTTTATATTGGTCGTATCAACATCGGGCAGGGTGCTTACGCGCTTGCCGGTGGTTATGTCGCGGCAGTATTGGTTTCTAAATACGGAATCAACTTTTGGTTAACAATTCCGCTCGCTGGTTTGTTCTGTGCAGCACTTAGCGTATTGATCGGCTTACCCATTCTGCGATTGCGAGGTGTGTACTTTGCAATGGTTACGCTTGTTTTAACAGAGGTGATGAGGCTGGCAGCATTGGCGCTACCTGTTACTAACGGTGCTAAGGGTATTACTTCAATACCATTGCCTCAAGAGCTGTCTGTTTTTGGATTCACGGTGATTCCTGATTTCAGTACCCTAGCTAACACAAAGCTGGCGTTTTATTTGACATCGGTTGTACTAATGGTGATTTGTTATTTTGTACTTTGGCGCATCGTGAATTCACGCCTTGGCCATCTGTGTCGCTCGCTTCAACAAAATGAAGAGCTATCTGCATCGATAGGGGTAAACACGGCGTACCTGCGCGTCATTGCCTACTCGATATCGAGTTTTTTCGGTGGTGTAGCTGGATCAATGTTTGTTGCTATTTCGCAATCTATTTACCCATCCAGTTTTCAAGTAACGGATAGCGTGAATTTCATGTTGAATTGCTTCCTAGGTGGATTGGGTTACGTGTTTGGGCCGATGCTCGGCACATTGGTGCTGTACTTTGGCTGGGATCTACTTTTCACTGCAGGTCGGTACCAATTGTTGATCTACTCAACCTTACTTATCGCTCTGATTTTGCTGCTGCCTAACGGAATTCTCAGCATGGGCATTTTCAATCGTAAGAAGACTCGGTCATGAGTCCCATTCTTGTCGTCGAAAATGTAACTAAAAAGTATGGCGGATTAGTCGCAGTCAATGATGTTTCCTTTTCCGTGATGTCTGGAGAAATACTGTCTGTTATCGGGCCCAATGGCGCTGGTAAGTCCACAATGTTTAAATTGATTTCGTCTTTTGTTCGAACAACATCGGGCCAGGTGTTGTTCAAAGGGAAGCGGATATCTAATTTGACTCCTCATGTTGTCGCACGCCTGGGCGTAGTCCGCACCTTTCAGGAAACAACTATTTTCCGCTCAATGACGGTGAGGGAAAATATAGTTGTTTCCCATCACCTCAGATCCAAAGCGTCATTATTTGGTTTCTTTATTGGTAGTGCTGTGGCTAAGGCAGATGAGCGAGCGTTTGGTGAGTCAGCTGATGATATTATTGAATTTCTGGGTTTGCAATCCATTCGTGATGAATTGGCTTCTAATTTGCCGCAAGGGCATCTTCGTGCTTTGGGTATGGCAATTGGGCTTGCTACCAACCCCTCGGTGTTATTGCTAGACGAGCCGTTTGCAGGTATGAACCACGATGAAACCATGCACATGGTAACTCTAGTTAAACGATTGCGAGACGAACGTGGTGTAACTGTGTTGTTAGTCGAGCATGATATGCCAGCAGTGATGAAAATAAGCGATCGTATTGTAGTGATCAATTTTGGTGAAAAAATAGCTGAAGGTATTCCATCAGAAATTCAATCCAACGAAAAAGTGATCGAAGCCTACCTCGGTAGCGAAGATGATGCAATAGGGTTGTAAAGACATGACGCAGATGCTATCTCTTAACAATGTCGAGCTATACTATGACCATGTTTACGCCCTTAAAGGCGTATCTATTCACTTGGAAGAAGGTGAGACTGTTGCACTTATCGGTGCAAATGGCGCAGGAAAATCTTCTATTTTGCGAGCAATTACTGGGCTTAGCTCGATAACACAAGGTGAAGTGCACTACATGGGTGCGCGCCTTGATGGTACGAGCGCTGCGGACATTGTTAAGCAGGGTATCGCGATGGTGCCTGAAGGTCGGCGTGTATTCCCTTACATGTCGGTCAAAGATAATCTTTTGATGGGCGCGTTTACTCGTACCGACAAGGCCGAAGTTAAGCAATCCATGGAAAAAGTACTCGAACGTTTTCCTCGACTAAGAGAACGCGCTGGCCAACAGGCCGGCACTTTGTCTGGCGGTGAGCAGCAAATGATGGTTATCGGGCGTGCACTGATGGCTAAGCCTCGGCTACTTTTGCTTGACGAGCCTTCGCTTGGCATTGCGCCAAAGCTAGTCCAAGATATTGCTCGTGCCATAGTGGCGATTAGCCGTGACGAAAATGTCTCTGTATTGTTAGTTGAACAGAACTCTAGGATGGCACTGTCTATATCCGATCGTGCTTATGCTATGTCTACCGGATCTATCGCGTTAACCGGTAACTCCGCAGATCTCATGAACGATGATCGTATAAAAGCTGCGTATTTAGGTGGAGATATTTAACCAACTATGCAGATCTTAATTATCAATCCAAACACCACGGCGAGCATGACAGAGAAAATCGCAGCAGCTGCCAAGAGTGTAGCTCTGTACGATACTAAGATAGTAGCCGTTAATCCAGAGCGTGGTCCCGCTAGTATTCAAGGTTATTACGATGAAGCGTTAGCGCTAAATGGCATCATGGAGCAAATAGAAGCTCATGAAGGGTTTGATGCGGTGGTCCTTGCCTGTTTTGACGATACTGGCCTTGATGCCGTGCGTTGTCTCAGCGATAAGCCAGTGCTTGGCATAGGTGAGGCGGCTTATCATATCGCATCAATGCTATCGAATAAGTTTTCAGTGGTTACTACGCTTGCTCGCTCTGTGCCAGCTCTTGAACATAATCTCAATCGTTATGGTCTAGCTACTCGTTGTGCTAGGGTGCGATCATCAGACGTGGCGGTGCTTGAGTTAGAAGATCCTAAAAGTAACGCGCGAGCAATGATAAGTGCTGAAATAGCGAAAGCGATCAAAGAAGACCGTGCGGAAGCGATTGTGCTGGGTTGTGCCGGTATGACTGATCTTGCTAACGCACTTTCGTTAGAGCACGGGCTGCCAGTGATCGATGGTGTTGTCTCAGCAGTTGGATTGTGCGAAACCTTGGTTCGCTTGAACGTTAAAACCTCTCGACTTGGTGGTTACTCACCACCATTGTAGTGATGTTGTTTGTCGCCTACCCCTGTCTGTGTCATCCCCACGAAGGCGGGCATGGTGCCGTCAGCGGCAAATCTACTCACTCAACTGCACCAACTCACGTCTAAACGGCACAACGGAGTTAGTCGCGCACAATTCAGTATCGAGTTCCCGCGCAAAACGATGTCCGGCATAGGTTGCCCACGCAATAGGCGCGGGCGCTTCGCAATCGCCAATACATTTTATTGATTGGACGCCAGCATCTGCCCACTGTTTCTCTGTGGACAACAACTCTAGCCACAGGCCATCATTGGCTCGTCTACCTGCAACAATCACAACTGCATCAAACTCCACTTGCAGTGATTGGCTTTGCAGGGAAGAACTAAGTGTTGCCTTGCCGCTGTTTATCGCAAGTAGAGCTGTATTGGGTTGCATGTCGACACCAAGTGCCAACAAGCGTTGCTGTATCTTCTCTTGCTCCAAAGTGTTGACTGTCCACTGTGCAACTAGGCTAGCAGGTGTAATCAAGATAACCTCATTCCCCGCTGCTACCAATTGTTCAGCTAATACTGACCCCATATAGTAATGATCGTCATCGTAGACCAGCACCTTTCCGGCAGGCACAGCTGCGCCTCGCATTAGCTCGTCAGGGATAAATGTAGGAATGCTGCTGTCGTTAGGGATCGCATGAGTGTGGTAACGTGCCACGGCATCTTTGCGCCAATGAGCGCCAGTAGCTAGCGCAACATGCTCAAACCCAAACTCTAGTATGTCACTAGCGGTAAGCTTGTTATCTAAATACAGATTGACGTTACTCATCTGGCTTATCTGGTAATCACGATAATCACGCACGCGCGCCCAAGCCGACAAGCCGGGCAGTTGGCTTTCCAGTGTCACTCTGCCACCGGTTTGAGTTTTAGCTTCTGCTAAGACAACTTCATAGCCGCGTTCGCCCAATGCCCGTGTCGCCTCTAAGCCAGCTGGGCCTGCACCGACTACCAATACCGTTTCGGATGCACCACGTTGTTGGATGATCTCCGGGTGCCAGCCCTTACGCCACTCTTCCATAAAGGTGGGGTTTTGTGTGCAGCGCGACAGCGACATCGTCATGTCGCCAGTGACGCAGATATTGCAACCAATGCATTCGCGTATGTCTTCTATGCGACCCTCATCAATTTTTCGTGGTAGCCATGGGTCGGCAATGGAAGGGCGGGCGCAACCGATAAAATCTAAGATGCCGTTTTTAAGTTGGCGCACCATGGTGTCGGCTGATGTAAAGCGGCCCACGCCTACAATGGGCTTGCTGGTAAGTTCGCGCAGCCCAGTGATTAATGACTCCTGCGCTGCTTCTTCTTTGAAGCGCGAGGTAGCTGAGCAGTCCTCCCAGGCCCCATGAGCAAAATCCCATAGATCAGGTAAGTCACCATGCAGGCTCATCATTTCTCTTAAGTCATCATTGCTAAAGCCATATTCGCCATTGGCTTCGTCCAAAGACATGCGCACAGTGATGCCAACCGTATCGCCCACGGCATCTCTTGCCTCACTGACGAGCTCTTCAAGTAGTCGTGCTCGATTTTTCAGTGACCCGCCGTATTCGTCACTGCGTTGATTGGTGATCGTTGATAAGAAATGTTGGATTGCACCAAATCCATGTGCGCCGTATAGACAAATTAGATCGTAGCCCGCATCTCTTGCTCGAATGCATGCATCACGATGCCAACGCCGTAGATTTTTGATATCACGCTTGGTCATGCTGCGTGCCTGCACTGGATCATTAGTGAAAGTCCGGATGGGCAGAGCTGTGGGTGCTAGCGGTATTTCTCTTGTGTAGAGGTTAGGGCCATTAATGCCAGAATAGGCCAGCTCGATACCAGCCAAGGCGTCACCGGTATGAATCGCATCAGCCATACGGGCAAGCATCGGGACATCTTTGTCTTCCCACAGGCGTAGTTCAATAAAAGGGGTAATCTCAGAGCTATGATGGAGTTCAACCTGTTCAGTAAAGATCACACCCCAGCCACCCTCGGCTTTGATGCGACGCATCTCAGCCACGGCAGATGGATCCCGGTAGCCTCCACCGTTGCAATGAGGCACCTGATAAAATCGATTAGCTGCGGTTACTGGCCCGATCGCTAGTGGCTCAAACAAACAGTCGTAGCGTGTATCTCGTGGGTTCATTGTGGTTGTCGTTTTAGTGGGTGCGTTATTCTGATTGAAATCCGTTGAGAACGTTAACTGTGTTAACGCCGATCTCTTCCACGGCGTAACCGCCTTCCATAATAAAAACTGTCGGTAGCTTCAATGCGGCAATTGCTCGGCCGTAGTCGGTGAAGTCATCGCTCTTAAGCTTGAAAAAGCTGATGGGATCAAGCTCGAACGTATCAACACCCAGGGAAATCACCAGCGCATCAGGTTGATAAGTTTGTATATTACGGGTTGCATCATTCAGTGCCTCTTTCCATTTTGAATAGGGCGTTTTAGGTGGCATAGGGTAATTAATGTTGTAACCCAAACCGGCTCCTTCACCTTTTTCATCGGCATAGCCCAGGAAGTTTGGGAACACGTCATTGGGGTCGCCGTGCAATGATATAAATTGGACATCATCGCGCTGGTAAAAAATATCTTGGGTGCCATTGCCATGATGAAAATCCACATCGAGTATGGTGACCTTATTGCTGCCACCATCAAGTAATACTTCAGCGGCAAGCGCTGCATTATTTAAAAAACAATAACCACCGTATAGATCGATTCCGGCATGATGCCCGGGCGGTCTGCATAGTGAAAAAGAAGCGTTAGCTCCATCGCTAACATGTTTTGCTGCAGACTGCGCACAGGCGGCACTGCTGCGTGCGGCATCCCAGGTGCCCGCAGTAATCGAGGTTTCAATCGCCATCGCGAAGTAGCCCAATTTGCCATCGATATCGTCAGGTTCACGTTGTTGCATTCGGCGTGCAGGAAATACTGTCGGCAGCGCATCGCCTTTAAATCCGCCCGCTTCCCATAAACGCCAGGCTTCCTGTAAAAAGCGTAGGTAGTCGGCGCCATGAATACGTGATAGCAAATCCATGTTGAGCGCATCTGGCTCAGCAATATCGTTATAGCCATTTTCCTGCAAAGACTGGCTGATGTATTCCCAGCGCTCCGGGCATTCGAATGGACGGACAAATACACCACCAGAGAGCTCGCCTGTTGGGAAATGCAAGCTGTGTTGATCGCTACGAAATACCTTCATTGTTCGGTTTGCCTGTCTCAGTTAATCGCGCTGCGGCCATTATGCACCTAGGGTCGCAGCCTACACAATACTTATGGATGCGATCTGCCTCTTCCATACCATGTCCATAGATGATAAGTTTGGGTGAATAATAGGTAAGTTTACTGGGCTTGTGAAAAACGATCCAACCGACGATATTCTCGAAAAAGACAAACACCTCATTCATTCGTTTGCAGACCTTGACTCCCTAAAGGATCCCGCCTCGCGCACTGTTATTGCCGAGGCTAATGGGGCGTATGTTTATAACGCCGTAGGTGATCGCTTTATTGATGGCATGGCAGGCTTGTGGTGCGTTAATGTTGGCCATGGTCGTAAAGAGATTATTGATGCGATTAGTCAGCAGCTTTCAACGTTAGATTATTTCTCTACATTTTATAACTTGACACACCCCTTAGCCGCAGAGCTTGCCAGCAAAATTACATCGCTGGCGCCTGCGCATATTAACCATGTTTATTTTAGTAACTCAGGTTCAGTGGCTAACGATACAGCTGTTCGAATTCTGCATCACTACTACAACCGTCTTGGTCAAAACCAAAAGAAGCTTATTCTCTCGCGCATCGGTGCGTATCACGGCTCAACCCATTTAGCGATTGCAATGACAACACCGGGTTATCGAAAAGGTTGGGACTCTGCTGATGACTTAGTTCGCTTTTTATCAAGCCCGCAACCGTATCGGCGGCCCGATAATATGTCGAGCGAGGAATTCTGTGATTTTCTGATTGACGAGCTAGTACGTGATATCGAGAAAATCGGTGCAGAACGAATCGCCTGCTTTATCGCAGAACCCATCATGGGAGCGGGGGGAGTGATCGTGCCTCCAGAGGGTTATCACCAACGAGTGGAGCAGGTCTGCAGGCAATATGAGATTAAAACCATATCCGACGAAGTGGTGACCGCATTTGGCAGACTAGGGCATATGTTTGCATCAGAGGCTGTATTTGGTTTAACACCTGATGTCATCACTACTGCTAAAGGTTTGTCCTCAGGCTATCAACCGATTGCTGCCACGCTAGTCTCCGATGAGATACATGAAGTGATCTCTAAAGAAGGCGAACAGTTTATGCATGGCATGACCTACTCTGGGCATCCCGCTTGCTGTGCTGCAGCCTTAGCTAATATTGAGCTAATGGAAAGCGAATCGCTTCTGCAGCAAGTACAGCACAATGGCCCAAAATTTATGCAGACGATGCAATCACTTAGCGCTTTGAATATCGTGGGCGATGTTCGTGGTAGCCACTTTATGGTTGGTATCGAATTTGTCCAAAACCTTGATACCAAACAGGCTTTTGATGAAGACGTAAAAATAGGCATGCGGGTATCACTTAAAGCACAAGAGCGCGGTTTGATGATAAGGCCACTTGGGCATATGATCGTGCTGTCACCACCACTGATACTCACCCTAGAGCAAATCACTGAAATAGGGGATGTGTTAAAGCAAAGCATAGAGGCTGTGCAGGCTGAGCTGGTTACTGAAGGCCTAGTATGACAGAGCATCACCAAGAAAATGTAGCGGTTGCTGCTAATTCGCTTTTTAAAAATTACGGATCAGTTGAAGCTTTGAAGGATGTATCGCTATCGATTAACGATAACGAATTTTTCACACTGCTTGGCCCCTCTGGGTGTGGCAAAACTACACTTCTTCGCATTATTGCAGGCTTTGAAGCTATAACGGCTGGCACCCTGTTCCTGCACGGTAAAAATATCGCTGATCTCCCTGCAAATAAACGCCCTGTTAATACGGTGTTCCAGAACTATTCTTTGTTCCCTCACATGAGTGTTGCCGACAACGTCGGCTTTGGCCTAGAGATGCAAGGCAAAGATAAAAATCAGATCAAGCAACGTACGCATGAAATGCTGGAGCTAGTGCAACTCGGCGAATACGCTGATCGCAAACCTGGGCAATTATCCGGTGGCCAGCAACAGCGAGTGGCCTTAGCGCGTGCACTAGCTCCGCAGCCAGAAGTGCTGCTATTAGATGAACCCTTATCTGCGCTTGATTTAAAACTACGTAAAGCAATGCGCCTAGAGTTAAAACAAATACAAGAAAATGCAGGCATCACCTTTATATTCGTCACCCATGATCAAGAGGAAGCGCTGACGATGTCCGACAGGATTGCGGTAATGTCGCAAGGCGAATTGCAACAACTGGGCACCGCTACACAGATATATCAAGAACCTAGAAATCGGTTTGTTGCGGACTTTATAGGCGAAAGTAATCTAATCCCTACGACGGTGTTAAGTAGTGATATCCACACGATGCGATGCAAACTAACCGACAGCATATCGATTGCCATACCCGGTAAAGAGAGTGTCTCTGAAGGTGATCAGGGAGAGCTGTGCATACGCCCTGAACGTATCCGTTTATCTAATGCAGATGAAAGCGCGAACTTAGAAGGTGTTGTCGATGGCATTGTGTATCTAGGTACCGACACCCAACTCCTGTTTAAGTTAGACGACCAACAAACATTAAGCGTGCGAACTCAAAACGCAGATAACGATGGCCCAGTAGTTGAAGTTGGGCAGCGTGTTGGCCTGCATATCGACGAATCCTCTTGTCGTTTTTTGCCTGAATCATGAGCGGTTTGGTCGAAAAGAGTAGCTTTGGCGGATTGCGTAAGCCGCTGCTGCTGCCGGCGTGGTTAACCATCGGTTTTTTCTTGGTCATTCCAGTTTTAACCATGCTGGTTTACTCGTTCCTGACAAAAGAGTTTAGAGGCGGTGTACTGTGGGAGTTCTCCTTAGCCGCTTACGATCAGTTCTTTTTTGATCGTGGCTTGTTTGGCGATGAGCCTCCTAAAATTGAATGGACATACATCAATATTTTCTGGCGTTCTATTGTTCAAGCGGCAGTGGCTACGTTAATTTGTTTGGTGATCGGATTTCCAACCGCCTATTTTATTGCCACTCGTTCGCCGCAAACACGTAACATTTGGCTATTTTTAATCACCGTACCTTATTGGGTTAATTTGTTAATCAGAACCGTATCGATGAAGTTTTTGATTAGAGATACGGGGCCACTGAATCATTGGTTAATGCAAGCTGGCATTATTGATAGCCCAATTCATATGATCAACACTAACTTTGCGGTGCAACTTGGTTTGTTTTATTCCTATCTGCCTTTTATGGTGTTACCGATCTATGCCTCAGTGGAACGTTATAACTTTTCATTGTCGGAAGCATCGGCTGATCTATATGCAGGACGTTGGACCACCCTACGCAGGATTGTATTGCCATCTGTAAAGCCCGGTATTATCGCGGGTTGTATACTGGTATTTGTGCCTAGCCTTGGTGCGTTTCTAGCCCCCGACTTATTAGGCGGTGCCAAAACCTTCATGATTGGTACTCTAATTGAAGAGCAATTTAAGGGTGCTGCGGGTAATTGGCCGTTTGGTGCAGCGGCATCCATGCTGTTGTTAAGCCTTGTAATGGTGGTGTTGCTTTTTTATGCCAGCAGCCAATCGAAACAAGCGTTGCATCACTGATGAAAACAAAAGCGCTAGATCAGATAAAACGTTATCCAGGTTTTTTCCCGATGGCGGTGCTGTGTTTGTTTTTGTTATATACACCATTGGTCATCGTCATGATTTATTCATTTAACGATAGTCCATCGATAACACTATGGGGTGGCTTTAGCCTGCGTTGGTATGAGGATGTGTTCTTTGGCCTAGAGGCTGCAAAGCTTCGAAAGGCTGCTTGGAATTCTGTCTCTATTGCGGCAATGGCGGCTATCTGCGCTACAACCATTGCTACTGCAGCGGCTGTGGGCATGGTGCGATCAGGTGCATGGCGCGGCAAAACGGCCAGCTTTGCATTACTCAACTTGCCCATCATGGTGCCTGAGATCGTCACAGCGGTAGCGACGCTTATCTTCTTTAGCATGATTGGATTTAAAGCAGGTTATGCCACCATATTGATCGCTCATGTGGTGTTTTGTATTCCCTTTGCGTATCTGCCCATTGCAGCGCGGCTAGAAGGTATTGATAGTAATTACGAGCAAGCAGCGCTCGACTTGTACGCTACACGCTGGCAAGCATTTAAGCGTGTTTTGCTGCCGCTGCTGGCACCCGGTATTATATCGGGGTTCCTTTTGGCTTTTATCATCTCCCTAGATGATTTCATTATTACTAATTTTGTTAAGGGAGCTGGTGTAGAGACTTTGCCTACAGCGATATACGGAGCGATAAGGCAAGGCATTAAACCCAACATCATGGCAATCTCGACGCTTATGCTGTTGGTATCTATTCTGTTTGTTACTGTGTCGTACTTTGTTGGCCGTAATGGCGAGAAAAAGCACGAAGGCTAGCAGATTGTGTCGTTTAATAAAATGAAGTAATCAATTCGAGCAATACATTCAAGCAATAAATTGGGAGAGAAGAATGAAAACGATGTTTAAAACGGTAACGACATCTGCAGCACTTGCAGTTGCGTTGGGGCTGGGCAGCACTGCTGCCCATGCTGAAGGCTCATTAAGTATTTATCATTGGTTTGAGTACATACCTCAAGATCTACTCGATAAGTTTGCTAAAGAGCATGACGTTGAAGTTACGATGGATACGTTTGATTCTAACGAAGCGATGTTGGCATCACTGAAGGCAGGTAAGTTAGGAAGCTATGATGTTGCTGTGCCAGGTGACTACATGGTAGAAATTCTAGCTAATGAAGATATGCTCGATACAATCGCTGAAGGTGAGCTTGCGAACCGCGGCAATATTGAAGACAAATGGGTTGATGTGGCATTTGATATGGGGCGTAAGCATTCCATCCCTTATCAGTGGGGTTCAACCAGCTTCTCTGTCAACACTGAGGTGTACAAAGGCGATATTAATAGCACATCTGTATTGTTTGATCCGCCTGCTGAGTTGTCAGGAAAGATCAATGTACTGGACTCGTCAGGTGAAGTGCTTGCACTAGCATCCATTCATTTAGGTATTCCACAGTGCAGCACTGATAGAGATCAATTAAAAGCGCTTAACGCTTTGATGCAAGAATCCAAAGGTCACTGGGCGTCGTTTAATTCTGATGGTGCAAAAGATGTGTTGGTATCCGGTGACGCAGCAGCAGGCATGATCTGGAATGGTTTTGGTGCAAAAGCTCGCTCAGAACTTGCAACACTAGAGTATTCATACCCAAAAGAAGGCTATATCGTTTGGATGGATAATGTCGTGCTCTTAAAAGACGCACCAAATCGTGCTAACGCACTTAAGTTTATGGACTTCTTGCTGGAGCCTGAAAACATTGCCGCAGTTTCAAACTTTGCCCAGTACTCAGCCGGTGTGAAAGGTGTCAACGAGTTACTAACCGAAGAACTAAAAACCTCGCGTGAAAGTAATCCACCTGCAGATGCCCCGGCGGGTAGCTTTATCCAAGTATGTGATGAGCCCACACAAAAGTTGTACGAGCAGATTTGGACAAATGTTAAAAAGTAGTCGTTGCTAAAAACCAGAGCCGCCCATCAGTGGCGGCTCTGGTCGTTCTGTCACAACTCCTCAGGCACAAGCACCAATATGCAAACCCAGATCACGATTATTGGCGGCGGCATTCTCGGCTTATCTATAGCCTGGGGTTTGGCGCGTGCGGGTAAGGATGTGGTGGTGGTTGATGAAGGTGACCAGGCATTTCGGGCGTCGCGAGGTAATTTTGGTTTGGTGTGGGTGCAGGGTAAAGGGCACGGCATGCATCAATATGCAAAGTGGACTCGGCAGTCAGCAACGCTTTGGCCGGAGCTTAGCCGTGAGCTTGAAGAAACCACTGGCGTGCAGTTGGAGTATTCGCAAAAAGGTGGCGTGGATTTTTGTTTAAGCGATACTGAGGCAGAAGAGCGTGTGAACATGCTTAATGGCATCCGCTCGGGCTTGGCCGGCGATTATCCGTTTGAATACCTCGATCACTCCCAACTTAAAAAACTCATCCCAGAAATCGGTCCGACGGTTACCGGTGCAACTTGGACTGATATGGATGGGCATGTTAATCCCTTGTACTTACTGCGCGCCCTGTACGCAGGGTTTCTTGCCAATGGTGGCAAAGTTATAAACAACCAAACAGTCAGCCATATAGAAAAACGACAAAGCGGTTTCTCTGTAAGTGCAGGAATCACTATTGAATCTGAAAAAGTTGTATTGTGCGCAGGTTTAGGTAATAAATCATTGGGGCCTATGGTTGGTATGAATGTGCCTGTGATGCCTAATCGAGGCCACATCATGGTTTGCGAGCGTGTCGCTCCGTTTATGACATATCCCTCAGTGCAGATTCGCCAAGTGGGCGAAGGGGTGGTACAGATAGGTGACTCAAAAGAAGATGTTGGTTTAAACGATGGCACATCAACTAATGTCTTAGCAAATATTGCCCGGCGAGCAATTAAGATCTACCCTTTACTTGCACATTTGCGCACAGTGCGTAGCTGGGCGGCCTTACGAGTGATGAGCCCGGATGGGTTTCCGATCTATCAGCAATCCACCACACACCCCGGTGCGTTTGTGGTGACTTGCCACAGCGGCATTACCTTAGCAGCCGCGCATGCCTTGCTATTGTCGCAATGGATAGCCGCAGATGTTCAACCGAATAACTTGGAGAGCTTTAGTGGCGACCGCTTTTCGATTTAAACGTATTGATGCATCTACAAAGCCCGTTATTAATTGGCTATATGAAGGCAAGTCGTTAACGGCGTATGAAGGTGATACGGTTGCAGCCGCGTTGCTGGCAAACGGTATTGACTACACGCGCACAACACCCGTAAACAATTCACCGCGTGCTCCGTTTTGCATGATGGGCACTTGCTTTGAATGTCTGATGGATATTGATGGTGTGCCTAATCAGCAAGCGTGTCAGATAGTAGTGGCTCAAGGGATGGTTGCGATGCGCATGCAGGGTGCGCGAAATACTGGCAGTAATACGGGTAATGAGTAGCCAGCCGCAGCTTGTCATTATTGGCGCGGGTCCAGCGGGTATGGCAGCGGCGTCTGTCGTTAACGAACTCAATATCAATGCAGTGGTACTCGATGACCAGCCCACATCAGGTGGGCAGATATATCGTGCTATTGGCAGTAGCTCAGAAACACTACGTGGGTTATTGGGCACATCGTACACCAAGGGCAAAGCGTTGCTGCCCATCGATAACGCGAGCAGCTCGGTAAAGTGGGTGCACGGAGCATCAGTTTGGCAAGTCGATCAAGACGGCACTGTTTACTACACATGCGGTGAGGGTTCCACTTCAGTAAAAGCTAATCACGTTATTGTTGCTACTGGAGCGCAGGAGCGTCCTATGCCGTTTCCAGGGTGGACTCTGCCGGGAGTGATGACAGCAGGTGCTGTGCAGATCGCGTTGAAGAGCTCCGGTTTGGTTCCTGATGGCAAGGTAGTGCTGGCAGGCAGCGGTCCCTTGCTTTATCTCTTGGCAATTCAGCTACTAAAAGCGGGCGGTGAGCTTAGCGCCTTGGTGGATACCACGCCGCGTTCTAATGGTGTTCGTTCAATAACAAGTTTGTTAGGGATGTTGCAGGCAGGTGAATTACTACGAGATGGGATTGGCTTACTTTTTGAGATGCGCAAACGAAAGATCAAGCGTTATCGCTATGCAACTGATCTTGAGGCTATGGGCGATTCGCAATTAGCGGGCTTGCGCTTTAACTCTCAGGGCCGTAAGCACGAGCTAGATTGCTCAATTTTAGCCATTCATAATGGCGTGGTGCCTAATGTTCAAATTAGTCGACAATTAGGATTGATGCATGACTGGCATGCTGTGCAACGTTGTTGGCATCCGCAACGCCATGACATCACTCAAACAGAGTTGCCTTGGTTGCAAATAGCCGGTGATGGTGGAGGCATTTATGGTGCGGAGGCATCTAAGCTACAAGGCGAGCTGGCAGCTTACTCGGTAGCTACGATTCTTCAAGCTGATAACATATCAGCAATATCGACTAAAAAAGAACGCACACTTAAAGCGCTTTTGCCTCTGCAGTCGGCAAGGCCCTTTATCGACAAGCTCTATGCCCCATCTGCTGAGTTTCTTATTCCATCTGACGACACCATTGTATGTCGCTGTGAAGAAGTGACAGCGGGTGATATTAGGCAGTTTGTGGAGATGGGGTGTGCAGGGCCTAATCAAACAAAGGCATTTGGGCGACCTGGAATGGGGCCATGCCAAGGCCGCTATTGCGGATTAACAGTTAGTGAGATCATCGCCAAAGAACGATCCGTATCAATGCAGGAAGTGGGTTACTATCGAATTCGCCCACCGATCAAACCCATAATGCTTGCCGAGCTCGCAGCATTGCCAGAAGACAACTAGACTTGAGCTAAATCTAAGTTAAGCAAGTTACCAAGCCAACGATGTTACCGATAGTCGATTCCAACTGGAGCCCAGCTAGTCAGGA
>CALGND010000169.1 GCA_937958675.1 uncultured Granulosicoccaceae bacterium
TGCACTGTTAGGATGTTCGGTAAACATCACACCAGCATATTCAGCAGGAACCATTTTCTGTATTAATACACCACCTTGGTCTACGTCACCAAAATCTGCTTTTGCATCGGTGTGTGAGGAATATGAATCTGAGCGATCAGAACTTAGGCTTGCGTATACATCGCTAACTGCTTTTAACAAGCCATCGCGTTTGATGTTAAGAATTGAGTCGTAAACACCCGCAAAACTGTTGTCAGCACCATCTTCGTTGGCGCCAGAGCTTCGAACCGCGACGTTTTTGCATTTAAGCTTACGCCACATTTTATTAAGCTTAGCGGTTTCACCTTTGCTTAATAGCTCGCCAGTAGATTTTGAGCTTCGTGTTCGGTTAGTAATTGCGCTAGTAAACACGAACCCATCTGGCACGTTAAACCCTTCTTCTATCAAAATGCCCAAACGAGCTGCTTTCTTACCAGTAGATTCGGGTAAATAGTGTGCCTGCGATAGTGGTATTAAACCTGTATCTTCAATGCTGTTAGTTTTATCTTTGCCTGCATCTGCCCATCCAAAATGTGCGCCTAAGCGTGCAAATAATGCATTTTGACCAATTAAAAATGCCATGCTAATAGCTAGGTATAGATTTACCGCCGCGCCCAGGCCCTGTAACAGCCAAAAGAGTGCAATGCCACCAAGTGCGAATAGCATCTTTTTGAGCCTTGTTTTTGGAGGGCTTTGTGACCATAAAACGCCTACAAACAATGCGCTTGCGATAACGGGTAATAACAATATTGGATCCGGAAGTGCTGCTGAATCCAGCCACAAGAAGCTATGAGCCCATGCAGGTGCTGAGAGATTCACTGCTGAGAAAAACAGCAACATAAAGCTCAACTGAAAAATTGATGTTAAGGCGTTGATGACAGGCCTGATTTTGTACTTTTTGTACAGTTGCATCGTAGCCTTAGCTTGTGCACGTGGGTGCTCACCAAGTTCTTCTTTTAGTGCAGCGACTTGATCGCTCAATGATTTTTGTACCATCGTGTCGCGTTCAGCTTTTAGTGACAGTGGTAGCAATACTAATCGCACCATCAAGACAACCGCTAAAAGTGCAAATGCGTAGTGGCCAAGATGAGTGACCATCCAACCCAATAATGAACGTAATGGATCGACTACGTAACTTGCCAGTGTGACTTGCTCTTGAGACGCCTTCCAGGCCGAAACATGGGCGCGATCGCTTGATCCGCTAGCGACGAAGTATTCGTGTGGCACTGTGTAGCGTCCGCGGTAATCTTTACCAGCTCGCTCAAGGCGTAAGCCAATTAGTTGCGAGAAAAAACAGCTTCGCTTATCGTAACACGCTGCAATCAAAGGCTTATCAGGTAACGCTTTAATGCGCTCGGCTAATGTTGCGCTAGTCAGCGCTCTCATTGTGATGTTATGCGCACCAGGCAGATGGCCTTTGCCAAAATCAGCTGGGTAGCGTAAGTCAATAAATTCGGCTTGCTCGTTTTGTACTAATTCGTGTACATCCGGTGTGTCGAGAAGTGTATCTTTGTTTTTAAAGTCTGGAAGCGCTCGAAGCTCTTCTATCGATAATTCGAATTTTGACGACATTGGGCGTGATTCTGTCATCCATTTTTCGTAGCCACCCATCATAAAATTACATGATTTACCTTGCTTGGTAAATTCGGTGCATAGCTCTGAGCTGCGATTGCCTGAATAGCATAGGAATAGGGTGTTGCTGCCTTCAGGGATTAATGAAGACTGCGCGAGCACGTCAGGATAGCGCAAGTGTGCTGCGCCTTCTATGGCACCCACTTCGAATTCCTCATTTTCGCGCACGTCAATAATATTAATCGGCTCGCCACTGTCTAGCCAGCCCGCTAAGGTCTCAGTACTGATACCTTGCGGATGTGATAGCTGCTCACTAAACGACAGTGTTTTTAAGCTGGTGTCACCAACTGCTGAACCATTCTCAACTGATTTTCTAACAAGGTTGGTTTGCAGGCGAGCATTTTTAGCATCGATGGTAGCGGTGTATTGCAGAATGTTTGCGGCAACCGATGCCAACAATGCGATAGCTATTCCCCCAAGCAATACGCCACCAAGCTTACCCAGCCCAGATCGCTTACCTGCCTTTTTACTGCCTTTGCCTTTAAGTGCGAAGCCACCGAAAATGACACTGAACAATCCTAGAAGCTGCGCCACGCTGGCTGATAAGTTAATTACCAGATCCGGTGAGGGTATTGCAAAAGCGTAAGACGTGGGTAAAGCGATGAACAGCGCGATTGACGCGATGATTATCTTAAACAGTTTGCAAGTCATGGGTAGTTTATTCATTGTCTCTTCCCGCCTTATGCTGCAAGCTTTGTTGATGATTCATCCATCAACTCGCTTAATCGGGTGGAAAGCCAAAAGATTAACTTCTCTTCTAAGGCATCGGGTTCAAACGGTTTGGAGAGATAGTCATCCATACCGGAAGCAAGGCATTTCTCTGCGTCGCCTGTCATAGCGTTTGCTGTTAAGGCGATTATGGGTGTATGCCGTGAATCACCTTCAAATTTGCGAATTGCGGCAGTGGCTGCATAACCATCTAGAACAGGCATTTGGCAATCCATCAACACTAGATCAAAGTTGCCGTTCGTTAGCGCATCCAAGCCTTCTTGGCCATTGTCTGCAACTTCGGCCTGAAAACCGATTTTGTTCAACATGCCAAGCGCTACTTCTTGATTGACGGCGTTGTCCTCGACTACCAGAATGTTGATGCCGGCATAAGCTTCTAATTGTTCTTTATCAACGGTTGAGTTAACGACGTCGGTGAGTTGTTGCCCAGTAGCAACTGCCGAGATTATTCTCAGTAGCTCCGATCGTTTTATCGGTTTGCTTACTTGAGCTGAAATGCGTGGATTTTTGTGTGGATAGAGCTCCGGAATAGTGTGCGTTACATAGGTCATCGACACTAACTTTGTTTGATCGAACGCAGGGTCGCCGTCTACACATCTGGCAAATACATCACCAGGCATATCGCTTAATTGACTGTTAAACAGGATAAAATCATATGGTTGATTATTAAGCTCAGCATCACGCAGAAGCTGCAACGCACTATTACCGCTAGAATGGCAGTCAACGCGCATGCTTTGCGCGCTAAGTAACTCGTGTAAATATTCTTGTGAGCTTGGGTTTGTTTCCAGAAGCAAACACTTAACATTTTTAAGTGCTGGGATTTCTTGTGCAATGAGGGTGGTATCTTCTGTTTTTTGCAGCGGTAGCTCAAACCAGAAAGTACTGCCTTTGCCTGGTTTTGATGTAGCGCCAATTTTGCCGCCCATTCCTTCTATGAAGCGACGACTAATGGCTAGTCCAAGCCCAGTGCCGCCGTATTTGCGTGTTGTTGATCCATCCGCTTGTGCAAAGGAATCAAAGATCGAATGGATTTTATCTTCCGCAATACCTACCCCAGTATCGCTGATACTAAAACGCACACTGAGCTGAGCATCATCTATATTGCTTGCTTCTACTAATATCTGAATCTCGCCTACATCAGTAAATTTAACGGCATTGCTGGCTAGGTTTGTCAGTACTTGACTTATCCGAGTTGGATCACCGATGAGTTCTTGTTGTACATTTGGATCGATGTGGCTAATAAGTTCAAGATTTTTGCGATGGGCCTGTTCAGCCATAACATCAGCGGAATCCTCTACTAGCTGCTCCAAGCAAAACGGAATTGATTCATACTCAAGTTTGCCAGCTTCGACTTTTGAGAAATCAAGTATGTCATTGATCAATTTCAAGAGACTGCGTCCAGAAGAGGTCGCAACCTTTATTTGATCTGATTGTTCTGGGTTAAGTTGCGTCTCTTTCAGTAAAGCCAACATACCCAACACACCATTCATAGGCGTACGTAGCTCATGGCTCATGTTAGCCAAGAATTCCGATTTAGCGCGAGATGCTTCTTCCAATTGAGTTTCGCGACGTTTGCGCAGCTCGAGCGTACTACCGAGCTCATTGACGCTATCGCCAAGGTTAACCAGTTCTTTTGCGGCTTGGAGCTTAAACTCGCCGGTGGCTTTGTTTTGTTGGAGCAATTGCAATTGTTGATCGATAGCATTGATTGGCTTGACAACAATTTGATTAATCAGGCCGATAACTACAAGTGCAAGTAGTGCAGATATGCCAATACCGTAGAGATATAATTTTTTAACGTGGGCCTCAATTTCAGCAGTTTGTTTGGCGACGTTCCACGACACCGCAATTTTTCCAAACGATTCGCCTTCCACTAGTACATCGTGTGAAAAATCGATACGCTCGGAAACACTGGTTGTAGATCCTTTCTTGGACCATGAATTGAGGATTTCGTCGTTTTCGTTAAGAATCGTAACTGCTTCAACATCACTATCATTTTCAACCAACTGTTTGATGATGGTCTCGAGAACAGGTCTATCTTCACTCAAGATTGCATCAAGAGACGTAGCAGAGAGCATCGACACCAGCTTTTGAGTCTGGTAGTTGAAGTTCCTTTTAAAGCTTGCTGATTCTTGGTTGCGCGCAAACTCTGCAGCCATCAATCCCACCATCATGATGGTGCAACCTGTTAGCAGGAATATCTGTCGCCGCAAAGGCCAGTTTTTAAATAACTTTCCAAACACCTTGTGTTTTTCCGTTGTTATTGAGCAATGATATTAATTAGTTCGAAATTTAAAGTTCGCCTGCTTCGGCGGACTTCAGTGCTTCCTGCACGCCTTTAGTGGCCTCTGGAATAACTAGATTAATAGTTAAGTGTTGAGGGCCATTGCTTGCAGCTTGTTGCTCAGAAAGCACACTCGGTGGCAACGTGATGTTGATAGTGATGCTCTTTCCATTCGCCTGTGCGTAGTTTGGCGCGATGTACGTAGGCGTCACAGTTGGTACAGTTGTTGGAGACTGTGTAATCGTGGGTGCTGGTGTAACATCTGGCGTTGCAATAGTCGCTGTAGTATTGATGGTTGAGGCTACGTCGGCCTTCATGCTCTTTGTTGATTCGTCAGCAGTCGGCATAACCTTGGCGATGTTTTGTTCCTTGCGTTCTTCAAAGAACATGTAGTTGTTTTCCATTGCAGCACGAATCTGAGCATAGTCAGAGTCGGATCCTTCTAGAAAACCATCTGTTTTTAAACCTTTAAGTGCCTTTTCGTTTTTGAGTTCAAGTAGCGACTGCTTTAATGCAGAGAACACAATTGGATCGAGGCCAGAGCGGGCTATCCATGGCTTTGTTACATTTGGAAAGCGCACTAATTCGCGAATTGGCTCGCCTTTTTCCACTAGTTTCTTGAATGTGCTTTCGTTCAACGCGCCTGCATCAAAGTCTCCTGCGCCTACTGCGGTACCCACTTTGTCGTGGCGGCCTAGGTATTCGTAAGTGCTAAGATCTTCTGCAAGAATATTGTTTTCTTGTAGGAAGCGCTGTGACAAGAAGCGACCAATAGTTGAACCTTCATCGCCAAAGGCGAAAGATCGATTTATTACATCGCTGGGTTGTTTAATATCACTGTCGCTATGTACTGCGATAACACCGTAAAATACTTTGCTAGAATTTTTGCTTTCCATTGCAACGATTTTGATATCTTTGTTCATGCGCTTAGCTTCAAGATAAGAAGCTGGGCCGAATCGTGAGAAATCAACCTTGCCGGAAGTTAAATGTGAAATACCCTGATCGTAGTCCTTAGCGATTTGCATACGGATATCGACTTCTCGTCCGAGCTTGGACGACATCCTGCTTTCTAGTTCTTTAAGTGTTGGCTTGAATACCTTTACCATCGCAGAAGGCTTGTTAGAACTATAAACACCAAAATTTAGTCTAATTGCTTCTTCTGCGATCGCGCTGCTGCTAACAGCCAATGTGAATAGTCCCACACAGATATTCTTGATTTGGTATTTCATTTACTAGTTCCCTTGCTAAGTTAAAACGGACGATTTCGGGCTACGCCAGCTAGTGGAAACGGCTGAAAGAGCCGTTTCTGTAGGGATTTGTGTTAATGCGTCGTGGTTTTATTGAGGCTGTGAGAATTGGTTCACGCTTGTCTTGGTAGGCGTGAAGTTGTGTATACAGGCCTTGAACTAGTTCTCATTAAGTAGTTACAGCGGGCGTCGATAACACACTAGAGAATATTTCTATTGTTAGAGGGGTCCTTTTAGATCCCCTCACAACTGGCTGAGATCTGCGTGCCAAATTTGTCCGACAAAAATAAGCCTTCTTTAGTCCTTATACTCGCTGGTATGGTGCTGGTATTTATTGCTGGTGTAATGGCGCTTGTTAGTTTTAAAGTCGCGTATTGGCCATGGGATTTGGTTTGGTTAAACGAAGGCTCTATCGCTAGTCCGGTCTGGGCAATCATTGTTGAAAACCTTAATGAGGTAGCGGCACTTGGTGTATCGACGCTGTTAGTTGCCTTGTATGCAGCAATAGATCGTCGGGAAATAGCTTCGTATAGTGCTGAGCAAGAAATACAGAGTGCGAGTGCTGATAAGGGCGAGGACCCTT
>CALGND010000170.1 GCA_937958675.1 uncultured Granulosicoccaceae bacterium
TTATGGCGTCCCTGTAAATCGCCTGCATGAGGCACAAAGCGGCCTGCAAAAAATCTTATAAGTTTAGGCGTCAGCTGCAACACGGATAACCAATATCAGAAGTAGCGACCAGTGACGCAAGTAGGTGATTTTCAGGGTCTCAGCCGCAGGGATGCGGCTGCGAAGCCCCCACGGACGGGTTCACGGCGTCCCTGCAAATCACCTGCTTGTGGCACAAAGCGGTAGCCTGCTAAAAGCTGATGCAAGCATGTATACAGTAGGCGTTTGTCGTAGTCAGATACCAAACAATCGCTTTGCATTGGTAGTAGTGGTTTTAGCCACCTTGTTGGCGGTTTCGATGCGTAGCTCACTTAACGCCTCCCACACATCAAACAAATAAGCGGGTTCATTGCGTTGCTTGGCGTGTGTGGCATCAGGCTGATCAGGTGCATCGGTTTCAAGCAATATGCTATCCAGTGGTAGCGCTTCGAAAACAGCCCGCAGCTTAGTGGCTCGTTCGTAGGTCGCGGCCCCTCCAAAACTCATCATAAAGCCCAAATCGATCAATCGATGAGCTTGTTGTAATGAGCCATTAAAGCTATGCACCATACCTCGGTTATGACCCGAGGCTTTGATCAAACGGATAACGTCCTCCACCGCTCGATGGGCGTGCACAACGATAGGCAGACGAAATTCTCTAGCCATTGCCAGCTGAGCGCCAAAAAAAGTTTGCTGTTCACTTTTGTTAACGTCCGCAAGTGAGTAGTCCAGGCCACATTCACCAACCGCTACGGGCCGCTCTTTGCCAAGCCACAATGGCAGCGTTTGGAGATCTTCGGCTTGATGCTGTGCCATAAAGCAAGGGTGTAGGCCATAGCAAGCGTATAAATCCTTATGTTTAGCCACATATTCTTTTATTCGGGGCCAGTGCTCCCTTGTGACCGCGGGGATTACTTGGCCAATCACGCCTGCTGCTCGCGCTCGCGCCATAACAGCCGGAAAATCGTCACTTAAGCGAGAATCATCGCTGTGAACATGCGAATCGATCAATTTTGGGTTGGTTTTACGAGCCATAATTTGCGTGTTGTGGTTTTAACCCGATGGTGGATCGTGCGAGAATGTAGCACAGGGCCGGTCGCAACCGGTACAGATTTCAGGAGTCAGTAAATGCGTTGGAAACGAGGCCGTCGTAGCCAAAATATCGAAGATAGGCGTGGCATGAACACGAGCGCCCGAGGCCGCGGTGCACGCCGTGGTGGTGGTATGAAAATCGGTGGTGGTGGTGCAATCTTGTTGTTGCTGGCCAGCCTGTTTTTTGGACAAGACTTGCTCACGGCCTTTACTGGTGGTGGTAGCGCTGGTGGCCTAGGTGGCTCCTTGGGCGGTGGTATTGGTTCGGGGCAACTCGCTCCGCCTTTGTCTCAAACTAGTGGTGTTCGCGATAACGATGAGGCTGGGCAATTTATATCCGCCATATTGGCTGATACGGAAGATGTCTGGACAAAGTTATTTCAACAAGCAGGGCAACGCTATCAAGTGCCTAAGGTTGTGTTATTTGAAGATGGGGTTAATTCTGCGTGTGGTTTTACATCATCAGCAGCTGGGCCTTTTTACTGCCCAGGTGATTCCAAAGTCTATATTGATCTAGGTTTCTTCCGTACGCTGCAAGAGCAAATGAAGGCAGGCGGTGATTTTGCTCAAGCCTATGTTCTCGCACACGAGGTGGGTCACCACGTACAAAATCTATTGGGTGTTTCAATGGCTGTACAGAAGAAGCAGCGTCAAGTGCCAAAAATACAAGCCAATGCATTATCGGTACGTACTGAGCTGCAAGCGGATTGTTATGCTGGCGTTTGGGCACACCATGCTCATAAGGATCGCCAGCTTTTGGAGCCAGGTGATCTAGAAGAGGGAATGAATGCTGCTGCACAGATTGGAGATGATGCACTGATGCGTAACGCAGGTCGTCGCGTTCATCCTGATGGATTTACGCATGGTTCTTCACAGCAACGCCAAACTTGGTTATATAAAGGTTTAGAGTCGGGCGATGCGCAGGCATGTGACACCTTTAATTCGCAGATCTAATCTGCACAACATATGTTGCACTAAGTAATGCAACACGAGTAATGCGAACAGAATAATGCGAACATCTGCGCAAGCGTTTTTGGATAGTCCCAATAAGCGCGTAACACTCTTAGGTATGTCAGGTGTGGGTAAAACCCGTTTGGCAAACATAATGCGTGACGAAAACTGGTTTCACTACTCAGTAGATTACCGTATTGGTACTCGTTACCTCGACGAGCCAATTCTGGATAATATTAAGTTGCAAGCCAATCAGGTGCCGTTTCTGCGCGAGCTATTGCGCACGGATTCCATTTATATTGGTAATAACATCACCTTCGATAATCTTAAACCGCTATCTTCATTTTTAGGAATGCTGGGTAACCCTGAGCAGGGTGGTTTGCCATTACCTGAATTTAAACGGCGTCAACAGCTTCATCTGGATGCAGAAGTTGCAGCCATGCTGGATGTGCCTTCGTTTGTAGAAAAAGCGCGAACTATCTACGGATACAATAATTTTCTAAACGATGCCAGTGGTAGTTTTTGTGAAATCGATGATGCCAAGGTATTTGAGCAGCTCGCTGAGCAAACCGTGTTTATTTATATCGAAGCGGATTCTAGCGATCAGGAATTTTTAATAGAGCGAGCCGCCCGAGACCCAAAGCCGCTGTACTACCGGGAGCCGTTTTTAGATGAACAGCTTCAGGCCTATCAACAGGAAAAGAACATTTCTTATGTTACGCAGATAGATCCATCAGACTTTGTCACGTGGGTATTCCCAAAGTTATTTAGATCCAGAGTACCGCGCTATAAAGCGCTTGCCGAGCAATATGGTTACACCGTATCGGCTCGTGATGCTTTGGCGGTGGAAACCGCTGATGAGTTTGTCGAGCTCATTACCAAGGCACTCGACTAATGCCAATTGTAGCTCACAGTGATTTGCCGAGCTATGAGCGCCTGCGGCAAGAGGGCTATCATGTTCTAACACCAGAACGTGCTAATCAGCAGGATATTCGCCCTTTGCATGTGGGTTTACTCAACATGATGCCCGATGCAGCCCTTGCTGCCACTGAGCGACAATTTTTTAGATTGGTGGGTTCGAGTAATCCGATCAGTCAGTTTCATATCCATCCATTTACGCTGGATGAAATTCCGCGCTCAGATACGGCGCGCGATCATATTAAACGCTACTACGAACCACTAGATAAAATCAAAGAGGCTGGGCTTGATGCCTTAATTATTAGTGGCGCGAATGTTACCGAAGCTGATTTGTCTAAAGAGGTATTCTGGGAGCCGCTAAAAGAAGTCGTTGATTGGGCCTACGACAATGTCACATCCACTTTGTGTAGTTGCTTGGCATCTCATGCGGTTTTTTTGGGCCGCTATGGTGTGCAACGTCAAAGCTTACAAAGTAAAACCTGGGGCGTTTTCAAGCATGAAGTCACCGACCCTACCCATCCCTTGGTTCACGATACCAATACTATTCTAGATGTGCCACAATCCCGTTTTAATGTGGTCACTCGAGCACAACTAGAACAGGCCGGCTTACATGTATTGATAGAGAGCCAGGAGTCTGGGGTGCAAATGGCAGTGAGTAACGATGGTTTTAGGATGGTGTTTTTTCAAGGCCATCCTGAATACGATCAAATCAGTTTGATGAAAGAATACAAGCGAGAGGTAGGGCGCTTTGTGTCCGGCGATTTAGTCAGCTACCCACCGTTTCCTGCCAATTATTTTGATACGTTTAGCCAAGCACTATTGCATGAGTACGAATTGCATTTGCGCTCAGCAATGAATGATGGTGCTGAAGTGCCGGTTTTTCCAGAGCCACAGCTCTTGCCGCGTTTGCATAATAGCTGGCACGATAGTGGTGAAGCCTTAGTGGGCAACTGGGTTGGTTTGGTTTATCAAATGACCAACGCTGATCGTAAAAAACCGTTTATGGATGGCGTTGATCCATCTAACCCCCTCGGGTGGTTGTAATCAGTTGTTGCGTCTATTGCCACCATCGACTTGATAGTGCGGCATCTTCCTCATTTCTTCTGTCCGGGGTAAATCATTATCGTCGTCCCAGGCTTGATCCGGGATTTATCTCCTCTCCTGAGCGCTAGCAACGAACTTGATAACCCTGATTGCGCATCCTAACTAACTTCCACTTTGATTGAGCAGTATTCAAGTTCATTTTTCTCTTGATTCTGCTTATCAGCGTATCTATGCGTCTTGTATCCAACGACGGCGGGAGTGTCCAAACACTTATCATGAGCTCTGATTCAGAAACGAATCTGCTTCTATTGGAAAACAGGTAGTGAGCTAATTCAAACTCTCGAGGAGTCAAGTCTATTTTCTGTTCACCATAATACGCTGTGCGATTATCGACTTTGAAGGTAAAGGGTGCAACATGAAGGGTGAGGCTTTCGTGTTGCGGATGAGATCTTAGCGCGGCATCAATTCGGGCTTCCAATACGCGTTCAGTAGCTCGAAGATCAATATAATGATGAGCGCCTGAAGCTAAGGCATCGACTATGGTTTTTTCTTCTGCGCGATCTGACAGGACAATTATTCTAGAAGTGTAACCAGCATTAGGCAAGCATGGAGCTGGTGCTTGTTTTGATCTTCGGTGACAGATAATAATTGACTCGAATTTTTCGTCAGATGCGCAAAGCGATGTGCAATGATCGAATAAGCGGTAGTTGCGTGTCACTAACAAACGTGAGATCAACTGTTGATCATGGTCGTTCTTAACAACTACCGCTAATTTATCCACATCGGTAAAAAAACTGTTTATCGATTATCGATGTGGAGTTAAACATGTCTTGGTGTGTAGGCATTAGAGTCTGATAATTTAATTCAGAACCACTACCCGAGTATTTCTATTGGGTTTACGGTAATAAAACCTTATCAATGACGTGAATAACACCATTGCTGGCGGCGACATCCGCGGTGGTAACAGTGGCATCGTTGATCATCACACCATCGCTTGCATCTACATTAATTGCTTTGCCGTTAACGGTATCAACACTCATTGTCTTGCCCGCGATATCAGCAGCCATTACTTTGCCTGGTATAACGTGGTAGGTAAGAATAGCTTGTAGCTGTGCTTTGTTGGCAGGTTCGAGTAAAGATTCAACCGTGCCTGCAGGAAGTGCTGCGAACGCGTCATCTGTGGGTGCAAACACAGTGAATGGGCCTTCGCCTTTGAGAGTGTCCACTAGCCCAGCAGCTTTGACAGCTGCTACTAAGGTATTAAAACTGCCTGCTGCAACAGCGGTATCTACGATGTCGCTACTTGGTGCTTTGACCGCTGAAGTATCTTTATAGGCACCGCCGGTAGTAGAGCACGCCGAAACCGTTAAAAAACTAGCTGCCAGAAAAGCAGTTTTGAGCATTGTTCGTTTGTTCATTTGAATATCCTTGTAGTGCCAAAGTAATGTAAACAGAGTGTGGAGACAGGATATCGATAGGGGTGTGAACCAGGCGTGATCGAATGAATCACCATTGAGTAATTATATTGAGCTAAGTGGGATATCGGGAATGACAGCTGACGTTATTGCTAAGTGAGCTTAGCCCAACAAAGTACTGTGTTTAGAAGAAAAGATTAAGCATAGTCAAACTCACCACCATAAACAGTATTGTCATGATGCCGCCAGCTCGCATAAA
>CALGND010000171.1 GCA_937958675.1 uncultured Granulosicoccaceae bacterium
TGAGGCGTCTTACGCGGCTGCGGACATTTGCAATGCTGGTATATGCAGTGTGCAACCTCAGGGATTGAGTTTGAACAGCAGCCCGCAGCATTTCTGGCGGATACGCGCGTCTAACGCGCTTGGTTGGAACGCCTGGAGTGATCGGATTTATTTTGACTATTCGGATCTACCACAATGAGTATTGTTTCGCCGCATAGGCCGACGTCAAGCGAGATTGTCAAAGTGATGTTACAACACCGACTTAAGTCCTTATTTGCTGCTGCAGTGATGGCATGTGCCGTTTTAACTGTACAAGCGCCCGCACTGGCCAATGGACTTGGTGATACAAGCACTTCAGCCGAGTTAAGCAAGCAAGTTAAGGAGCTGGAGAAACTTCCTGCACAATCCTTGGAGGCGAAAGCAACTAAAGGTGATGCGCTTGCTGGATTGGCCATGGCGCAGCAGTTTGCAAAAGAGGCTCAGGCTTTAGCCATAGTGCCCGCGCTAGCCAATAGTGCCGCTGAGGATGCGGCTAGATGGTATAGCCTTGCTGCACAAATGGGTGCATTGCAGTCTCGGCCATTAAATGGCATCAGCTTGCGACCTCTGCGCGCGACTCGTAGCAGGCACCGTTAAGGTCATTGCGAAAGTAGCTACGCTGTCGTCACTTTTTTAATGTCTCGATACCCGCGCATCAACATATCCTGAACCTTCGGATTGCCGGCTATCACATTGCCCGATTGCATCCACTTGTCACTGCCGTCGGCGTCGTTGATCAAACCGCCAGCTTCTCGTACTATTAGTGCACCTGCTGCAATATCCCACGGTTGCATACCGAAAGCCCAAACACCATCCATGCGCCCGGCAGCCAAGTAAGCCAAATCAAGCGCAGCAGATCCAGTGCGCCGTATTGCGCCAGCTGATTCAGTTACGTGCTGTAAAAATGCAAGATGAAATTTTAGATCAACGCCTGGACGGTAAGGGTGGTTGTGACCTAGCAGTGTGGCATCCATCACCGAGCTTTTACTCACGCGTAAGCGTTTGTTGTCTAGCCACGCCCCTTCGCCCCGACTTGCAGTAAACAGCTCCTGCCGAAGTGGGTCATAGATAACGGCTTGATCAAGCCTGCCTTTGTGTTCAAGTGCAATCGATACACACATGTGCGGCACGCCATGGATAAAGTTTGAGGTGCCATCCAGTGGGTCGATTATCCAACGAAAGTCGCTGTCATTAGCGCCAAGTTGGCCAGACTCCTCGCCGAGGACGCTGTGATCAGGGAATGCTTTTTTGAGGATTCCAATAATCTCACTTTCAGCTTCTTGGTCCACATCGGTGACAAAATCACTGCGTTGTTTGCGATCAATCTTGACTGAGTCGATACGATCAATTTTACGGGCAATCACATTGCCAGCTGCTCGAGCGGCTCGGATACCAATGTTAAGCATCGGGTGCATGGCGCTGTTATAGTCGTTTACTTATTGGGCGCCTATTGTAATTGGTTTGAACATTCGAGGTGGGCCCGCTATCGGTTATGAGAGGGCCTAATGGCATTAAATTTAGTATTTGTTCTCGTGGGCACAACACACGCGGGCAATATTGGTGCGTCGGCTCGGGCCATCAAGAATATGGGTTTTACAACCTTGCGGTTGGTGGATACCTGTTCGCCTAAGAAAAAGGATGCCATTGTCCGCGCCTCCGGCGCTGATGATGTGCTCGAAAATGCTGCTCGTTTTGAGCATTTGGCCGATGCAGTGGCAGATTGCCACGCGGTAATCGGCACCAGTGCTCGGCAACGACAGATCTCTGTTCCGCTGCAAGCGTGCAGGGATGTCGCAACATCCCTGGGCGAACAACATAACAATGCGTTGGATCAGACCGTCGCCTTGGTGTTTGGTCGAGAAAGAACAGGTCTAAGCAACGAAGAGCTTGATCAGTGCTCTGCATTGTTGCAAATTCCGATAAACCCCGATTTCAGCTCATTAAATTTGGGTAGTGCTGTGCAGGTCGTGGCCTATGAGTGCGCTATGGCCTTGAATTCCATATCAACAGCGCCCACTTCAGAATTAGAGCCTGCAACAGGGGAGGCGATGCAGCATTTCTTTACGCATTTGGAGCGGGTCATGATCAATACCGGTTTTCATGATCCAGCTAACCCAAGGCGGCTCATGCGCCGGATTCAGAGTTATTTTGAGCGAAACCGACCTACAGACAATGAAATCAACATCTTACGGGGCATTTTGGCAGCCACGGAGAATCCGCGGCCACCCAAGGAAAAACAGTCGTGATCGAAGTGGTATAGGAAATATTTTGAATAACCAAGTAAACTGATCAGGAATAGAAGTATGAGTGAGTGGGGGAACAATTATGTGGAAGCTGCTTAAAGAAGACGTGACCTGTGTATTCGACAGGGATCCAGCCGCTCGTAACGTATTTGACGTATTAACTTGCTATTCCGGTGTACACGCTATTTTGTTTCATCGACTTAATCATGGGCTTTGGAAGCGCAATTTGCGCTGGCCAGCGCGCTTTCTTGGCAATATTGCTCGTTGGCTTACGGGTATCGAAATTCACCCTGGTGCAAAAATTGGTCGGCGATTCTTCGTTGATCATGGCACTGGTGTGGTCATTGGTGAGACGGCCGAAATTGGTGACGATGTAACGCTCTATCAGGGTGTGACCCTAGGTGGTCGTGATCTTAATGAAGGTAAACGTCACCCGACTCTGGGCAACGGTGTCGTGGTAGGCGCCGGCGCTAAAATCCTTGGCCCATTTGTAGTGGGAGATAAAGCGCGCGTAGGCTCAAATGCTGTGATTATCGATGCTGTACCAAAGGGTGCAACGGTCGTAGGGATCCCAGGGCGTATCGTAAGGTGCCCATCGGCTGACGACAACTGTTTAGAACTCGTTAAAGAATCCAATGAGAAAAAGGCTGTTGAACACATGTTTGACGCCTATGGCGTTACGCCTGATATGTTGGAAGATCGCGACTTAGAACTACAAGATCTACGTGATCAACTCGCGGAGATGAAAGAGGCAATTGATCAACTAAAAAACGCGTCTTCACAAGGTGCTCGCAATGACGCCAGCGCCCGTACTGGCACCGAAAACAGCTAATCGAGATCTGCTGTTAAGTGGGTTAGCAATACTTGACTAAAATACTAGGTTATGAGAAGCTAAGCCGTATGAAAGAGGTTGCTTGCATATGAAACTGACCACAAAGGGACGCTACGCGGTAACTGCAATGCTGGATCTAGCGCTGCACGCCCAAAATGGGCCAGTATCCCTGGCTGAGATTTCTACTCGACAGGAAATATCTCTATCGTATCTGGAACAGTTATTCTCTCGTTTGCGCAAGAAAGATCTAGTCGCTAGTACGCGTGGTCCAGGCGGAGGCTATCGAGTGTCTCGCTCGTTAGATCAAGTGGCGATATCCGAAATTATCGTTGCCGTAAATGAAACAGTAGATGCGACTCAATGCGCTGGTAAGCAAAATTGTCTTAGCCATGGGCGTTGTTTAACTCACGATTTGTGGGAGGGCTTAAGCGCTCAAATAGAAGATTTTTTGAAAGGTGTTTCGTTGCAAGATCTAATTGACAAACGAAACGTACAAGAAGTTTCGATCAGGCAAGATCAAATTTTGGCGCAACGCGATAACCCTGCGTTGGCCAAGGCACAGTAGTATTTAACCAATGGTTGTAGTTAATGGACTGCGGCCTAATTCGGCATTAATCAGACAGAAGTTGAGGCATAGCTAAAGTGAGTTCATTGAACATACCTATTTATTTAGATTATTCGGCCACTACGCCAGTTGATGAGCGTGTTGCTGCGAAGATGATGGAATGTCTAACCAAGCAGGGGAATTTTGGTAACCCTGCTTCGCGTTCGCACCCTTTCGGCTGGAAGGCTGAAGAAGCAGTTGAAGAAGCTCGCCGTCACGTGGCTGAGCTGATTGGCGCTGTGCCAAAAGAAATCGTATGGACGTCTGGTGCAACAGAATCAGATAATCTTGCTATCAAGGGTGCTGCCCACTTTAATAAGAAAAAGGGCAAACATATCATCACCATGAAAACCGAACACAAAGCGGTGTTGGATACGTGCCGGCAGCTTGAGCGTGAAGGGTTTGAAGTGACGTACCTTGACCCTCAAGAGGATGGTCTTCTTAACATGGCTGCATTCAAAGATGCCATCCGTGAAGATACAACCGTTGTTTCAATCATGCATGTAAACAATGAGATCGGTGTTATTCAAGATATCGCTGGCATCGGCGCAATCACTCGTGAGAAAGGCATTATGTTTCACGTTGATGCAGCGCAAAGCCCAGGTAAAGTCGCTATCGATGTAGATGAAATGAATGTAGATCTAATGTCGCTATGTGCACACAAGGTTTATGGCCCTAAGGGTGTTGGAGCGCTGTACGTACGTCGCAAGCCACGTGCTCGCATTGAAGCTCAGATTCACGGTGGCGGGCATGAGCGCGGTATGCGTTCTGGCACATTGGCTACACATCAGTTAGTGGGTATGGGCGAATCATTTCGCATTGCTCGTGAAGAAATGGCTGAGGAAAACATTCGTATGGGGCAGTTACGCGATCGTTTATGGGACGGCGTAAAAGACATGGAAGAAATCTATGTTAACGGTCATATGGATCAGCGCATACCGGGCAATTTAAACATCAGCTTTAACTTCGTTGAAGGCGAAAGCTTGATCATGTCACTTAAAGATATCGCTGTATCGAGTGGTTCTGCCTGCACCAGTGCTAGCCTTGAGCCTTCATACGTATTACGTGCAATAGGTCGCAACGATGAGCTTGCTCACAGTTCGATACGTTTCACAATGGGGCGGTTCTCAACTGAAGAAGAAGTTGACTTCACCATAGGCAAAGTACGAGAAGCGGTAACGCATTTACGTGAACTGTCCCCATTATGGGACATGTTCAAAGAAGGGATAGATCTTGAATCTGTTGAATGGGCTCACCATTAGACATAAATGAAACATCAATGTTGCGGTAGTCTCTACCGCTAACATTATTAATGAACAACGAAACGAACAACTGGAGATAAACATGGCTTATAGCGATAAGGTACTAGATCACTACGAAAACCCGCGTAACGTGGGCACACTCGATAAAGACGATCCGAACGTAGGCACAGGCATGGTGGGTGCACCTGCATGTGGTGACGTTATGCGTTTGCAAATCAAAGTTAGCGATGATGGCATTATTGAAGATGCCAAATTCAAAACTTATGGCTGCGGGTCAGCTATCGCATCTAGCTCGCTAGTAACAGAGATGGTTAAAGGCAAAACTCTGGCAGAAGTTGAAGCAATCAAAAACATGGACATCGTTGAAGAGCTGGCTTTGCCGCCGGTTAAGATTCACTGTTCAGTATTGGCTGAAGATGCTATAGCAGCGGCATTGGCAGATATCAAAGCTAAGCGCGCTGCAACTACAAAAGCTACAGCGTAGCTACCCAAGTTTTTGGTATGGGTTTTGGGCGCTTTTTGCGTAACATCTTGCGTAACATCGGGAGCGAGTCGCTATGGCGATTACACTAACTGACAAAGCTGCAGAACACGTTAAGGGCTTTCTCGACAAACGAGGGCAAGGCGTAGGGTTGCGCTTGGCCGTTCGTACGACGGGTTGTTCGGGTATGGCTTATGTGATTGAGTTTGCCGACGAAGTTGCTGCTAACGATGAAGTGTTTGAACACAACGATGTGAAAGTCGTTGTTGATCCAAAAAGCCTTGTTTACCTAGACGGTACTGAGTTGGACTTCACTAAGGAAGGCCTTAACGAAGGGTTTAAATTTAATAACCCTAACGTTAAGGACGAATGTGGCTGTGGTGAGAGCTTCAACATCTGATCTGATAGTGTCTGCCGTCGGTGCCAACGTTTTGATACCGACGGTAACAAATGGGTTTCCAGCTTTAGTAAACGGTCCGGTAACGGGCCGTTAATCGTTGATCGATCGCATGCAACTTGATTTCTCTAACAACTACTTCGAACTCTTTGAACTGCAAACCGTATTTGATATGGACGTAAGCGTGTTAGATCAGCGCTTTCAGCAGTTGCAGCGTGTGTTGCATCCCGACAAATTCGCTAGTGCATCCGATGCGGAACGTCGTTGGTCGGTACAAGCCGCATCACGAGTCAACGAGGCCTATCAAACGTTAAAGCAGCCTTTGAAGAGGGCTAACTATCTTTTGGAATTGCAGGGCCTAATGCTAAACGAAGAAACTGATACACAAATGGATCCTATGTTTTTGATGGAGCAGATGGAGTTACGCGAAGCCCTCGGGGATGTGGAGTCAGCAAGCGATCCGTTTGCAGCGCTTGATAAAGTCAGCACACAGCTTGGCTCGCAAATTAGTGATAGTGCTGATGCTTTTTTGGCATCCGCGACTAGCGAAGACTGGTCGCAGGCACGCACTATTGTTAGGCAGTGGCAATTTCTAGAGAAGCTTCGACAGGAAACAAAATCGCTCGAAGCGCGTCTGGATGACGCCGAGACATAAGTAATGGCATTATTTCAAATAGCAGAACCTGGTCAAGCACAGGCACCTCATCAACGCAGATTGGCAGTAGGCATTGATCTGGGCACCACAAACTCGTTGGTTGCATCAGTGCTCAGTGGCAGCGCCAAGGTGTTAGCCAACGAGCAAGCTGAAACATCAATACCGTCAGTAGTGCATTACCAAGAGGATGGTGCTGCATTGGTGGGTACTGCGGCGCAAGCCATGGCAGTGGCCGACCCCTACAACACGATTGCGTCGGCCAAGCGCTTGATGGGCAAAGGTGCCTCCGACCTTGCCGATACCCTGTTTGCGGATCGATACCAATTTGATACGGATAGCGGTTCAATACCGGCGTTTAAAACTCAAGCGGGTAATAAAACAGCGGTTGATGTATCCACCGCTATTTTGCAATCACTGAAAAATACAGCTGAACTGAGCCTCGGCGGCGAACTGGTGGGTGCCGTCATTACTGTGCCGGCCTACTTTGATGATGCACAACGCCAAGCCACTAAAGATGCTGCAACTGTTGCGGGTTTACACGTACTGCGTTTGCTTAACGAGCCGACCGCTGCTGCGCTGGCTTATGGCTTAGATGCGAAAGAAGATGCATGTGTAGCAATCTTTGATCTTGGCGGTGGTACCTTTGATATTTCGCTGCTTAAAATGCAGCGTGGCTTGTTTGAAGTGATGGCCACTGCCGGCGATACTGCCTTGGGTGGTGATGATTTTGATCACGCCTTAGCAGCATTTTTGGCCAAGCAGGCAGGCATCAGTGAATTAAGTGATGCATCACAGCAGCGAAACCTACTAAATATTGCACGTGAAGTTAAAGAGCAGCTTAGCAATCAGTCCAGTTGTGATTTTGAAATCCCTTTAGCTGATGGTGCTTCGTTCACGGGCAGTATCGATCGCGAGCAATTTAATAAGCTGATCGAACCGCTTTTTAAACGCTCACTTAAGTCATGCAGGCAAGCATTGCGCGATGCCAACATCGAAAAAACGAACGTAGACGCTGTGGTGATGGTTGGTGGATCAACTCGCGTGCCTTTGGTCAGAGATCGCGTTAGCGAGTTCTTTGGCAAAACGGTGCTAACTGATATCAATCCTGATGAAGTCGTTGCGGTAGGCGCTGCCTTACAAGCCGACATACTGGCAGGCAACAAACCCGACAGCGAGCTGTTACTGCTGGATGTTATCCCGTTGTCGCTTGGCTTAGAAACCATGGGTGGCTTGGCTGAAAAAGTGATCCCGCGTAATACCACGATTCCAATTGCGCGCGCGCAGGAATTCACAACTTACAAAGATGGTCAAACTGCTTTAGCCCTGCATGTTGTGCAAGGCGAGCGAGAGCTTGTTTCGGACTGCCGATCGCTCGCGCGATTCGAGCTGCGTGATATTCCACCTCGTGTTGCAGGGGCTGTGCGTATTCAGGTTATATTTCAAGTAGATGCTGATGGCTTGCTAACTGTGAGTGCGATCGAAAAAGAAAGCGGCGTAGTGGCTAGCGTTGATGTAAAGCCTTCGTATGGTTTATCTGATTCTGAAATAGAGCAAATGCTCACGGCATCAATGGAGCATGCATCTGATGATATGCATGCCCGCGCTCTGCAAGAACAAAAGGTAGAATCGGACCGAGTAATAGAGGCGATCACAAGCGCATTGCGCTCTGATGGTGATGAGCACCTTGATGGTGACGAGCGCGCTGTTATCGATAGTGCAATAAGTGATCTGCAAAACGCTAGAGATGGCGACAGCACTGATGTGATTAAAAGTGCTATCGCTAAGGTTGAGAAAGTCAGTAATACCTACGTTGAAAGACGCATGAATGCTACCGTACGAAAAATGATGGCGGGCAAACAACTCGCTGACGTTGAAGCTGACGGGCCTGCTGATACCGAATAACGAACGACTAACAAAGAGACGAAGTAATGCCAACAATCAAAGTAATGCCACACCCCGAGATCTGCCCGGATGGCGTGCAGTTTGATGTGGACGCTGGTGTATCGGTATGCGATGCCTTGCTAAGGAATCATGTGCATATTGAGCATGCCTGTGAAAAGTCCTGTGCTTGCACCACTTGCCATGTGCATGTGCGAGAAGGTTTAAATAGCCTTGAAGAGGCTGATGAGATTGAAGAAGATTATCTTGATCAAGCATGGGGCTTAGACCCAGATTCGCGCTTGAGTTGTCAGGCTATCGTCGCAAGTGAGGATCTTCTTATCGAAATCCCTAAATACACCATCAATATGGTGTCGGAGAATCACTAATGAAGTGGCTAGATACACTTGATATTGCGATAGAGCTAGCTGAAACCAAGCCAGATGTCGATCCGCAAATGGTGCGCTTTACTGATTTGCACGCCTGGGTTATGGCATTAGAAGATTTTGATGATGAGCCAGACAAGTCATCGGAGCGGATTTTAGAAGCCATTCAGTTAGCATGGATTGATGAGGCGTCTGACGACTAAAGCTTAGTGCGGCATCGCGTGAGAGAGTAAATGAAGAAAGGTCATTGTCTTTGTGGGCAAGTTGGTTGGCAATATTCCGGAGTAGAAACCTGGGCATGCTACTGCCATTGCAAAGACTGCACACGCAACTGTGCAGCGCCAGTTACCGCATTTATCGGTGTAGAATTAAAATCGTTCGAATGGATAAATGGCGAGCCGCGTTTCTACAGCTCAACCGCCGGCGTTAACCGTTACTTTTGTGAGCACTGCGGCACTCCGATGGCGTTTCAAGCTGAGCGCTACTCTGGGGAAATTCACCTCTACGCAGCGACTCTAGAAAACCCAGAAGAGTTCAAACCGGAGTTTCATGTCCACACAGCCAAGCAATTGCCTTGGTTGGAGCTTGCAGATGATCTGCCTAAATTTGGTGGTTCGAAAACCTAGCAACCCTCTATAAATCTCAAACAGTGCTAAAATTTACGCAATGCGCTTGTAGCTCATCCGGATAGAGCATCGGGCATCGTCGCCGAGGGTAGCAGGTTTGACCAATCGCGAAGCGATTCGCTACAAGCAGCTTGCTGCGCAGCCCC
>CALGND010000172.1 GCA_937958675.1 uncultured Granulosicoccaceae bacterium
TGGGTGTTGGAACGCGACGCCGAAAAGTTAGGCGTCCCCGTTACCCCACTACTCCCATTTCCGCTGCACAGGTTTCATCGTATTGGGGTGCGCACGACAGTCTGGTGGAGCATGATGCGAGACCGACTTGAAGCGAAATAACCTAGGTTTTTATTCTTGGCTATCGTCAAGATGGATGCCGTAGGGTTATTCCGATTCGCCAAACACTGAAAGGTATTCGCTTACGCTAACCCCAAAACGTCGCTGAAATGCACGGCGCATACGTTGGATATCCACAAAACCACTTTGACTAGCAACCGTTTTTAACGGAAGGTTTTCGGCAAGAAGACCACGGGCATGATCAACCCTGACTTTCTCAACAAACTGCGAAGGAGAAAGCGCAATATGGCGCTTAAATCTGCGTGTAAGCGTTCGGGCATTCATGCCCGCGTCCTCGGCCAAATCATCAAGCGACCACTCTTGGTCCGGCCTTGCAAGGACTCTTTCAATTAAGCGTGCTAAACGATCATCATCTGTAAATTGCCCAGCCAGATGCATCGCATATTGGCTTTGACCACCCGTCCTTCTAAGCTGAACAACAAGTTCACGCGCGACTGCAAGGGCTGCAGCATTTCCGCAGTCCATGCGAATGATCGCTAAGGCCAAGTCGATGCCCGTGGTAACACCTGCTGATGTAAAAATGTTGCCTGTCTGAGCACATATTCGGTCTAGGTCCCAAACAACATCGGAGTACTGGCGAATATGGTTTTCCCGAGACCAATGTGTTGTGGCCACTTGTCCGTTCAACACACCCGCAGCAGCTAAGATCAACGCACCAGAACACACCGATATTATTCGACCATCACGTAAATTCTTCGACTTCTTAGCGATAAGGCCAAGCAAGGCATCATCATTGAGAAATTGGTCGACTTCACCACCGGGGATTAATAAATCATCCGTGCGCGAACGAGCACTCAGGCGGCCATCAGCACTAAGCGCAAGGCCGCACGATGCTCGAACCGGTTTTCCGTCCATACTTAGATAACGAAGAGAATAGATCTTGCGCTTGTCGAACCGTGCCGTTTCGAACGCCTGAACCGGGCCTGCTACGTCCAGAATGTTAACCCCGTTAAAGATCAAAACGCTGATGGTTCGCGGCTGAGGGATTTTGTCCATATTTGACGCCAGATTGACATTGTAGACACCAGCATGATCGATTAACGTTATTGTTGTCAACTATCACAAGAGCTGTGCAGATATGCTTAATCGACTCACTGGCCATAAGAACTTTGTTGGTTTGCTGGCTGCCAACACAATTCTCAGCGCCGCCATGCCCATGCTTATAATCCTCGGCGGTTTAGCAGGTCTTGCACTTGCTCCATCACCTTCACTGGCAACCTTTCCCCCATCCGTTCAGATGCTCGCAGGATTATTGGCCACCGGCCCCTTCTCATGGGTGATGGGGCGGTATGGGCGCAAAACAGGTTTTGTCATTGGTGGTGGATTTGCCATCGTTGGCGGTCTGATTAGCGCTTTCGCCCTGTTTGAATCCAATTTTGTGTTGCTGTGTTTAGGCCACATGTTTTTGGGAGCTGCCTTGGCGTGCTACCAGTATTTTCGTTTCGCTGCAGCCGAGAGCGTGACTGCCCAATGGCAACCCGTTGCGATCTCACTCATGCTCACATCAGGGCTTGTCGCCGCATTTGCAGGGCCACAACTCTTCATAGTTGCCAAAGATCTGTTTGCAGGGGTACCGCTAGCAGGCGCTTATGCAGCCATATCAGTACTAACCATCATCGGACTCTGCCCGCTTGCAGTTGTAAAGATCGACGCGCCGATTACACAGAACACAAATACACGTTTAAATCGGTCTACAGCGTTAGCTATTTTGTGCCGAAGGCCCGTTCTATCAGCGGTGATAGTAGGTGCAGTTTCACAAGCGGTCATGGTGTTGTTAATGGCACCCACCCCATTGGCCATGATCGGACACGGCTTTGATGAAGCGGTGGCTGGAGACGTGATCCGCTGGCATGTTGTCGCGATGTTTGCTCCCAGTTTCTTCACAGGCTTTTTGATCAAAAAATTTGGCACCAAACCTGTTGTGGTGTTTGGACTGTTGATGCTGATCGCATCAGCCGCCATCGCGGCCAGTGGGTTGTCACCACACCATTTTTATATATCGCTTATATTTTTAGGTGTTGGATGGAATTTCGGATTTATCGGCGCAACAAACATGCTCGCGAGTACCGTTTCACCAGAAGAACGATCACTAGTACAAGGCGTAAACGACACCATTATTGCTTTAGCGTCAACAATTTTTGCCTTCGCAGCAGGCGCTATCGTTGCACGCTATGGCTGGGCAATCCTTTCCCTAGCGGCGATTCCCATTTTACTTTTAGCGCTGATTTCATTACTCCCGATTCGATCTTTCAGATCGGCGTAATGTTCATTGCAAGTTGAAGGGTGACTAATATTCGGACATGGATCCCCGCGTAGGCGGGGATGACAGCTCATACTCGCTTGTGCTATCCGAAATAGCCACCCGAATGAGGATCTAGAAGGCATGGATGCCGGCAATAAGCCCCGATCATGGAGCCCCACTTGCGTGAGGACGACAAGTTAAACCGGCATGGCCTATCCGGTTGTGTCATAGTTTCTAATGTAACAATCATCTCACTAAATGCATGTCATCACAAACACCGCTTAAGGGCCTGCGAGTAACCGAATTACAAGCTATCGGCCCAGTGCCTTTTGCTGGCATGTTGCTGCGCGAGTTAGGCGCTGACGTCACGGTGATCAATGCTCCTGGCAACAGCAATCTTGGCTTACCCGTTAAGCCTGAATTTGATCTCTTCGCTGCTGGCAAATCTGCGATTGAACTCGATCTAAAAACCGAAACAGGATTGGCGTTATTGCATAAGCAATTGGCCGACACCGATGTATTGCTTGAGGGCTTTCGATCAGGGGTTATGGAACGGCTTAATTTATCACCCAATGCTCTTCAGCAAAGGCACCCCAGCTTAATCATTGGACGCTTATCAGGTTTTGGTGAGTCAGGCCCTTTAGCATCACGTGCTGGCCACGACATAAATTACTTGGCTCTCTCGGGCGTATTGCATGCCATCGGCAATGAGCAATCCCCTGTTGTGCCACTTAATTTAATTGGCGACTTTGGTGGAGGTGCAATGCATTTACTTGTGGGTGTATTGGCAAAGCTTGTTGAGCGCTCCTTAAGTGGCAGTGGTGGTGTGGTAACCACTAGTATCCTTGCTGGCACTATTGGGCTAACACCTATGCTCTACAGTTTGTTGGCCGACAAACAATGGCAAACAGACAGGCTCAATAACCTACTCGATGGCGGAGCACCATTTTATTGTGTATACAAAACACTCGACGAGCGCTTTATTGCAGTTGGTGCGCTGGAACCTAAATTCTTTAAGCAACTTTTGGTTTTAACGCAGCTTGAAGATACAATAAATGTAGATAAGCAATACAAACGTTCCACCTGGCCAGACATTCGAAATCACTTAAGCAAACGGTTTGCTGAACGTAATCGCGACGAATGGGCAAACGATGCTCAAACACTAGATTGCTGCGTCACGCCCGTACTTGATATTTACGAAGCCAGTGAATACAGTCACAACAAGGCAAACAACTGGTATACCGCTACCCCATTCGCGCAACCCAAAGCCGTTATTCAGTTTTCCAGTTAATGTGATATCAAGTAATATAAAAGGCTCAACGCTAGTGTGAAAGGCGTTCCCGCAGGAACGTTTGTTCGTTTATTGATCAGATCAATTACAGACATTAGTATTTAGCCAAATAACTTCGTCCGAGCCAGAAGAAACTACAAGCGATAAGTAGCCAAAATGACTAATACAAGTAATGCGTCAATGCCATTTCAAAATCGATTCGCGCAGCTACCAGCTCAACTATTTAGCGAAGTGCAGCCCACTGCTGTTAGCAATCCTCAGTGGATTAAATTTAACGAACCATTAGCCACTGAACTTGGGCTAGACGTAGCATCGCTGAATACACCTGATGCAGCCGCGATTTTTTCGGGCAATACATTACCCGATGCTGCGAAGCCACTGGCGATGACATACGCTGGCCACCAATTTGGCCATTGGGCGCCACAGTTAGGTGATGGCCGTGCTGTTTTGCTTGGCGATTTACAAGATA
Source organism: uncultured Granulosicoccaceae bacterium (assembly GCA_937958675.1). Lineage (GTDB taxonomy): Bacteria > Pseudomonadota > Gammaproteobacteria > Granulosicoccales > Granulosicoccaceae > Granulosicoccus. The sequence continues at coordinate 4,162 of CALGND010000172.1, forward strand.
CCAATGGCCAATATCGGGAGATACAACTAAAAGGTGCAGGCCTAACACCCTACTCACGTAACGGTGATGGACGTGCATGGTTGGGCCCAGTGTTGCGCGAGTATATTGTTAGCGAAGCCATGGCCGCCCTCGGAGTGCCCACAACACGAGCATTGGCAGCCGTGCTCACTGGCGATCAAGTATTTCGTGAAGCCGCAATGCCGGGTGCAATCATTACACGCGTAGCGCATAGTCATGTTCGAGTCGGTACCTTTCAGTATTTTATTGCGCGTAACGATTTGCCAGCGATCGAAGCACTTATGCAGCATATGATCAGCACCTGTTACTCAGAACTTAGCACCGCAACTAACCCAGCATCCGCTTTATTTAAAGCCGTAATTATTAAGCAAGCTGAGTTGGTCGCCCATTGGCAAAGTGTCGGCTTCATTCACGGCGTGATGAACACTGACAATATGGCTGTATCTGGTGAAACGATCGACTACGGGCCTTGCGCTTTCCTTGATGAGTACAACCCTAAAAAGGTGTTTAGCTCAATTGATCAAATGGGTCGGTATGCTTATGCTAACCAACCGGCCGCTGCGCAGTTGAATCTATCCAATTTTGCTCAAGCTCTATTGCCGTTTATGGATGATGATAAAGATATAGCGCTAAGCAGTGCGCAAGCCTTACTCGATGAGTTTCCACAACACTATGGCGATGCATACAGCAAACGCATGCTAGCCAAAATTGGCATCAGTGAGCAGCA
>CALGND010000173.1 GCA_937958675.1 uncultured Granulosicoccaceae bacterium
ACCCCAACAATACCCGGCACTGCGCAACTGGAATGATAGAAAAAACCTTGATCACCCTTCTTCATATCATCTCGCATGATATTGCGGGCCTGATAATTACGAATACCATCCCAATGATCCTTCTTTCCTGGCATGGCACGCAGATCATCAATACTAAACGCATCAGGTTCTGATTTAAACAACCAATAATTCATTAGGCCCCAATCCCCAAAGTAGTCATAAAATTAAGCTGTATGTATAACCCTATACACAAACCCAGACACAAACAATAGGCAAAAAAAAGCCACGAACTAAATCGTGGCCTTTAAGCAAATCATCCCGGGCGTGACCCGGGATTCATCTTCGAACATTATTGGATCTGCATATTACAACTAGCCAAGCATGCCCATAACAGCTTGAGCAATACCACCAGCGCCGGCGCCACCTGCCAGCCCACCGATCATCTGACCAATGTTAAATTTACCAGAAGCAGCAGCTTCGCCCGCAGCACCTGCATCGCCACCACGGCCAAACATACTTCCGATAGCACCACCGCCTAGCAAACCAGCAACAGGACCTGCAAGCATACCCATCAAACCACTGCCGCCGCCCATGCCACCAATTGATTGCATAGCCTCTGCACCAAGAAAACCACCACCTGCGCCCAACAAAGAAGAAATAATAGTACCCAACATAACGCTACTCCAAGTAATCGATTAATTGTGATTCCACGATGACGCTAAGCGCCGTTATCACTTTGTAATAATAGCGCTTTAACCGTTACATCCAACCCCCTAATCCGCGTTAAACATCGTTAAAACAGACGCCTAACAATTGATTTCTTCACTTTTGAAACACTTAACAACAGAAAGAAGCACCTGAGAGAAGCGAAGCCAATTTGTTGTCGAACACTTCTCAACTCAAACAGAGATCCCAGAAGGCCAGACCCTCGTCTACGCGAGGAAGACAGTTTTTATAAAGTACTCTTATCAAAGTAGGCATTCATCACACTAAAGCACTCACGCCGGGTCTCGTCGGCAAGGATGCCGTGGTTCGGCATCCCGACGCGAAGCCCCCATGGATGGGTTTATGGCGTCCCGGATGTGAGTGCTTTGATGAGATGAGTGCCGAGAGCTTGGCTTGAACTGACGCTAGACCCGCATGTTTAACCCTTTAGGATCATAGGCCGCCTGCAAGCCCGCTTTGGCTGGCACCATTTTGGATCCAACATCGATGACCCATTCTTGTTCGTCAAGCCAAGCCTGATTAAACCCCTCCGCGTGTTTAACGTAACCCAAGCCAACTGAGCCGCCTAAGGTATGCCCATAGTTACCTGATGATAAGTAACCCACACAAACGTTATTACACATAATAGGTTCGTGGTGATACAGCATGGCTTCAGGGTCCTGCAATACAAATTGTACGAGCCGCTTCTTTAAATGAGCGCCCGAATCTTTTTGCTTTGCAATAGCATCGTAACCAATAAAGCGATCAGGTTTGCTCATAGCGCAAACAAAACCCACGCCTGCTTCAAGCGGCGTATCTTCATCGCCAACATCATGCCCATAGTGCAAGAACTTTTTTTCTATGCGGCCTGAATCAAGCGCATGCAAACCAGCTAACTTTAAACCGTGCGCCTGCCCAGCTTCCCAGAGATAATCAAAAGCCGGCACCGCCATTTCAACAGGCACATAAAGCTCCCAGCCTAATTCGCCAACAAATGACACCCGTGTTATGCGAATCGGGAAATAACCCATTTCAGTTTCAACACTTCGGCCAAACGGAAATTCACCATCAGATAAGTCCATACCCAATAATGGCTCAAGCAAGCCACGGCTCTTTGGTCCCATCACACTAAAGATGGCGAATTGCGTGGTGATATCAGTCACCGTGCAGAAATCATCAGCTGAGATATTGCGGGCTAGCCAGTCTAAATCTTTATGAGCCGTTGCCGCCGCGCCGACCACCATAAACTTCGTCTCGCTCAAGCGAGTGATGGTGAGATCCGCTTCGATGCAACCACGCTCGTTTAACCAATGGGTGTATACAATACGATTAGCTTCAACATCAATATTTGCACTGCTAATTGCTTGCAGTACTTTTAGTGAGTCCCTGCCTTGTACTATAAATTTTGAGAACGACGATTGATCAAACATAACTACGCCTTCACGCGCTGCTATGTGTTCTGATGCCGAATATTCGAACCAATTTTGCTTACCAAAACTGTATTCGTATTCAGGCTTAACACCCTCTGGTGCAAACCAATTCGGGCGCTCCCAACCTGCTACCTGACCAAAGCATGCATTATGATCAAGCAATCGTTGGTGGATGGGTGACATCCGAATATTACGCGCTGTTTCAAACTGCAGGAACGGATAGTGATTGGCATAAAGTAAACCTAGAGATTCTTCTACGCGTTCTTCAATAAATTTTTGAGTCCCCATAAACGGATACATCCGGCGGATATCGTTACCCCAAAGATCCAATGGCGCGTGACCAAGATGCATCCACTCCGCACAGGCCTTCCCCAAGCCCCCCGCACTTTGAATACCCACAGAATTTAAGCCCGCTGCGACAAAATAACCGCGTACGTCGGGCACTTCACCGACGTGAAATTGATCATCGGGCGTAAACGACTCAGGCCCACAAAAGAACTTACGCCAACCAATATCAGCCAGCATGGGTATGCGCTCCATAGCATCACCAAGCACAGGCATCAGTTGATCTTCCATATGCCCTTCGAGTTCGTCGAAGCAGAAATCAAGTGGAATACCTTTTTGACCCCAACTACGCGCGTTCTTCTCAAATGCCCCTACAAGCAAACCACCAGCATCTTCTCGTATATAAGCGCACTTATCGTGATCGCGCAGCACTGGTAAATCAGGATGCACGTCTGGGTGTTTTTCGGTAACGGCGTAATAGTGCTCACAAGCATGTAGCGGGATAACAATGTTGTTGCGTTTGCCAAGTTCTCGCGCCCACATACCACCGCAGTTAACAACGAAATCACTTTCGATAGTGCCAAGGTCGGTTTTAACCCCTGTCACCTTGCCATCGCGTATCAGCACATCTTCAACCATAACGCCTTCAAGGCACTTGGCACCACGACCACGGGCACCTTTAATAAAAGCCATCGTCACATCAATCGGACTACCTTTACCATCGTGCGGTACCCAGGTGCCTCCAATTAAATCGCTGGTATCAACAAGTGGAAACAACGATTTGATTTCTTCTGGCGTGACTGGGTCTACCTGTGTTACACCAAAGGCGTTATTCATTGAAGCAACACGGCGAAGCTCTTCCCAGCGATCATTACTGTGTGCAATGCTTAAACTACCTACCTGCCTGAAACCCGTGGACTGCCCAGTTTCTTCTTCTAGTTCACCTAACAAGCGCATGGAGTATTCAGTTAAGCGCGCATGGCTTTCGTTGGCGCGCATGGTGCCGATCAAGCCTGCTGCGTGCCAGGTGGTACCGCAAGCGAATTGTTGACGTTCCAGCAGGACAACATCTTCCCAACCTAGCTTTGCAAGATGATACGCAACGCTAGCACCGGTAACACCACCGCCGATTACGACGGCACTCGCTTTATTTGGGACAGATTCAGTAGCCATTAACGCAAACCTTCTTATAGTTGTAGTCTTTACTAACGTGGGTACTGGCCCACTCGAGCCAATGCTTGTTTGTACTGCTCGCTCAGTTCGTTTACCAATGCGGCAACGGATGGCGAGTTATCGATTGCACCCACGCCTTGGCCTGCTGACCAAATATCCTTCCAGGCCTTACTGCCTTCTTCAGGTGCTAGTAGTTCTTTGCCGAAATCAATCGGCTTTTTATCGTGATCAGAATCCGCTAACACCATGCCGGCAGCTTCAATGCTAGGCCTTAAAAAGTTGGCATTAACACCGGAGACTTTATCGGTATACACAATGTCGATCGCATTGGAGTCTTCGATCATGGTTTTGTATTCTGCATCGGCCGCACTCTCTTTAGTACAGATAAAGCGCGTCCCCATATAGGAGTAGTCAGCACCCATTGCTGTAGCAGCAGCAACGTCACCACCAGTGGATTGGCAACCTGAGAGCAAAATGGTTTTATCAAAAAATTCTCGTATCTCGCTGACCAATCCAAACGGGTTTATGGTGCCCGCATGGCCACCAGCACCAGCAGCAACTGCAATTAAACCGTCAACGCCGGCAGCGGCAGCCTTTTTAGCATGCCTGACATTAATAACGTCGTGAAATACCTGCCCACCATAGCTATGCACTGCCTCGACTAACTCAGGCACTGCACCAAGAGAGGTAATAATTAGCGGTACCTTGTGCTTAACACAGATATCTAGATCCTCTTGCAGGCGAGGATTAGTTTTATGCACGATCAAGTTAACGCCGAAGCCAGGATGATCAACATCATTTAAATCAGCTTCGATTTCAGTAAGCCATTGTTCAAAGCCTTCGGCTGTACGTTGATTTAGCGCGGGAAAGGTGCCCACTATTCCAGCACGACAACAGGCGGTAACCAATGCAGGCCCTGAAACCAAAAACATGGGAGCGGCAACGACGGGCAAACGCAGATGATCAGGATTAAACATATTTATAAGGAGTCAGATGGCGAATTGAGCAACGTTCTGGCATTTTGCCAGATATGGATAAAATCAGGCGTAAAGTCACCCGGGGATTTGGCCAACCAGCTATCCAACTGCGCAGCGCTCATCCAACGCCCATCATCAATCTCGGCTGCTTCCAGAGTGATCGGATCGTCCGACTTCACCCAATACACCCGTACAAACTCGAAGCCATTTTCCTCCGATGGTCCTACTCGCATAAATTCCTGCAGCTTATCAGCTTCAACGACAATGCCTAGCTCCTCACAAAGCTCACGTACGGCGCAGTCAATGTATGCCTCACCGGCATCTACATGGCCAGCGGCACTGGTATCCCACAGCCCTGGATGCATATCCTTGGATAGGCTACGCAACTGCACAAAAATCTCACCACTCGAATTTTGCAATAACATATGAGTAGCGCGATGCAGATGATTGCCAGCGTGAACCGCCTCTCGGGTGGCCTGAGCCACTATCTCATCAGTCTCATCAACAATATCCAGCATTTCTGGCACTACCAGTACTCCTTATTCGCGCTACAAGCCAAAGCGGCAGCGTAGCAAGCGCCTTAGTGCTACCGCAAATATTTAGCGACCTATAACCGCATGTTAGCGCCAGCGTCTTTAAGCTGCATGCTCTACAATAAGTCGCATCCCATAGCATAGACTGCCACGCAGTAAGAGGAATACCCGTTGAGTGTCTGGCTCGAGCGTCGATCAGCGATTTTGGATAAACAGAATCGAGGTTTTAACTACACCCGTGATGACAGTCAGTATCAGCGCGATCGTGCACGGATCATCCATAGCGCATCATTTCGCAGCCTACAGTCAAAGACTCAGGTGCTGGGTTTGGGAGAAAGTGACTTTTATCGAACACGTCTAACGCACTCTCTAGAGGTCGCTCAAGTAGGCTCAGGTATCTGTGAATGGCTGCGTGATCAGCCCAAAAACGAATCATACGAGCCTCAAATCCCCTCCTTTAGTTTAATCGAAGCGATCTGCCTGGCTCATGATATTGGCCACTCACCATTTGGCCATGGCGGTGAAGTCGCGATGAATACCATGATGAAGGATGACGGTGGTTTTGAAGCTAATGGACAAACCCTGCGCATTCTAGCTAGGCTGGGTGAGTACTCTGCTGAGTGTGGTCTCGATCTAACTCGACGCAGTATGTTGGGCACCATCAAGTATCCAGTGCTGTATTCACAAGCGGTTCGCTACCCTGAGGATCAAACGACAAACGCGCTACAACCGCACCTTAATATTGATCAATGGGCACCACCTAAATGTATCTATGATGATGAGGCCGATGTATTGACTTGGTTACTTGAACCGTTTAGCCAATCTGATCGCGATGCGTTCTTGTCCCTAAGAACGCCAGAAAAGGGCCACCTGCGCACTCAACACAAGCCGTTTGATACCAGCATTATGGAATTGGCTGACGACATCGCCTACGGCATTCATGACCTTGAGGATGCACTCGCCTTGAACCTAGTTGATAAACAGGAATGGTTGTCAAAGGTAGCCGATGTGATTGACGCAATGCAAGACAACCCGGTTAAAGAGAATATTCATAAGTACAACGAAGAACTATTTAGCCAGTCATCTAAACAACGAAAACATGCCATCAGCCGTTTAGTGGGTTACTTGATTCGGTGTATCTACGTTGAAGAGCAAGAACAGTTTGAGCACCCGATGCTAAAGTTACAAGCGCGCATGCAACCCGAAGCTTATAAAATACTGCTATTAGTAAAACGCTTTGTAATGCAACACGTCATTCTGCGCCCTGAGCTACAGCAGCTTCAATACAAGGGGCAACAGGTGATGATCAGGTTATTCGAGATCTTTCAATCGAATCCTGAACGATTACTGCCGCACGATGTGCAGGATCAACTAGAGAAAGAAGGTTTACGCGCAATAGCCGATTATCTTGCGCATATGACCGATGTATCAGCCGGCAAGCTGTACCACAAACTCATGAGCCCGACTTCGGGCTCAATATTTGATCGTTCTTAAAGCAATACCTGCTCTATGCCACCGTCGTGAACCTTATCTAAAAATGTTTCAGCCCAGTCTTCTCCAAACAGGGTTTTAACTATTTCGACCACGATGTAGTCTGTCTCGATACCTGTCTCGTCCTCGTAACGACTCAAGCCTTGCACACAGGCTGGGCACGATGTCATTAACTTGACTTCAGTCGCTGCTGCGCTTTGATTGTCGGAGGCAATTGTAGCCACACTTTGATTGAGCTCTTGTAGCTTGCGACTTCTAACTTGATTCGCAATATCAGGACGGCTTACCGCGAACGTGCCTGATTCGCCACAACAACGATCCGATAAGGTAACCGAATCACCTAATAGCTCTTTACTCACCGACATTGGATCGTACGTTTTCATTGGGCTGTGGCAAGGATCGTGATAAAGGTACTGCACACCCGTCACACCGTCTAGCTTGTAGCCTTTTTCCATCAGGTACTCATGAATATCAACAAGGCGGCAACCGGGGAAGATTCGCTCAAATTCATATTTCAGTAATTGATCCATACAGGT
>CALGND010000174.1 GCA_937958675.1 uncultured Granulosicoccaceae bacterium
GAACGCGATCTTTCCTTAATGTACTTATTGGCTGATATTTGCAGATCAGCACTGCGTGACGGTAAGCGCATGCGCCCACGCGAGGTGGTGGCCGATTATGATCACACCATCCATAACGAACTGGATTTAATTCAAGAAGCCAGCAACGCGGTAGTGCTGCGCAATAACCACAAAGATTCACCTCTGTTATATGTGCCGGAGATCTACTGGGATTACACCCGTAAAAACATATTGGTCATGGAGCGCATAGAAGGTATTCCCATTCGTGATGTTGATGCAATGCACGCTATCAATATGGATATGAAGAGGTTAGCCGAGACTGGCGTGGAGATTTTTTATACGCAAGTGTTCAAGCACAATTTTTTTCATGCTGATATGCACCCAGGGAATATCTTTGTATCCCGCAATAATCCTAGAGACCCACAGTACATCGCGGTCGACTTTGGCATAGTGGGCTCACTAACTGAGGAAGATCAACGTTACCTTGGTGAAAACATCCTGGCCTTTTTTCAACGCGACTATCGTCGTGTTGCGCAACTGCATGTTGATTCTGGTTGGGTGCCAGCAGGCACACGCGTATCAGAGTTTGAAGCCGCTGTACGTGCAGTGTGCGAACCCATATTTGAAAAACCGTTAGCCGAAATTTCGTTTGGCCAAGTGCTATTGCAGCTGTTTCATACAGCCCGCCGGTTTGAGATGGAAGTACAACCTCAGTTGGTATTACTGCAAAAAACTCTGCTTAATATAGAAGGCTTAGGGCGACAGCTCTACCCTCAACTGGACTTATGGGCCACGGCAAAACCTTTTTTAGAGCAGTGGATGAAAGAGCGTCAAAGCCCTCAAGTATTAGCTAAAAAACTGGTAGCGCAAGCCCCACAAATACTTGAAGCACTGCCGGCAATGCCAATGCTTGTGCATCAGTATTTAAAAGACGCACCACGACGTGCGCAGCTTGTTCAACCCGATAACTCTTCGTTGCGAAAAACCATTTCCGGCTCCGTGCTGGTACTGGCGGCTAGTTTAATTTTGGCTGCTGCAATGATGAGTAACCAAGGCGTAATTTGGTATGTGCTCAGCGCCGTGCCAATTATTATCGGCATAGCATTGTTGCGTGCTGGCCTGCGCAATTAGGCTGTTATTGAGATTGATGCAATTAACATATAGCAGCCTTAGCCTATATCTTTTAGATGCTTCGAAACATTGCTAGGGTATTTTGCTCTTAGATTGAGCCACCGACGTTGCTGCTCCAATGAACCCGAACGCTCGGTGATTAAGTTCCACTTCTGAGCGACTCGTTGAAGCGCAATTTCTGGTTTTAATTTTCCCTGCAGCGCGCGTTGTAGTCCTTCGCTTAGGGCTCCAAAATACTTCCCTTGATTAGCCAGATACAGATCTGGAATGGCTGAAACTAGGCTCTGTTCGTGCACACTCAGAAACTCTTTCGTATAAATTCTCTGTATCTCTGAATCCTCATAGTGCTCTCGCCGATACGGGTCAAAATAACCGCCCTCTTGGCGTACAGCGGATGTGGATTGATCTGAAGTTGATGCATATAAAGCGAAAAGATACGCAAGCTCAGGCTCTGCACTGCTTGCCGTAACCACGTAGTTCCAACCCCAATTAAAGTAGGGTGTGACAAGTAACGTTTCATCGACGATACCGCCTGGCGTTGGGCCGTATAACATGCGCCCTCGCATGCTCGATTTTGCGCTATTTAAGTATTTCTGAGATCCGCCCCAACCGATATTGCAAAAAACATCTCCTCGACTATAGCGTTCCCAGTTTTCGAATAACCCCAGTTTGTTGACTTCAGGTGCAAGATGTTCTGTGGCTCGAATCATTTCTTCAAGTGCTTCTACACCTGCATCAGAGTCGATCTGTGGCACCAGTGTTTTCGACAATGGCCAGAACCCTTTTGCATGAAAACGTACCCACCACTCCCAGGCTAAATAAGAAGGCGTTCGGAATAGCAAGCCGCCAGAAAGGTTATCGGCGGGCCGATGAAAGAACGCCATTTGCTGATCCAGCTGCGGCCATGTTTGCGGAATCGCCAAAGGCTCTCCGTATTTGTCAGCGTAACGCGCCTGTTCATCGGGGCTCTCCAGTAGCGCCTGATGGTAGAACATTAAATAGGCATCGCCATCGGTTTGGAAACCATATAATTCCCCGTCGAAACTATCGCCGATTCGGTACAAGATGTCATCTCTGTATCCGGGTGGCTCGTACTGTTTTGCGTAATCAGATAGTGCAATAATTGTTTCAGAGGTTGCCAAGTCTGGTATGCCGAACGTAGCGGGAAGCGCAACGTCATAGCGCCTCTCACCCGCCAAATTATCTAACGTGAGTTGCGTATTGATGTCATCAACGGGGGTTTGAATCAGTGATATTTTAATTCCAGTACTGTCCTGAAACGCTTTTATCACTGGCGCTACATTGTCTCCGCATCCTTCTGGAATGAGCAGCCGGAGAGTAAGTGAGCGGCCAGCTGCGATATCTTTTGCCGAACTTGCAGCGATGCGCTGTACCTGGCCAGAGTCCTCATCGGCGTTTAACGATATTGGAATCATTGAAGACAAGGCGGTAGCGCCTAATCCGCTGATAACTTGCCTGCGCATACGATCAGGCACTTTATTTACTTCTGCTGACATATGCCGGTTCTCATTTGAATCGAATTATTATTGGACATGCAATATCGAGGCGGATTACTTCATTAAGAAGTGTATATGCCAACCTTTGCGTTATTACCTTGCGATATAACCCGTTAGCTTGCTTGTTATATGGGGTCTGGGTTCTTTAGTGCTTGTGCTTCTTACGCTAATTGCCCAAGTAAGCAAGAGAGGAATTAATGAAAGAGAAAATGCGAATATACTTTTTGGTGCAAGAATACTAGTGCTGGGATTTAACCTTAAACTATGGAATAGGGCCCCAACTGGTCGGGTAGTAAGTCGCTTGCGGTTAGCAGCCGCCACAACAATCGCGATCATGATTGTAGGGGTGCTAATTGGAGGCTTGTTCCTCTACAAGTTAAAAAAATCCCAAGAGAACACTTTAGAGCACTCTGTTCCGACTCTAATTAGCTCACAAGTACTGGAAAATCAGCTAGCTCGCGTGTTCACTTTATCCGATCAGCTTCGCCGGGCAGATGCGAGCCACCAAATTCCGTCATTACAAAGTGCAATACAAAATTTAAAAGACGAAATACGGATTACCGTAGTGAATGAGCTTGAGCTGGGGTTGCAAGTACCTTCTTTGAAGACACTTTTAATAGACGTCAATTTGCTAGCCGATACGGTTGATGAATTAGCGCCTATTCGCCAAGAGCAAATCTTATTAGATCAGTCGTTGAAAGCACACAGTAAGATACTGGCAAGCCTTAGATCTGCATTTAACGAACGTATTGAGCCACAAACTATCGAACTTGGCACTGAGCTAGCGCTGATGAGCACAATAGATGTCAGTGAGCAAGAGCTTCGTGAAACAATTGATATTCAGAACGAACTGACGGCGCTGTCCTTCCTAGTGTCTACCATAATAGATATAGCGGACCAACTATCAAAATCCGGTAGCGTCTCTATAGAGAGCATTAGTACCTCTCGAGTACAGCACAGCTTCAAGAGTGCAACACAAATACTAATCACACTAGAAAACGATGAGTTTCGCAAAGAAATAGCTGTGTTAGTTCAGCAGTTGCATGAGCTTATTTTCGGATCAGCGGGGATTGTAGATAATCTAAAATCGCACATCGATCTACAGGTCCGTTTTGAAGAAATCAGACAGCGGCAATCCAATGTTAGTCAAGAAATATCTACAATAATTAAATCCATCGTAAGTGATACTCGAAGTCACATAACACAGTCTTCGTCCAAATTTTCCGCCACCCTGCTTCGCACAGTTCTGGTGCTTGTGCTCACAGGCTTGTTGGTGGTTCTGACTATCGCACTGACAGCTTACATCGTGATTGAACGCCAATTTAATCAACGAATGTCCAAACTAACAGAGTCGGTACTCGCTATTGCTGATGGCGATGTTGAACGAAAGGTTGACATAGAAGGATCCGATGAAATCGGTTTAATGGCCAGTGCACTTTCTGTGTTTAAGGATAATGCGAAGGAGTTGCTTCATTCAAATCGAGAGCTTGAACAATTTGCCTATGCCGCCTCTCATGATTTGAGATCACCGCTACGGGCGATAGAGAATCTTGCACAGTGGACGTTGGAAGATTCTGGCGACAAGCTATCCCAAAGTGGTCACGACAATCTCGTCTTATTGATGCAGCGTGCCAGTCGTCTCTCGGTTTTGCAGACCGATCTGTTGGAATATTCTAAGGCAGGACGAGCTAAAAACGAAGAAAAGCAGATTAGTATTGCTGGGATGGTTCAAGACCTATCCTCGATTCTCGATCCGGACGGCAATTTCTCTATCGAAGTTGTTGATGGCGATGAGAGTGTGCTAACACAAGTGACTCCGCTTCGACAGGTGCTGCTAAATCTATATAGCAACGCGATGAAACACCATGACACGAAGAGTGGCAGATTAAAGATTGAAGTTAGCTACAGCGGGTCCACTATGCAAGTGTCGTTTAGCGATGATGGGCCAGGTATTGATCCTGAGTATCATTCACAAATATTTGGATTATTCAAGCGACTACAATCTCAAGATGTAGTTGAGGGTAGTGGGCTTGGTTTGTCTCTTGTGCTTAAACTTGTCGAGCGACAGGGAGGGTGCATCAATGTAAATTCCAATCCAAAAGTGACACGCGGCACAACATTTACATTTGATTGGCCGATCAAATACACACCTCAGATGGTAAACAAAGCAGTTGGATTTTAGTGTCTGAAACGAACTTTCATTATAGACTCAAACAAGGTCAATAAATCATGAACAGAGCAAGGACAGATCAATATAGGCCGGTAGAATTTATGATTGTCGATGATGACGAAGTGAGCGTTATGGCAATAAAACGTTCGATGGGTCAGCTAAATTTGATCAACCCGGTCATAGTTGCTAAAGATGGCTTGGAAGCCTTAAAAATACTTGAAGACGCTATAGGTACGGACGGCGAGCTGCCTCCTTTTATTATCACCTTGGATCTTAGTATGCCGAAAATGGATGGATTAGAGTTTTTAGAGATCGTGCGTAAAAATGAGGCATTCAAGAAACTGGTTATTTTTGTGTTAACGACTTCAGATGCACCTGATGATGTTGCAAAGGCTTATGAGAAAAATATTGCTGGTTATATTGTAAAAGAAAATCCAACGGCCTCCTTTCAAAAGGCCCTGTCAATGCTCAACGATTATGCTCAATTGGTAGTTCTACCAAAGTGAGATTCACTGGCCCTACGGCGCTCGAAAGATCGGTTGTTTAAAACTTGGCATAAATACTAACGGCGGGGGATTCTTTATCCCTCTGCCCTTTTTTGGCGCTGCAAAAAGCGTTTTTGACGCGATAATGCACTTTCTTTGACGCTGGTAATCCACTTAATCATTGCTTGTTAGCCTAATTGGCTGAACTTACGCGATCTGGCAACGACCTTGCATCAGCAGGGGCACACGATTAATTTTGGATTACAGCGCTATGCAACAGCTACAACCGGATCCCCTATGGGATGAAGGCATTGCCAGCTACCTCAAAGGCGAGTACGAAAAGCGCCAGGTCCCCTTATCTAGTGAAGATCTGCAGAAATTTGCCGTAGAAAGAGCTCAACGAATTGGCGACATGTTAGAGACATTATTTTTAATGGCTATATACGGTGAGTGGCAGTACGTGGACGCTGAAGGCAAAGAGCAGCCGCTTGACGAAGAAGGTTTAAATAACTTGTACGCCAAGGGGCGCATTACCGCCGCTGATCTTGAAGCATTCGACGGACTTTGGCAGCCAGCTAGTTAGATTCGTTATGTTGCCAGCTACGAGCATTCATGCTCTAGCTGGCAGTAAATAATACAGATCCAAATTCCATTCAGCGTTATTTCGACCATCTTTATGCCAACAGCCCAGCGCGTTTGTCGCGGCGTTGTTAACATAGGGCATGGATGTATCAGACCTTCTCGACGATCTTAACGATGCGCAGCGTCAAGCTGTGTCGGCGCCGCTTGGCCATCAATTGGTACTGGCAGGCGCGGGCAGTGGCAAAACCCGTGTTTTAACTAATCGAATTGCGTGGCTTAATCGGGTCGAAGCGATCTCGCCTCTGAGTATGGTGGCCGTCACCTTTAC
>CALGND010000175.1 GCA_937958675.1 uncultured Granulosicoccaceae bacterium
TTGTTCTAAAACGTAGTACCGAGTATCGCGCCGGCCTCTACGGCCGTCGCGACCGTTTAACCGGCAAGCGAGCATTTAATCATTAAAAGCGTGCAGTTAAAATTAGGGGTCGGAACACTTTGTATCGCCCTCTTCTTAGGGTTTGTCGGCATACCGCGTTGGGTTTCATCACCTTCTAACGTTAGCAACATCATTTTATCCCCTACTTTCTGGCCTTACGTGCTATCCGCGATTACAGGGCTTATCGCCTTAGGCCTTTTATTCGCTGGATGGCGAATGGATGCATCTGCAAATGAAGATGAGGAAAACCAAACCGACAGTGTTAAAGCATCCCTACTGCGCCTAGCAGGGCTTGCACTTATTATGGTGTTAACAATGTTTGCACTGCCACGGCTTGGCATGGTGTGGACGGCCATGGTGGTATTTATGGCCACCGCCCTTTTGTTTAAAACACGTCACCCATGGGTTGCCGTGATTAGCGCAATCGTTATCCCGCTTCTTCTTTATGCCTTCTTTGCGCATGTGGCTGGTATCTCCATTCCGCAAGGTAATTTTGTGAGGTTGCCATGAGCTTTATTGATAGCGTAATGGCAGGTCTTAGCTTGGTCTCATCGTTTGAGGCTTTCTTGGCGTTGTTCGTTGGTATCTGTGTCGGTGTTGTCGGCGGAGCGATACCCGGCTTATCAGCTACGATGGCCGTTGCCTTAACCTTGCCTTTCACGTTTAGCATGCAGCCCATCACCGGCATACTGTTGCTGCTCGGTGTTTATAAAGGCGGCATCTTCGGTGGCTCCATCCCTGCGATATTAATTAAAACACCCGGCACCCCTGCCTCCTCTGCCACGATACTCGATGGCTTTCCACTGGCGGAAAAAGGTGAAGCTGGTCGCGCACTCGGTATGGCGCTTTGGGCATCGTGCACGGCTGATTTAGTGTCTAACCTTGCGTTGATATTCTTTGCAGGGTTTTTAGCCTCATTCGCATTGAACTTTGGCCCGCCCGAATTCTTTGCATTAATTCTGTTCTCTCTTACCATCATCGCAGGTGTATCAGGTGAGAGCTTATTGCGCGGCGCAATCGCAGCCTTACTAGGGTTGCTGCTTGCAACAGTAGGCCTTGATCTGGTTTACGGCACAAACCGCTTCACCTTTGAGGACCCAAACTTGATGGGTGGTTTGAACTTCATCGCGGTGCTGATTGGTTTATTCGCGCTGCCAGAAATCATCGCCATGGCCTGGAACCCCGTGGCTCATCTTGGCCAAACGCGTTCGCTGGGTAAGAGTAAAGTAACGTTTTCAGATTACAAACGCAGTTTTAAATCAATCATACGCGGCAGCTTAATTGGGGTGTTTTTAGGTTCCATTCCCGGCATAGGTGCCGCTCCATCAGCATTTTTAAGCTACTCAGAAGCCCGCCGTAAATCGCCCAACAAAGATAACTTCGGTAAAGGTGAAATCGAAGGCGTTGCTGCATCAGAAGCTGGCAACAACGGTGTTGCAGGCGCAACTCTTATTCCGTTGCTAGCGCTTGGTATACCGGGCGATGTCATTACCGCAATCATCATCGGCGCGTTTATGGTGCACGGCATACAGCCTGGTCCGATGATGTTTATTTTGAATGTCGATATTGTCTATGGCTTGTTTATTGGCTTGATTGTGAGTTCTGTTTTTCTCTTTCTCGTTGGTGGCGTTGCGATAAAGGGGTTTAAATTTGTAGCAGACGTGCCCAAACGCATCCTCATGCCTGCCGTGCTTGTGTTATGCATCTTTGGTGTATACGCAGTTAACAACAACATCTTTGATGTGGGCGTGATGTTTGTAATGGGTTGGGTGGGTTACGTCATGATGCGAATGCATGTACCCGCTGCCCCATTTTTAATTGCGTTTATCTTAGGCCCATTGCTTGAGGATAATTTTAGACAAGCTATGTTGATGTCCGGTAGTGATCCGATGATTTTGGTTAGAGGGCCGATTACTTGGTTCTTTTGGACGCTAACGATCATTGCGTTAATCGCTATTACGAGAAGTGTGGTACGCACTAAGTAGTAGTTACGCGGCTCCACGATTAACACCATCTATAAACAATAAATTCACGCTACATATGAAAAATGGCAACAGATATGTCTGACAATCTACCCCAAATGACCCCTCCAGAGCTCAACAACGGATCGTTGCGCGAACCGATTCCGTCAAGCCTGTTGGGCACTGCAGTACTGGACAAGAGCGGAGAGTTTGAGGCTGGTACTTATCAAAGCTTTACCTTGACCTACACAGCTGGGCGTTTTGGTATTGATGACAGCGGTAGTTTGCGCATTGTGTTCCGATTTGCCACCGATCAGTCTGACCCTCAGTTTACGGACCCAAAAGCGCCGAATTATACGTTGGTGGAAGCGTCGAACAATGCGGTACTGCAAGCACGCTTTGATCCTAAAGGCAATATCCGTCCGTGGGATCGTACCTTGCAAATTAAGATCGTAAAAGGTTTTATGAAAGAAGGAGACACGATCACCGTTCGCATGGGTGTCACTGACGAAGGTAGCGCAGGGATGCGCTTGCAAACATTTTGCGAAAAACGGTTTGAGTTTCGTGTATTGGTTGACCCGATCGCCACCTACAACTTTCAGCCACTACCTGAGCAGCCTGTGATAAGCATTGTGCCCGGTGTAGCCGAAAACTGGGTTGCCGTCGTACCCACGACTTGCAAGATTGGTGAGCCGTTCTCGCTACGGATAAAAGCTGAAGACACTTGGGGAAATCCCACTAACAAAGCACACATGCGCTTGCAGTTAAAGGCCAGCCAAACCGTGCAAAACTTGCCCGAATATATCGATATTAGCGCGGGGAGTTTTGTAACTGAAATCCCTGGCCTAGTGGTTAATGACAAGAGGGTGTTTAATATTAGCCTGAGCAATACTGATGGCGCTTTGATGGCTCGCAGTAATCCAGCGGCTGCATCAACTTCCCCTGAACTGCATAATTATTGGGGAGATTTACATGGCCAGTCTGACGAAACACTGGGCACAAACAGTGCAGCCGACTACTTTGCTTTTGGTCGAGACCTTGCACTACTCGACTGCTGTGCTCATCAGGGCAACGACTTTCAAATGACCGAGACCTTCTGGCAAGATCTCAACCACGTCACCAAACATTTTAATGAAGATGGGCGCTATGTGACCTTGCCTGGTTATGAGTGGTCGGGCAACACGGCGCTCGGTGGTGATCGTAATGTGTACTTTCCGGTGGAAGGACGCGTGATGCGCAGATCCTCTCATGCACTCATCGAAAACCAAAGCGATATTGAAACCGATTGCCACACGGCCGCCGAGCTGTTTGAAAATTTTGCCAAAAACGAAGAATGGGATGTCATTTGTTTTGCGCATTGTGGTGGCCGTTACGCCGATATTTCAATGGCGCATGACGGGCGATTTGAAAAATCAGTTGAAGTGCATTCAGCCTGGGGCACATTCGAATGGCTGGTACAAGATGCGTTCAAAAACGGATACCGAGTTGGCATCCTTGGCAACTCTGATGGCCATAAAGGCCGCCCCGGCGCAAGCTATCCTGGGGCGGGTTGGTTTGGTGCAGTGGGTGGTTTAACGTGTTTTTTAATGCCTGAGCTTACGCGTGGCGCTTTGATCGATTGTATCAATCGTCGCCACCACTACGCCACTAATGGAGGGCCAAGCGGACGCATACGCATAGATCTTGCGATGAGCTTTGATCAACCTGCGACCCTCTATCACGACGACCCAGCGTTGATAAAAGATAGCAAAGGCACGGCTTGTTCGACAGCCATGATGGGTGACATCGTGCATTTGCCGTCGGGGGACGCACAACTTTCGGTAACGGTGTCATCCGCATCCCCCATCCGCCAGATCGATTTATTTAATGGGCTTGATCACATGGAGTGCCATCACCCCTACTCCAAAGATGAACTGGGAGACAGGATCGGCGTTATTTGGGAAGGCGCAGAGTACAGAGGCCGCTTTCGTGCGGTGCCTTGGGACGGATCAGCACAGTTCGATCAAGCCAAGGTGAGCTCGGCACAAGCCATTAATTTCTTCAATCGAGACAAGACACTAAGCATTAGTGGTGAAACCACACTGAACTGGCAATCAGTAACAACCGGCAACTTCGCAGGTTTTATAGCCACCCTTAGCGATAGTCATCAAGGCAGTATCACCATCGACACCGATTTGATAAAGGAGACGATATCACTTGATAAGATCGGTTATGAAGATACCGTACTCGACGCCTCTGCCGAATTGCCACGTGGTATTCGCTTGTTTCGCCTGCCAAATAAAAACAGCAACACCGAGCTTGTTTTCGAACGCACTCTTACCCCTGCGGCTGGCCGCGATAATCCTTACTACGTTCGCGTGACGCTAGAAGACGGTACTCAGGCATGGACTAGCCCAGTTTATGTTGTTCGGTCACTTGGGTGAGTTGAGGTCCAACCGATCAGAAACACCCGTAGGTAGGCCCAGCGCCTAGAATCAACGCTAAACGCTTTTTCTAGGCTGCTGGGTTTAGCAGACGGATGCATACACCCTATCAACCAGGCAGGGGCGCTTCAACATCCAACAAGCCTTCGGCCCTTAGATCACTCCACAGACCAGCGGGGATATCCATCTCAAACCACGCAATATTTTGCTCCATCTCCGCTTGGCTTCGCGCTCCCGGAATAACACTAGCCACAATAGGGTGCCCAAGCGGAAACTGTAATGCGGCGGCTGGCAATGGCACTCCATGAGATTCGCATACCTTTTTTATTGCTTGAGCTTTTGCCATTACATCATCCGGTGCTTTGGCATAGTTCCATGTGTCTCCGCCTGCTAATAAGCCTGAGTTGTACGGCCCACCTAAAATAATACCAGTGCCCGCTTTCTCACAATCAGGTATTAAATTGTGTAGCGGATTTTGCTCCAGCAAGGTGTAACGGCCAGCGAGTAAAAACGCATCCCAATGGCCGTGCTCCATCGCGGCTATGCAAACTTCTCTTTCATTCACACCTAAACCTATCGCTTGGATTTCGCCAGAAGAGCGTAATTCATCCAACGCTTTGTATCCACCGGACACTGCATCGGCAAATAAGCGTTTGTTTAGCTCTACTCCATGTTGCATCTCTCCAATATCGTGCAATAGCAGCACGTCAATCTTATCAACGCCTAATCGTTGCAGGCTGTCTTCATAGGAACGCATTACGCCGTCGTAGGTGTAGTCATAAACAGGATTAAAGGGAAAGCTACCAGGCCAGTCGGCTTGTAGATCAGCCGGTATCGGTTCTTTTTTAAGCAAGCGCCCTGCTTTTGTGGAGAGCACAATGTTATCTCTATTGCGAATAGCTGCACCGACAAAATGCTCGCTGCGCCCAAATCCATAGAAGGGAGCCGTATCCACAAAAGTAATGCCAGCATCTAAACCCGACGTGAGTGCGCCACGAATATTGGGATTACTGACGGGCCTATGATTACCTGCCATCGCGGCACATCCGAGCCCGAGTTCACTGAGCTGTAGGGAGGTATTGCCAAGCTTGCGTAAGTTGGTGATTTTCTGGCTCATGATGTTGGCGTAATGTGATTGAGTACCTCACATGCTAACGCACTACGTGCACCTTTTGCCCGACTGCACACCTTACCTATCATCGTATCGAGACCTTTTGGCTCATGCTTTGGTCCTTGGAGTAACGAAACTACGCTGTTCCGGCACACTCGCGTTAAAATCTAACTACGCTATATCATTCAATTAAGGGACAGCACTATGCTCGCTATCGAACTAACTGCATTCGGAACGCCTCATGAAGTCTGTCGTTGCATAGAGATTGACGCACCGGGTGAACCGGGACCAGATGAAGTTACGATAGAGAGCCTTGCTTGCCCCATCAATCCTGCAGAAATTCTACTGCTGGCAGGCTTATACGCGAGCAAGCCTCCTTTGCCTTATCGGCCAGGCATTGAAGGCGTGGCGCGTGTTACCGCTATTGGCGCAGAGGTGAAATCCGTTAAGGTGGGCGACAAAGTGATGAGCCTTAGCCGTAATAACTGGCAACAATCATTCAATTTACCCGCCACTGATGTCATTGCCGTACCCGAACAAGCCGACACTTTACAACTGGCGATGTTAAAAGTGAATCCGGCCACTGCTTGGTTAATGCTAACGCAGTATGCTGATCTCAAACCAGGCGACTGGGTGATCCAGAATGCCGCAAACTCAGGTGTTGGGCACTCACTTATTCAACTGGCTAAAGCCAACGGTTGGCGCTCGGTTAATGTGGTAAGGCGTGAAGACCTCATCGCCCCACTTATGCTTGCGGGTGCCGATGCAGTAATCGTTGATGGGCCTGATTTAGCTGAACGTTGTAAAGCTATCACAGCAGATGCACCGCCGATGCTTGCAATCGACGCAGTGGCTGGTACTGCAACAACGCGTCTGGCGGATTGTTTAGCCGACGATGGCACGGTCGTTAACTACGGATTTTTATCAGGCGACCCTTGTCAAATGACTCCCAATCAAATCGTTTTTCGTAGTATGTCCTTAACCGGTTTTTGGTTAGCCAAATTATTAGGCGGCATGCCACGCGATGCAATGGAAACGCAGTATGCCATGCTGAGCAAACTGGTAGTAGACGGCACGCTAAACACCCCAATAGAAGCTACCTATGGGCTTAACGATATTAACGCCGCACTAGAACACGCTGCACGAAGTGGCCGTAGCGGGAAGATTTTGCTTACCCCTAATGGCGTGCAATCTTAAACGGCAAGCCACGCGTATCTAGTCGCAGCACTACCTTCTACAAAAGCTCTGTTCGCCAAAGTATTCTCTATCCGCACTGCGCTGAACCGCAGCACTCAAGCTGCGTCGCCCTCGCGCGCGTACCCTAAATTTTAGTTGCAAAAACGCCGCCGGTAAAAATACCACTTTTTGAAAAAACTATGATCCGCGTACACACAGGCGGCGTAGAAAAATCAACACACAGAGGAACACAATACAACGATAGAAAACAAATTATTTAGAAATAGTTATCCAAAATAATCTACTAAGGAAAGAGCGTAAAGAAATATTAAGACGAAGGGAATCAACGCTCTGGGACGATAAAGGATCGTTGTCCGATGGAACCAAAATCCCTGCATACAGGATGAGCAGGTACTAAACAGGGAAGAACGTGGCAGTTAAGTCTCAACCAAGGATGCCACGCTTTGCGATGAACAACGGAAGTTGTCAGAGGGACCTACACAAACCCTGCACAATGATGTGCAGGTACAAACAAGGAACGAACGTGGCGGTAATGCATTAAGCAATAATGCCACGTGTTAACAAACAAGGGATGTGGTCCGAGGGAGCTAAAAACCCTACACAAGGAGGTGCAGGTACTAGCAGGAAAAGAGCGTAATAGTTGTGTGCTAATCAGGGAAATCACGCTCAGTAGATCGGGTTGCCACTAGGTCTTTCTCCATACTTAGTCGCAACCCTCTACACCTTTACAATGCACATGCGGCTAATCAACCATCTAACGCAATCGGCGTTTCTTTTTTACCATTCCTTGATTGATAAACAAGCTTAGCGTTCACACTCACTCGTATGTACTGACCCTCGTGCACTTCGTATGAACAGCGGGTTATATCAACGATTTTATACTCACCGATGTTTTTTTCCCTGTTTAGATCGATGGCAAGATTATTCGTGTGTAAAGAATGATAATGCTCGCTCATGCGTTTGTACTGGACAGAATAATCAGATGCTATGCACTGCCAGTCAGTTTCAAGCTGTTGTAACCACTTCTCGTCTTGGATCCCACCCTGAAAACCTTCAAAGTCTTCATATACATAGGAGTCCAACAAATCGTCTAGTTCAGATTCAGAAATGGTATCTTCGACGAACAATTGGTGCGAATTTGAGTAGCTATCGCTAGTATTCAGGGTTTGGTCTTCTGTAAGCAGCATAATCGTTTCCATCTATTCATTGAGTACATGGAAACTGAGAAGCTTTATTTGCAGTGGAGTTCAGATAAAACGCTTTAACTATCTGTATGTTTCTAGTAAAGAATAGGAAAGAGATTGCCGCAACGGCGTTAATTCTTGATATTGGCTAGCCAAATGGTGTGCTTAGTACCCTTGCTTCCATGCGCAAAGACCGACTCTTCCCGCACTTGCAAACCACATTCACGTAGCCGTTTGGCAAATTGTGGGTCTGGGGTGGCTGACCAATAGGCTAACACCCCGCCTTGTTTTAAGCTTTTGCGGGCAGTGGTTACACCCTGTGGCGAATACAACCAGTCATTACCAGATGCGCTGAGCGCCTCAGGGCCATTATCGACATCAAGTGCAATAACATCATAGTGATGATCTTCACTGCGTAGTAGGTCAGCAACATCGCCAAGATAGACCGTCGTGCGAGAATCCAACAAAGGGTAGCCCGAGTAGCTGCCCAACGGACCTTTGTTCCATTCCACGACTTCTGGCACTAACTCAGCCACTACCACACGCGAATTTTTGCCAGTAGCCGCTAGCACGGCCTCAAGTGTAAAACCCATTCCCAGGCCGCCAATCAATACATTGGCCGCCGCAGTGTTTTTAATTAGCTTACAAGGTAGAGTGCCTAGAGCAGTTTCAGATGCGTGTTTACGGGTGGACATGAGCTCGCCACGGCCAGATATAACAATATTGCAGTCATCTTTGCCTTTGTATAGCTTCAATATTCGATCGCCACCTGGTACTGTTGCCTGTCCTAAAAGAGTTTGATTTTTCATATTCATCGTTATACCAGAATCCAATCAGTCAAAACCCTTATGCGATGATGCATAAGTTGTTATTCTTTGAGTATTACTCCTAACAACAAAAACTAAACCATGAAATTCGTCCTCATTCTGATTGCCCTATTTGCCGTTTTGTATGTTGCGCTCCAGTTTTTCAACGGTGGCAAAGCAAAGGAAAACATCAAACTAGGCGAAGCCTTTTTGGATGAAAACAGTAAAGCAGATGGTGTGCAAAGCACTGCATCTGGTTTGCAGTATAAGGTGCTGGAAACCGGCTCGGGGAGCACTCACCCCACAGCCGCTGATCGAGTCAAAGTGCATTATCACGGCACATTGATCGACGGCACCGTGTTTGATAGCTCGGTTGATCGAGGTGAGCCAATCTCATTTGGTTTAAATCAAGTTATCCCTGGTTGGACGGAAGGTTTACAACTGATGGTGGAAGGTGAGAAAACTCGACTATTTATACCCAGTAACCTAGCTTATGGTAATCGTAGCGCTGGTAAAATCAAGCCTGGCTCCACCTTAATATTTGATGTTGAGCTAATTGGCATTAACGCTGATTAAACTCAATATCGGCGCGCGTAACGACGCTAACTGTTATTGTGCGGTAGCCGTGATTTTACATCGGATAGAAGAGAACCACGACTCAGAAGTCGGACTATAGACGGCGGATAATTAAGGGTATCGTGTGCCGCAACTCAGTACTGATCTATGATTTCCCGCCTTCCTTTGACCCTACTGTTCGCAGTTTTGCTATACGTATTGCCTTTAGTTGGCCACGCGGTAGAGCGACATGCCTTGGTCATAGGCAATAGTGAATACGCGCCTTTTAGCTTAGAAGCGCCTACAAATGACGCTAAGGATATGGCTGTCCAATTACAGTCAATGGGCTATAAACTGTTTGCTAACGGTCCACTGATAGATTTAGATCGCCTGTCAATCGAACGCGCTATAGATGAATTCGCTCAGTCCCTGCCCTTAGGCGCCAATGCAGTGTTCTATTTCGCAGGTCACGGAATGGCTAATGATAGGGACAGTTATCTGCTACCCATCAATAGCGGTCTAGAATTTCAATCTGAACTCAGGGTTCGAACCATCGGTCTGCGTAGCATTGTTGATACCCTTAAAACTTATAACCCAGAAGGTACGAACGTACTGCTACTCGATGCAAATCGAAACAACCCATTAAGCAAAAATTTTCTAGGCATTAAAAATGGGCTACAACCATTGAAAGACGTGCCAGAAGGTGTGTTTGTAGGCTACTCATCCATTAATGATCAACAGAAAACCGGCGATGTAACGCTTCAGCACAATGCGTACACACGGCAGCTACTAGACATTATGGCAACCCAACCGGGCCTTAGCATCAAAACAATGCATGCGCTAGTAGCTGAAAACGTTTCGCTTGAAACTAATGGCGCTCAGATTCCCGTGTCTGAAGATAGAATTTACGGTAGTTTGTGTTTTGATACATGTGCATCTTTGAGTAATCCCGCAATCCAATCTACGCCTTTGCTTAAAAATCCTTTAGCAAATATCGTAGTTAAACCCACAAGAAATTACTGGAAAATTGCCGGTGGAGTAATATTAGGCATGGTCGTATTTGCTGTTGCCTCGGACAATGATGATACTGGTAATGCTCCGATTGCTGTTTCGCTAACCGCACCAGAGCAATAAACAATCATGAGCAGATTAGCGATTCTTTTTTGCGTAAGCATAGTACTTTCAGCTTGCAATCAAGGTGGGACGAATGGTCGTGTATCTAGCATCAGCACGACCTCAACTCCTCAGGCACTACGGGCAATCGGAACGAGTGAGTTAACTGCCATTGTAACGATTGACGGCAATACGACAAGCTATTTTGGGCGAAATTATTCGGATAACAATTGGATTATTTACCTCAATATTGTGCCCGAAAAAGAATACCCCATCACCATTGAATGGATGGTCTCAAATAACATTCTAGTCATGGTGCAGGAAGGTACGCTATACGCAGAAAACACTGAGGATACAGCTACGCCAGTCCTGATCAGCTTCTCAGAGGGTGCTAAATTTGATTACGATTGTGACCGTATCTCTAACCTTAACGAAACCAAAGCCGGCACAGACCCTGGGCAACCTGGAAGCTCAACATGCTTGATAGAGAGCGAGCCTGTCAACATTGTTGAACCAAACGATGAACAATCACCTACCACACCCGAAGAAATTACCTTTCCAGTAGTTAGACAACACTATGATTCTTTCGAGGATACAAGTTTAACGACGCGCGTAACACGTTTTTCCCAACCTATGAATGTACAAACTACCAACCCTAATCGGCGGGCCGCGTATCGAGTAGCGCTCTGGGATGTTATAAATAAAATCAGCGTGTCTATCGATCTACTAGATGATCCAAACTTTGGTCGGTCTGCTAGATTTTTTAATAATAACGCCGATACAGCGGTAACATTAGAGCCTGCATTAGGAGCGGATGCCACTTGCACAGAAACCCGTTGTTCCATACCATTTGACTGGAAAGAGGATCATTGGTACGAGCTTATTTTTGATGAAGATGCATCAGACAGTAAGCAATTGCATACCTCCATTCTTGATCTTGAAACTCAATTAATCACACCACTTGGCACACTCAACTTACCAGCAACGACTGTTTGGACAATCCCAGTGATTGTTCTGCTTTACCATGAGCAAGTCACCGCAGCGGACTGCGCCACCGGCCTGCTCCCACTAACACTTCACCACCGAGCCGGTACAGCTAACAAGCTAGTCAGCATGGATGGGCCAATTTCGGCACCTCCAACCGACTGTATCATTTGGGGCAGTGGTGCGAGCACTACTGAGATAATAGGCGACCCGTTAGGAAATACATATACATTGACTCTAGGCGAGAGATAATACTTTGCGTAGGCCAACACTGCCCGATTCTAATCAATCAGTGCCTTGTCAAATTGCTGTTAATTAATCTCATTAATGCTAAACAACAGCGTTCAGAAAAACCTGATAGCCATAGTGCGGTAAACTACCGGCAATTCGCTATGAACTAAGGACCTGGCACAGGCTTCAACTCCCTACTGCCGATAGACACGAATCGTGAAAACACCGAAAAGAATAGAGCCATTGGTTGAAGATGGCCTGGTCGATGAAGTACTACGACCGCTAATGAGCGGAAAAGAAGCCACTGTCTACCTCGTACGCTGCGGGGAGCACATCCGCTGCGCTAAAGTCTACAAGGATGTGGCTGTCCGCAGTTTCAAAAAGGCAGCCCAATATCAAGAAGGCCGAAAGGTTCGTAACAGCCGCCGGCAACGCGCCATGGAAAAGGGTTCGCGCTTTGGGCGTGACGAGCAAGAAAAAGTTTGGCAAACCGCCGAAGCAGATGCCCTATATAAGCTACGCGATGCAGGTGTTCGTGTGCCCGAGGCATTTGGTTGTTTTGATGGTGTGTTGCTAATGGAACTCATTACAGATGGCGCAGGAGAAGTCGCTCCACGCTTGAACGACATTCTAATACCTGTTGAACGAGCAGTAGAAGATCACACCACTATGATGCACTACGTGTTACGCATGCTCTGCGTTGGCCTGATACACGGCGATTTATCAGAATTCAATGTACTGCAAGCAGAAGATGGTCCAGTGATCATCGACCTACCCCAAGTTGTCAACGCCGCAGGCAATAACAACGCCCCCACCATGCTCGCACGCGACGTAGGAAACATGACTCGTTACTACTCACAATACGCACCTGAACTTGCAGAGACACGCTACGCTGAAGAACTGTGGTCTTTGTTTGAGGCTGGTGACCTACATCCAGATATGAAGCTAACGGGTAAATTTAAGCGCAACGAAAGCCTTGCTGATGTTAGTTCAGTCTTGCAGCAGATTGAAGAAGCCTTTAAGGAAGAGATGGATAAGAGAGAACGGATGAAAGGTGATGAAAGCCAGGTAGAACAAGAACCTGACCCATATCCATACTAAAGATCAAAACCAGACGCTCAGCTAGTGCTAAAGTAGATTTCAGCAAACCAGCGAACGCCTAACACCACACATACCTATGCTACTTTTCCATTCAAAAAACTCGGCTCGGCTTTTGATCTAGAACCCCTAACTGATTCGATTAAATTGATATATTCAGTAGCATAATTGTTATCATCTGAAATTACTTTTCTGGCCGGGCGGTTGTCAATGATGTCGGTAAGTAGTTGAACAAATTCTTTTCGACTAGACGCTATCTTTAACAGTTCTGACTCGATAATTCCCGGCACATTAGTTGAAATAGTAGGAATACCAATTTTAGAATACATATGTACTTTCAATGGATTCATAAAGGCGGATACATCATCCACCATATGAGGCATTATGGCCACATCCATATGTTGTATTAACTGAATAGTGTCAATTTCACAAACAGGACCATGGTAGATGACCGAATCGTTTTCTAACAGAGTGCTCAATTCATCCAGACCTCGACTCGCCGTACCGATCAGATGCAATACGACATCTTCTTGAATATCAACTAATCTAGCTAAGAGCTCCCAGTCTATCCTGTCATTCATGTTGCCCGAGTAAACGATATTTCGTATGGCAGCATCTGATTTTCGCTTATCCTTCAACTCAACGTTAGCCGGAAACTGATACCAATTGGGGATTACTTTGCAAGTATTGTTTTCATCGAGGACATTTTTCTCCAAGAAATACTCATGGTTTTTTTGTGAATTAAATACAACCGCATCACACGAACGCGCCATTCCATAGTATTGCAGTATTCTATCTCTCTGATTTTTTTTGCCGCCCCAGGTAAATTGATTATCCACCACATCCACAATTTTTGGATAAGATCTTAGTGTAGATTCGATGCTTTTATAAAACAGCATTACCGGGAATAAAATAAATGTCGTATTCGATGGCAGAAGAGAATGTTCTAATAAAAAAGAATCCATTTTCGTCGAGGCGGAAGCAATCTTCTGAAATTGAAGCTGGTGATATTCCACTCCATCATCATCTGTCGCGCCTTGTATTTTTCTCGGAACTTGCTCCAAAAGCATTCTATGTTCAGACGTATAATGCTCTGAAAGTTTGCTGAAATCTTCAAACGTACTAGCATGCATCATTTCTAGTACGATCACTCTGCGCGAAGGATACTGCCTTTTGTAAGAACGGGCTAATTGATCAACTCTGCGACCATAAAACCCTCCATCATTCTGCTTCCAAAGTAAAACCAATGCCTGCTTGTTCTCAAGCTCATTGGTATCCAATGTAGACAGATATGAAAATACTTCTGCAGCTCTTGGTGCCGATAACGCCGCCTGTTCGGCAATTTCAAACTCTTCATAAGCCCCAGAAAACGTAAACTCATGGGGTAGCGATGCCTCTCCTTCATACACAATTGCTTGGTGTAGCTTCTCCGCAAAGCTAATAGGGTCGAATAAGAACAACCCTGGTATCCCATCCAAATCGCTAACACTTGCACCATCTGGAACCAGCACTGGTCGGCTTACCGATAAGGCGTCACCTATTTTAGAACTTATTTGAAATTCAGTAACTAAATTATCAGCTTGATTCGTTGACGGAAATCCAGTCAATATGACATCCATCTGTTCTAAATGCTCATATAGTTCAGCCATCGGAATATTCTGCTGGACCACCACATTGTTTTCTTCTAAGTCAGTAGCAAGACTAACAGGACTAACATCGCCATACACATGTAGTTGCACAGTGTGATCTGACGACCAATTAAATGCGTTGACGGCTCGAGAGGCATCTAGAATATTTTTGTGCGAACGAACAGTGCCGATAAACCCAATCTTTACCGGATCGCCTGGAATTCTCTTTGTACGGTTATCTGTTTTATCTCGTTGCTTTCGAGCGTGCCGCACCATTCGCGCTTCAAACTCCTTTGTCAAAGAGATGGAAGCAGCAGTTCTGGCTTTAATATTTTTTGTCAATAACCGAGAATAGTTAATCGTTGTTTGGCCGTACGCCTTATTTTTTGAAGCCGGACTTTTACTAAACTGTTCTTCGTTGTCATCAAAATCGAGTAGTACTGCCGTATCAGGTCGAGATACAAGCGTCGCTAACTCAAAACTAGGAAACCGAGGTTTGCAAATCCAAACTGTATCAAATTTTAAACCAGCGCTAATCAATGCCTTGATGTACAAGCCTCTCTTAGCCCAAGGAATTGTCAGCACAGCGACATCAGTAGAAAGCATCGGCGACCAGATCCGTTCACCAAATGATTCAAATAGATAAGCTATGATAACTGCTGGCCGCTTACTACTAACCACATCATAAAGCACTTTGGCTCTACCGATAGGGTTGTGCCCACCATCCCAACAAGTGATAGCAACCGAGCCAGGCTGTTTGGAAATACGAACCGCTGTTTCAAGTTGAGAAAAGAAGTTTTCTTCTATCTGGTGAACCGGAGACTGATAGTCTGCCACATGCACTAATTCGTTATCGCAGAGTGCACGCAGTTCAATCTTGGAGTCTTTCGTAATACCGTTCACCTCAAATATAAAACCTGTGTCGCCAGTTATACCTAAGGTCTCATTAACGTCGCTACGACTTACTGGATAATCAAAATCCAACATCGGTCGATCGTCGACAAGCAGAACGGGAACAATATCGGGCGATGGCGCTAGAATCCAACCGTAGATTTTTCCATCTTTGCACCCATCAATGTTTCCAATCAGCGATTTACCTCTACGCTGAATAGTGGGTAATTCATGGATATTCGACGTCGAATCAATATCAGCATTCTCTGTTAGTGTCTCAGCATCACTATTTGTGCTTATGAGAGCAGCGTCAGAGCTTCTCCGAGCGGTTCCACCTATTTCTGACTCTTCGGAAACAAATTGCTGCAATTGTTTATTATTGTCTTGCTGCTTATCAAGCTGTTCTCTTTGACCAAAAGCTAAAAAGTGTACAAGCGGACTTATTTCGCCCTGCAAAGTCGTCATGTGTTGAGCTTGATAGGATGCAGAATCAAAATCAGCCGATGGATTGTTGCCCAACTGCCATCCTCTATTTAAATAGTGTTCAATTGGACTCAGACCTGTATTGCTTATGCCTGGGTACTCTTGTACATACCAATCTGCATCGAAGTGGGGTTGTACATAACGCCTAAGAAATTGATTGCTGCCCTCCAGGTCAGACAGTATCGTCGAGTAGTCTATTGCGCGCTTTTCTTTTCGTCCGGTCAAAATATAATGCAGAAAGGGATTCATCCCTGAGCTCTGCACGTCTGAATACTTCGCGCGATAGCAGTTTGTCGAAAATTCAGGGCTTGGATCTAGGCCCAAATGCCACCCGTCCGTCAAATAATGGCTTGCAGGGTCAACTACTGAAATATTTCTTATTGCTAGTTGTGCTGTGTAGAAGTCTTCGTCGAAGTCGTTGCGGATGAACTCAACCTGATCGATGTGCTCTGGGTCTTCTTCTCGTTTAAGAACTAAGTTACTGGACATTAAGGTTTTTTTCCTATGGGATCGCACCCAAAATATGCGGTAAAAAATGCAAATCCCACACCAAGCGCCTACCTTAGAACGCCTGGTCACTAGCTTTTATAGGCTTAAGTGTTAACTCGATCCCTTTTTTTATATGCCTATCCTTTAAGCGCTAGCAATAGATGCCTAAAGCGGCTAACGCGTGCCGAACAGCTAGCGAACTATAAACGACTAGCCGCTCACAATTGAATTGTGAGTTCGGGGTATAAAGTAGGCCTTATTTTTTCCTTGTCGCAAATGTTAACAACCTTTGCGCCTCTGGGTTGTCGTCACTCGGCTTGTGAAGATAGACTGAGTATCCAATACTTAAAAGTTGACCGACTAAATCAGCACCGTAGTCAACGTAGACTAAAGAACGACCACCAATGCCGTCGCCGTGGTAGTGTGCCTCATCAATTAGAATATCTTCATCAGTAGTGGTATCTACTCGATAGTTAGAGATTGTTCGCATTGGAAGCTGAACTGGAATAGAGAATACATGCCATCCACCGGGTTTAAGAACTCGATAAATATCGCTAAATGCGTCCATTGGCCTACGAACGTGCTCAAGAATATCGGACGAAATCATCAGATCAATCGAGTCATCCGCGAAAGTCAGTTTTTCGAGATTCTCACACCTAACTCCATCCTTCTTATCACCGGGTTCCACGGTATCCCAAAAGAATGAGTTTTGGTAAGCAGGCAGTGAGTCCATATATACTCTGAATGGTCCGGACAACCCAGGCTCATAAATACTTAGTCTTGAAAATTCTGTTTGCACTGCCAGGTCGGCAAGGCACTTATCATTTGATTTTCCAAAGAGCTCTACGAGCACTTCCGACTGGCCGCGGTACCTTAAAGATGATCTGCATTTAGGGCAACT
>CALGND010000176.1 GCA_937958675.1 uncultured Granulosicoccaceae bacterium
ATAATGAAGCGCCGTCTTCGCTATCCCATCCTGCATAACGCTCAGCACGCATGGCTTCCAGCGTACCGTCTTCGAGCATTGCGGCTGCTGCTTTAAATCCACGAGCGCACACATCCATTGCGCCAGCGTGGCCGGCAATCAAATCAACGGGATCCAATGATTGGCGGCGTAGTTTTGCATCGAAATTTGTGCCTCCGCTGGTAAAACCTCCGGCTCGTAGTACTTCGTAATAGGCTAGCGCGACTTCCGGGACGTTGTTTGGGAATTGATCGGTGTCCCAACCCGACTGATAGTCATTTCGATTCATATCAATCGATCCCAAAATGCCCAGTGAAGCGGCTAGCGCAAGTTCATGTTCAAACGAGTGACCTGCTAGAATGGCATGGCCTTGTTCGATGTTCATCTTGACTTCGTTTTCTAGGCCAAACTCTTTTAGAAAGCCATAAACAGTGGCTACGTCATAGTCGTATTGATGTTTGGAAGGTTCTTGTGGTTTTGGCTCGACAAGAATAGTCCCTTTAAATCCGATCTTATGTTTGTATTCCACCACCATTTGTAAAAATCTTCCGGCTTGAGCTCTTTCGCGCTTCAGGTCGGTGTTAAGCAGTGTTTCGTATCCCTCACGACCACCCCACAAGACATAGTTCTCCCCACCGAGCTTATGAGTTGCGTCTAGGCACAATTTAACAGTGGCAGCGGACCATGCGAAGACTTCTGGGTCAGGATTTGTTGCAGCACCTGACATGAACCGACGATGGCTGAACATATTGGCCGTGCCCCATAAGAGGCCAACCTTATTGGATTGCATCTTCTGTGCAAAGTAGTCGACAATCGCTTCAAAGTTTTTACGGCTCTCTTTAAACGTTGTGCCTTCAGGGCGAATGTCTGCGTCATGCCAACAAAAGTAGGGTACGTCTAAAATATCGAGCATCTCAAATGCCACATCAGCTTTTAATCGAGCTGATTCCATCGTGTTATCGAACCATGGGCGCTCAAACGTTGCATTGCCAAATGGGTCACCGCCTTCCCACGCAAAACTGTGCCAATACGCCACGGCAAAGCGCAGATGCTCTTCCATTTTTTTTCCAAGTACTACTTCTTCAGGGTTGTAGTGTTGAAAAGCTAAGGTGCTTGCGCCAGGGTTGTAGCGCAGTTTTTCGATATCAGAAAAAAAATCAGTCATAGTTATGTATTAATCTGGTGTTGTATGCGAGTTATTGGATGGCAGATTGTCTCGAACATAAATAGTTGGCACCAAGTCTTGCATCGGTAGAGCAGTCCGGTCATCAATTAATGCTTTGAGAGTCGTCAACGCACGATCAATTTCTTCATCTGGGCGTTGATCAATTACTACATCCACATGTTTGTTCAAAAGAGCCTTGTGGGAGTGTTGTACTAGCTCATGCACAACGCAAAAAAAACGCTTTTTTCGAGTGTTTTGTTCTAGCGCCTCAACCAAACCGGTGTTGCCAGCACCGACGTTGTACAGTGCAGTTACTTTAGGTTTTGCAATTAAGGCCTCATTGACTGCGGCTTTTACCTTGTCAGGGTTGTCACGAGCCATAATTGGATCAAGCAATTCAATCTTTGGGTAGTCTTCGCGGATCACATCGCTAAACCCTTTTAGGCGATCTTTGTGGTCTCGTGCTTTAAGTGATCCGGCTATGATTTGAACGCGTCCTTGTTTATCAGCATGAGCTAAGCCTAACAATCGACCCGCCGTGCGTCCCGCCGCAACGTTATTGATACCGATATAGGCTTCGCGATGCAAAGTCGGTAGGTCGGATACAAGGCCAACCACAATGGTCCCCTGAGAGCGTATCTTCTCTAGAGGCTCAACTATTTCAGGGGAGTGCAGTCCAACGACAGCAATACCATCGTAAGCCGCATCTGCTATAGATAAAAGACTGCGCTTTAAACCCTCTATTTCAAACGCATCAATTTCGATAATCGTGACATTAATCTGATCCGCCTGTAAATGATTCAACAGGCTATCGATGTGCGCGCGTACGCGCGAAAAAAACGCATTAGGCCCTTTGGGTAGCAAGAACGCTAATCGGTAGGTACGTCGGCGAGACAAGTTGGCTGCTGCAGCGTTTCGTACGTAACCCAGTGCATCCATAGCATCTCGTACTTTACGAACCGACTTGTCGGCAACATTGCCGCGTTCGTTACTGACTCGATCAGCAGTCGCGTAGCTAACCCCCGCCGCTAGCGCAACATCACTAAGCGTTGGGATCTTCAACGGCTGGCTGGATTCGGAGTGGGCGTGCTTGTTCATGGCTTGCAGTATGAGCGCCAAAATGATTGGCGTCAATCAATAAATGCTAGACGCACATCATTTGTGGTTGAATACATTCATCAAGCATAAATTAAGCTCATTTTTGATCTAAGCATGCCAGCAGGCAGGCGCTTAGTAGATAGTAATATCATCTGCGATGTTCCAATTGTTGGCCTGCGTTTTATGGCTCCGATTCTTCTATTTAATCCGAGAACCCTTTGGCGAAAGGTCACCAATTGAATTAACCAATTTATTGTCCGCAAGCTTTCCAGCAATTTCTGTTGACCTGGGCACAGGGGTATCGTACTGGTAGTCTGGATCGTCTTTTTGACGATGCCATGTTTCTCGCATTTCTATCCAAGCCCCTAGTACCGATTTAGGTTTTGGCATATTTGACTGTAGCTCATTGGCCAAGGCCTTTAAATTGTAACAAGGCACGCCTGCATACATATGATGTTCGATATGCCAGTTCATATGCCAATACAAAAAACCCAGTAACGGATTTAGTCTAATAGAACGTGTGTTTTTACGGAAATCGGCATTGTTTTCTTGTAAACCACAGTGTTGAGTAGTACCGATAATATACGTTCCAATGTTGGCAATATATGATGGCATGTTAATTACTAGTATCAATACCCACCAGTTCGTAACGACAGCTAATACCGCAATGCTAATATGAAAACAAAGCAATATTCTTGACCACCTAATCGATTGTGCAAATGCTACGGGCTGATCTTCGTGTAACGCTTTTAGCCACTCTTGGCTTGGTATGTCAGTGTGACTAAACGGGATACCCAACGCTGTTCGCGTCGTAAAGTATAAGGTGCACAGATAGCCGCCCTTACTAAAGTTCTTCCTCGGCATGGTAAACAGGTTTAACGTAAACAGTTGAAACAACAACCAGGGATGTAACGAGGGCGAAAGTGGCAGTATATTTTCTCGATCAGCTTCAGGATGTGTTGTATATCTGTGATGGTAGGTATGGCTAGCGGAATAATCATACGGATCCCACCAGCTAATCAGGCTGAACAAGTAAAGAAAAAACGAGTTAAGTTTTTTAGTTTTAAACACCGTGCCATGACCAAGCTCATGAACTGATGTGCCTTTAAAAAAGGTTGCAATAAAACCAAGGCACCAAAGCGAGGCAATGAATGCAATCCAATGTTGCTGTGACCAGCAATAGATTGTTAGTGCGGCAACACTAACGTAAAGCGCCAAATGCCCGCCAGCTTGTATCCAGCCTTGTCGATCTGTTCGCTCAGAAAGCGCTTTTAAACGTGAATGCTCAATAGGGCAGCGATACCATTTAACGCGTAGAGTGCTTCTAATCTCGGATAAGGGTGGGTATTCAGACTGTTTCAAGTTCTCTACACTCCTGATCGTATACACATAGTTGCTGTTCAATTTTTAACTTGCAAAGGCAGCGCTCTTGCTGCAATCAGCAACATGGTGCCAGCTTATGCTCGGTTTATCCAACAATCCAAGGATGTGGCATTGATGCTCTAATTTCAGCTACTCAGCTATGGGGGACATAGCTAAAACCTTGACCTTCCAGTTACTGGATGCTTTAGTTTATAGGCTGTGAATTCAAAAAAGTGTAGATACTGAGTGAATGCGGCCGAAAGCCTGATCGTACCTATCGAAGGCATGAGTTGCGCGTCCTGTGTAGGACGAGTTGAGAAAGCCATAGACTCGGTCCCGGGTGTTGATAAAGTGGCAGTGAATATCGCCAATGAAACGGCGGTTATAAGCCATGACGGCTCGATGGATGTACAGGCATTAGTAACGATTTTGGCCGATTCCGGGTATCCAGCCAATCTAGAAGACGTCACGCTTAATGTTAACGGGATGAGCTGTGCATCTTGCGTTGGACGTCTTGAGCAAGCGTTACGAGCAGGCAGTGGGGTTATAGAAGCTTCAGTAAACTTGGCTTCTGAAACCGCTCAAATTCGCTATCTAGCCGGTGCGACTAACATTGTTGACATTACTGCGCTAACTGTAGCAGCTGGTTACCCTAGTGCCGAGACATCTGATAGCGCAATTGAGTTTGATGATCGCAAAACCGCTGAAATTACACACTTAAAAAAACAAGCACTTCTTGCTGCGGTTCTTGCCTTGCCAATATTTTTTATTGAGATGGGTAGCCATTTGATCCCCGGGATGCTGGAGCTTATCAACAACAGCATTGGAATGCAGAATAGCCGATGGCTGCAGTTAGTACTGACAACGATTGTACTGCTAGGCCCGGGGTTGCAGTTTTACACCAAAGGTTTCCCAGCATTATTTAGAGGTACACCTGATATGAATTCTTTGGTCGCGCTTGGTACTTCAGCGGCTTATGGGTTTTCATTGATATCAACATTAGCTCCGCATTGGTTACCTGCAGGTACGGCCAATGTGTATTTTGAAGCCGCAGCAGTCATTGTAGTGCTTATTTTGTTTGGACGATATCTTGAGGCACGCGCTAAAGGGCGCACCGGTGCTGCGATTAAAAAACTCCTAGGACTTCAGGCAAAGTCTGCACGTGTTGAACGCGATGGCGCTGTATTGGATATCGCGACAAACAAGATATTAAACGGTGATATTGTCCACGTGCGTCCCGGTGAGAAAATCGCAGTCGATGGCGTGGTGCTATCGGGTTCATCGTATGTCGATGAGAGTATGTTGAGCGGCGAGCCACTACCTAAACAAAAAAATGAAGGTGATGATGTTGTTGGCGGTACCGTCAATAATGCCGGGGCTTTAACGTTTCGCGCCACCAGAGTAGGGAAGGAGACTCGACTCGCTCAGATTGTTGGCATGGTTGAGCAAGCACAAGGAGCAAAGCTACCCATACAAGGCATTGTTGACAAAGTTACTGCTTGGTTTGTCCCGGCTGTCATCCTTGCCGCTTTACTCACCGCAGGTGCGTGGTTGTTATTTGGGCCAGACCCAGCTTTGAGCCGTGCTATTGTAGCCGGCGTGGCAGTACTGATTATTGCTTGTCCTTGCGCCATGGGATTGGCAACACCAACCTCTATCATGGTGGGTACTGGGAGGGCGGCTGAATTGGGAGTGTTGTTTCGTAAAGGTGATGCCTTACAGACATTACACAAAACAACGCTAGTAGCACTAGATAAAACCGGCACATTAACGCAGGGACGCCCCGAATTAACTGATTTCATTGTTGCTGATGGATTTGTTGATGACGAGGTTATGCGTCTAATTGCTGCTGTCGAAACACTTTCCGAGCATCCCGTAGCCGCATCGATCGTACGGGCAGCAACAAACAGAAATCTTGTTCTGCCGAACGCGCAGAGCTTTGAATCCGTTACCGGTTACGGTGTCAAAGCGCACGTGGAGGGCGCAAGCATTCATATCGGTGCAGATCGTTTTCTGCAACAAGACGGTATCACTCTAGGTCAACTCGAAACCCATGGAGTTAGGTTTGCAAAAAACGGCAAAACGCCAATGTATGCGGCAATAAATGGTCAAGCTGTAGCGGTAATTGCGGTTGCAGACGCTATTAAGGAAAGTACGCCGCTTGCAATAAAAGCACTTCACGGGCTTGGATTGCATGTGGCTATGATTACGGGCGACAATGAAGATACAGCCAATGCGATAGCCAATAAACTAGGTATAAACCATGTTGTTGCCGAAGTTACGCCAGAAGGGAAAGTCAGCGCACTGGCGACCTTACGCAATAAGCACACAGTTATGGCTTTTGTAGGTGACGGTATAAACGACGCTCCGGCATTGGCCGTCGCAGATGTTGGTATCGCCATTGGTACAGGCACTGATATAGCGATAGAGTCGGCCGATGTTGTTTTGATGTCTGGGGACTTAAAAGGGGTTGTTAACGCTATTGACATAAGCCAGCGAACTATGCATAACATTCGGCAAAATTTATTCTGGGCTTTCGCATACAACGTGTTGCTAATACCCGTTGCCGCTGGGGTTTTATACCCAATAAACGGCATGATGTTATCACCCATGCTAGCCGCCGCTGCGATGTCTTTGTCCAGTGTTTTTGTTTTAATTAACGCCTTGCGCTTGCGCTCTATAAAACCTACGATGCTGCGTAATGTCACATCTAAAACACGTGATGATACGTCATCAGTAGCATCAGCTATCATATTATAACTAATGAATATTAAAGACGCAGCTTTGTACTCTGGGCTACCCGCTAAAACCATACGGTATTATGATGAAATTGGCTTGATTAGTCCGCCGCGTGATGATAATGGCTATCGAACATTTGAAAAAACAGAGTTGCACCAATTAGTGTTTGTTGCGCACGCCAGAGCATTAGGATTCACTATAGAGGACTGCCGCGCACTATTAATGCTTTATAAAGATGATCAGCGCGCTAGTGCTGATGTCAAACGGATTGCAAATGAACACCTCAAACACATCGAAACCAAAATATCAGATCTGGAAACCATGCGCGATACGCTGTCACATTTGATCAACGAGTGTCATGGTGATCAGCGTCCTGATTGCCCTATATTAGATAACTTTCGCGGACGTGATTGATGCTAGATTAGCGGTTTTTAACACCAAGCTGTTGTGGTGTGTAGATACCATCGTTTGAATTCGCCATTGATGCAATAGACAATAGTGAACTACCAACTAGATAGACTATTTAGTCAAAGGTAATCCAGCGTCCTTCCACGTGTCTAGCCCGCCGTCCAGATGGATAATTGACACGAATCCTGATTTCTTCATTAGAGGAATCGTCTTGCCGCTTCTCACACCTACTTTGCAGTGAACAAGCCAGGTGATATTTTTATCTAATGCATCCAGCTGCTTTTTAAAACTAAAAGAGTAATAATTTACGTTGCTTGCACCTTCAATATGGCCACGGCGGTATTCAAAGCCTGTGCGAACATCCAGTACACGAATCGACGAGTCTAGCTCCAGGATTTGCGCAGCTTCTTCTGCGTTTACGTGTTGAACTCCATCTCGAATCTCACCAAAGTGTTCAATAGAAGGAGCCGCATGGACAAAGTTGGATATAACGCCAACGCTTAAGAATAAGGCAAGCAAACATGAGGTGATCAAATAGCGTCGGTATTTCATTGGTCGTTAGAATTCTAGAGTATACAAACGAGAACTATACTATTGGCTGATGTGATCTGTCCGTGACTTAGTCACATTCATCTACCTAGTATTTTTTAGGCTATACAGTGGCATATAACGATCCTGAAGTTTTACTAACACGACATTACTCATCAGACCAAAATTATTACCACCGTTACCAATGCATCAGCCAATCTGCCCTTAGTTGCTGTCGCTGCGCCACAGTTAAAATAGAACTGATGAGGGCGGCTTGAGAATTACGCCGCCCTTAAAAAAACAGGATACAGCCCTTATTTACTGATGAGGTCGAAAAATGGATGCAACTATGCTTTTTCGTTAGTCCATTTTATTTGGAATTCTATCTCCTCTTCAGACCCTTGGCGCTCGTGCTCAATGTTGTACTCTGCACGCACTGGCACATATACACGCTCCCCCGCTATTTGTATTTCAAATTTCTCACCTGATTCCAATGAATCAGCCAAACGCCTTAACTTAGCGACAAATTCGGAAGTCTGATAAACCTTTTCTATATCTCTATCTGCTTTCATTTAAATCACATTCCTTAAGTCAATCTAGATTCGATTAGTGTCTAAATTTTAGGCCATCTAGGAACTGAGTCAAACAGCAATTCTCGTAACAAATCATCGTAAATAACGTAGGTTTGTCATCTTCACTAGCTGTTTATAGAACAGGCTTGCTGGATACACCGGCTGAATCGGATTTTGACAATATCACCTCATTGGTTTCTACGATCACCGAAGCACCAATCTGCTTGATCACATTACTCGATAGCGAGCGAAACTTCCTCAAAAAGTGTAGACGAGCACCGGCTTAGTACTCTTTGCATTTTTGATCATCTTCCTAGGGTGTTGGATGAAGATTCGAAGTAGTAGACAATGGAATGGGAATCGAAATCGAAGAATCAAAATTACACACCATTTTTGAACGAAACAAACAGATCAAATCGACCGATATGGAAAAAAGCAGCGGTACTGGCTTAGCTACCTTAAAAGATATTTTTGAAGATCTAGACGGCGATATAAAATGCCAATCGACTGTGGGTAAGGATCTACGTTTACAGTAAAAATCCCACAAAACAAACCTTGCGTAAAAGCTGCATAGCTCCACCACAATGTGAGTAATTCGATAGTGGTTTATCGATCTAAAACCTTGATTAAGCCGTCGTTTTAATCTCAATCCGTTAATTTAAGTATATGATGTCTTATCCAGATACTGGCTTACTTAAATATGAAGTTCCAATCTCATCGCTTAGCTCAGCAATTGTTCGTATGCTTTTTCCTTCTGTTGTCACACACCTCTGTCTCTCACGCTCAAGATACAATTGAACTAAATAAAGAAGCAAATTCGCTTCAAGTTAGGCAGCTAAATGATTTAGTCACGTCATTGTCGGTAAAACGTGCTGCTCGTGAGAAGTTACGTAAATCGATGACTGACGCAGATGCTGACGAAGTAGTAGAGCTTCAGGAGAATCTAGATGAAATTAATTTAGACATCAAAGAGACACGACTTATCATAGAACAATTAGCAGTTGGATCCGTTGATTTAGGTGCTTTTGAAGAAGTGTCATCAGTGCTGGATTGGCGGACCGAATTAACTCAAGTTTTAATGCCAGTTATGCAAAATTTGAAACGCTTAACTGAGCAACCTCGAAAGATAGAACAGCTTAAGTCACGGATTGCTCGCGCAACTGAACAAAAGCGTGATGCACAAGTGGCAGCGGAAAACATAACCGCCACGTTAGCTATCGTCAGGGAGCCAGACACGCTTGAACTACTGACACTACTACAAAGCTCTTGGACTGAATCTGTGCAGGACTTGGAAAGAGAGATTTCCCTCGCGAATGTTCAATTAATTAATATACAACGAAACGATACCCCGGTTT
Organism: uncultured Granulosicoccaceae bacterium; assembly: GCA_937958675.1. Lineage (GTDB taxonomy): Bacteria > Pseudomonadota > Gammaproteobacteria > Granulosicoccales > Granulosicoccaceae > Granulosicoccus. Next base: position 9,246 of record CALGND010000176.1, read on the forward strand.
GGGTCAGAGTGAGGGATGCCTTAGTATCTTTTTTTAAAGGACGAGGATTAACGATATTGCTCGCAGTATTGGCAGGGGTTGCTGTTCATTTTGTGGCGCATTTTATTGCGATGTTAACGAGTAAACGCCAAAAAGGTGAAGATGCACGAGGGTTTCGTACGCGACAACGCATAATTCACTATGGTTTAAAAGCAGTAAAGGTCTTATTGATCCTAATTGTCGTCATGGTGGTTTTTTATATCCGTGGTGACATTCTATTAATGGCGCTTGCCTTTCTTATCACTGCTGGGCTTGTCTTAAGTCTTCGACATACTGTTCCGCGTTTTATGGATGAGCTGAGGTTATTACTCAATTTAGGCTCCATACGCGAAGATGAACGTGTTATGTATCAGGGGTTGCCTTGGAAGGTGACCCAACTCAACATGTATTCAGTCCTTAAAAACCCAGAAATCACAGGTATTCATCGTATTCCGATGCAAGAGATGATGGGCCTAACGTCAAGGCCTGCGGGTAATGAGCCTTGGTTCCCAGCTTCAAAAAATGATTATATTTTGCTCGATGGCAGTCAACTGCTGCAGGTCACTAAGATAACGCCGGAACACGTATTGCTAGAAAGCTTGGCTGGCACTAAGACCATGTTTCCGACAGCCGATTTTTATCAAATGGTGTTTGAGAACTTATCGCGTAGCCCAAGCTATTTTGTCAGCAGTGTGTTTGGAGTCGGTTACTCTCATCAAGGTGATAGCGTAGTCCGGATTCCAGAGATGCTTAAAACAGCACTTTCAAACGAGCTATCCAAATCAGAGTTATCAGAATACGTTGTCAGTGTGTCGTGCGAGTTACAAGAAGCGGGAGCTTCATCGCTGGATATCTGGCTTGGTGTAAAAATGAAATGTGAGGCGGCTACATCTTACTTTCGAATAAGACGCTTGATCCAGCAAGTCTGTGTTTCTACATGTACGGAGGAAAACTGGGACATTCCTTTCCCTCAACTTACGTTGCATAATCCGTAGTCATTCTGAATTAGCTAAATACAGGCACAACAGTTCGGCTCCATGTGGTTCATCCAAGGCCTCCGGCACTTGGGAGAATATCCGCTCAACGGAAGCGGTGGCGCTGACACGGGTTTCTGTAGTAGCCAGGGGCTTAGCGCAAAATGCTAAGGCTGTGGGGAAGGCACGAGAGTGAGTAACAGACTTATAACTATCAGCCTGAATAATTTTCAGGCTGTGTCAAAAAGTATACTGCAGCTATTAAATTAAATGTTCCAACGAACGCCGATATGTATTCTCTTGTCCAGTTCACGCTGGCCAGCCCGTGTATCAAATTGCAAGAAGCGTAAACCAGTAAATCCTTCGATGTTATCGGTTAGCGGCAAACTCGCTCTAACATGCCAATCAATAATTCGATCTGCCTGACCGAAGGTCAATATGTCTGGTGCGTAGCTAAATGATCCAGACAGAGTTAGCGGAAACCGTTCAACTGGGAATAAGTATGCAGCTTCTAAACTAGCTCCAAAGCCAAATATGTCTGTATTTTCTAGTGCCAGTAAACCTGCGAACGCTTTCGTCCCGAACTTTATGGATAAACCTGGAATACCGGAACTGTTAGCATCAAACAGGACGGATCCAGTCAAGGTATTATCACGAGTTTCGTTAGTAAGAAATCCTATGCGAGCATGATTACTGTTTAATCCAAAAATGCCACCGGAACGCTCAAATTGAACCTGAGCCGTTTTATCGCTGGCATACACGCTCATTGATTTTTGTGACTCGACTGCACCGTCGTTGTCTGCAACCTTACTGCCGTCAGGTGACACGCCACCAAAAACCAAACTAGGTAGCAGTGCGAGCGCTAACCCGGCGATCATATTTGTTATTCGCATTATTTTGTAACCTAAATATTACTAAGGATATTTTGTATATTAGAAATCTAAAATCAAACTTGCTTAAATTACCAGTTGAACCAATGACTGGAGTTTTACTACTTATCGGTCAACTACTTACCGGTCAATGGCTAGGGCGATAGAGTAACTACGCCTAATTGAGCGGTAGGAAGCCAAACGAACAGCTATTCTAAGTGAATTTTCTCGCGTTAGGGATAGCTGTTAGCGTTAAGGCATGTGATGTCTGTCGCAGGGCAGGTTTTTAGAGAGCGGTAATGTGAAGTCAATTAACTTTGCCTAGAGACTCAATCGTTTAGATTAACTACCGCTTATCAACAGCCTATATACAAATTAGAATGCAGAATCTAACTCGATTTTGTACAAATGACACAAATCGAGCCCATGAAGCCCTAGTCCAACACCCGTATTTTTTTATTTCTGATGATGCTAGTTTCAAAATAGGCTCATATCGTGACTTCGGCGTGAAGGCGGCAAAATGCTCGGGCAAACTACCTGTTAACGAAAGACCTAGATCTGAAATATAAAACTATAGGCAAACTCAAAATTAACGAAGGCTTCAGTAGCGTATACGTAGTTGTACCCACTATCGAACCTGATTTAGCAGCTTCTTTTATGTGCCGATCAGTAAAGTTAGCTCCAAGAGACTTATTGACGAATCATAGGTACCATACACTTAATGCTTGTGAGTTAGCTACATGATCCACTAGCTCTCAAGTTAAGCACTATTTCTTTTGCTTTTAAAATGTAATTCGCTACATCCATGAATGTACCTACAGCCCACACTCTACGTTTATACAGCGGGCTAGTCATTG
>CALGND010000177.1 GCA_937958675.1 uncultured Granulosicoccaceae bacterium
CCACAGCAGTCATTCTTGCTGCATCAACTCGCTAACGGCAATCAACTCTAGCTTCCTACCGTCAGCGGCTTCTAACTCTAACCGAGTATCGGACTCAACCCTTATTGGAAGCACCTCTTTCACATTCTAACTGCTGTAAAACTACCGTCAAAGCATCAACTTTGTTTTCAGCAACTATTACTGACCTATATAACTGGTCCTGATAGCCTCTAAAATCTGTTAACGCACCTTTGTTGCTCTCCTTAAACTCCAGTATTTCGTGGAGCGGCACTTTCCTGTTAGGTGTTGGAAGCATGTTTCTTAAATGAAACTGCAGTAACGGTCTTTCTCCTTCCGTGGATTTCTTTCCGTGTAAAGCATGTGAATAATGTAATCTGGTAATTGAAATAATTAATTCTCGTGCAATATTATATGGAGATAGACGGCCAACATAACCTGAGCTAAGACTTTTTTGGGTCGGATACTTGGACTTGATCCGCCTGATTACCTAAAAGAGCAGAAGCATTAGCTGAACACTTTATTAAATAAGGCGGACCCTATTAGGAGATTGAGAAATTTCAGCTTTGGGCCGAAAGTACGCATTCATTTCAAGTAGGGTGTACGGTGAAAAGGTCCCCAAATCGGCCATAGAATAAATTCTGAGCCGTTGGCACATTGTATCTTCTGGAATAGGGCCTAATCGTAACGTAACTTTATTAGTATCATCCCGGTTGGCATTGAAGCAATTGGAGATATTAGTGAAAATTTACCAAATTGATGCGTTCGCAAGTAGAGTTTTTGAAGGAAACCCAGCCGCTGTAGTGCCTTTGGAAAAATGGGTTGACGATACTCTTCTACAAGCGATCGCGGCCGAAAACAATTTGGCGGAAACAGCTTTTACAGTTCCCAATGGCGATGACTGGGAAATACGTTGGTTTACCCCAACCGCCGAAGTCGCATTATGTGGACATGCAACTCTTGCTGCGGCGTATGTGTTGATAAAACACCAAGGGTATTCCGGATCAGTTCTTACGTTCAAAACTCGCCAATCTGGCGAGCTCACTGTCGAACGCCTAGAAAATGATCTACTAGCAATGTCATTTCCAGCAATTGCAGTAGAGGATAGTGATCAACTTGAAAATATCATAGAAGCGCTTGGAGCAATACCAGACTCAGTTAAATTTGGACGGTATTCGCCAGATCAAATTGATTACGTCGCAATATTTGATTCAGAAGACACCGTCAGATCACTATCTCCTGATTTGACAAAATTTGCCCAGCTAGGTAGCCGGGGCATTATTGCCACAGCTCCCGCTAAATCATTTGATTTTGTATCGAGATATTTTGCACCTAACTTCGGTATTGATGAAGACCCTGTTACAGGTTCAGCGCATTGCTTATTAACTCCGTATTGGTCGAATGTTTTAGGAAAGCAAAGCATGCAAGCACGCCAGATATCCAGCCGTGGCGGAGACATTACATGCACAATGATAAACAACGGTCGCGTGATCCTCGCAGGGTATGCTGTGGACTACTTGATTGGTGAAATATTTGTTTAATTTATCGGCTGTCAATGCCAGCTCCGGGCCGAAAATTACTTATGCAATGGATGCCCTCAGCTGAGTAATCTGAAGTGCTGCCTTTGCCGCTTCTTGCCCTTTGATGATGAAGTGGTCGCGGTAAATATTGATGTGGTGCTCGGTCTCTTGGAAATGATGCGGGGTGAGAGATACCGATAGAATCGGCACGCCCGTTTCAAGCCCGGCTTGCATCAAGCCATCCAGCACTGCTTGTGCTACAAAGTCATGGCGATAAATGCCGCCATCAACTACAAGGGCAGCGGCTGCAACAGCTGCATACTTTCCGGTTTTAGCTAAGTCGCGCGCAATCAAAGGCATTTCCAAAGCGCCAGGGACTTCAAACACGTCAACGTCCGCCTCCGGGATAACTTGAAGAAACCCAACAAGTGCTTGATCGACTATATCGGCGTGCCAACTGGCTTTGACGAATGCGTATTTAGTTTGTGTCATGTGACTATATCCAAGTAACTAGCAATCCAAGGTGGTATCGCGTTCCCACTGAGTGAGCTGTCTAGTATACGTGTTCCACTCGTTGGTTTTAAGTTTGATAAAGGCTGCGGAGCATTCATCTCCTAAAGCACTTTGTAGCGCTTTGTCTTTGCCAAAGGTGCGCAGGGCATCCAACAAGTTTAGCGGAAGTTTTTTAGCGCCCTTCACCTTGTGGCCTTCGGTGTACATATCAATGTCTAAACGCTTACCCGGGTCCAGCTCTTGTTCAATGCCGGCAAGGCCCGCTGCTAGCATGATGGCTTGTAGCAAATAAGGGTTAGCGGCACCATCGGCTAGACGAAACTCGATACGCCCTTCATCAGGCACTCGAACCATGTGTGTGCGATTGTTGCCACCGTATGTGATAGAGCTTGGCGACCAGGTAGCACCCGATAGGGTAGGCGGTGCATTAATACGCTTGTAGGAGTTTACGGTTGGGTTGGTAATAGCGGTGATAGCTTCGCCGTGCTTCATCAGGCCACCTAAAAAGTGATAGGCCATAGAGGATAGACCGACTTCATCCTTCTTGTCGTGGAATAAATTCTTTTTACCTTTTAGATCCCAAACGGACAGATGTACGTGGCAGCCATTGCCCGTTAAATTGATAAATGGCTTAGGCATAAAGGTCGCGCGTAGCTCATGCTTTTCAGCAATCGACTTCACCATAAATTTAAAGAAACAATGTTGGTCGGCTGTGGTTAATGCGTCGTTAAAATCCCAGTTAATTTCGAATTGACCATTGGCGTCTTCGTGATCGTTTTGATAAGGGCCCCAGCCAAGTTCGATCATGGTAGAGCAAATTTCAGAGATAACATCGTATCGACGCATGACTGCTGATTGATCGTAGCAAGGTTTTTCTTGCGTATCTCTGGCATCGGATATGGTGGTGCCGTCGGCCGATATCAGGTGGAATTCGGGCTCTACGCCTGATTTGGGAAGCAAACCTTGTTCGCCTGCTTCTGCCATTAAGCGCTTGAGCACATTACGCGGTGCTTGCGCAACGGGCTCGCCATCCATCCAAGGATCGCCTGCTACCCACGCGACTTCGGGCTTCCAAGGTAGTTGGATAACGGAGCTAGCATCAGGCATAACAAACATGTCAGGATGAGCTGGCGTCATATCTAACCATGACGCGAAGCCTGCAAACCCGGCACCGGATTTTTGCATTGATGCCACCGCTTGAGCGGGGACTAGCTTTGCTCGCTGAGTGCCAAATAGATCCGTAAAATTAAACAAAAAGAACTTAACGTTATTATCTTTTGCAAACTTAGCTAAATCAGACATGCTCGCTCCGGTGTTTGTTGTGATTCGTGTTTCGTTTGGTTAGTTAGTCGTTTTGGCCTGGTATCCAACTTGTGCCAGATAAGGGCACGCCGGCCATAGCGGCTGATTCCACCGTTAGTGCAACTAGGTCGTCGGGTTCAAGGTTATGCACATGATTTTTACCGCAAGCACGCGCAATGGTTTGAGCCTCCAGAGTGATGACTTTTAAGTAGTTGGCCAAGCGGCGACCAGCGACCTCTGGGTCGAGTCTTGCGGCAAGCTTTGGGTCTTGCGTGGTAATGCCGGCAGGGTCTAAGCCTTCGTGCCAGTCGTCGTACGCACCGGCGGTGGTGCCCAGCTGTTGATATTCTTCTTCTAGATCTGGATGATTATCACCTAGTGCAACTAGTGCTGCTGATCCAATGGATACAGCATCAGCGCCCAATGCCATGGCTTTTGCCACATCGGCACCATTGCGAATCCCACCCGATACGATTAGCTGTACCTTGCGATGCATATCCATATCTTTGAGTGCCTGTACTGCAGGGCGTATGCAAGCCAAGGTGGGTTGGCCTACGTGTTCAATAAAAACATCTTGAGTAGCAGCTGTGCCACCTTGCATACCATCCACTACGATCACATCTGCACCGGCTTTTACAGCAAGCGCCGTGTCGTAGTAAGGGCGTGCGCCGCCTACTTTGATATAGATGGGTTTTTCCCAATTGGTGATTTCGCGAAGCTCGAGTATTTTGATTTCAAGATCGTCTGGGCCAGTCCAGTCCGGGTGACGACAAGCTGACCGCTGATCAATGCCCTTTGGGAGTGAGCGCATTTGTGCAACGCGATCGGAAATTTTTTGGCCCAGCAACATACCGCCACCACCAGGTTTTGCGCCTTGTCCGACGACAATTTCTATCGCATCGGCCTTGCGTAAATCATTGGGGTTCATTCCGTATCGTGAAGGCAGGTACTGATAAACAAGTAATTTGGAATGACCTCGTTCCTCTGGAGTCATACCTCCATCACCTGTAGTGGTAGAGGTGCCAGCTATGTTGGCCCCGCGTCCCAGTGCTTCTTTGGCTTGGCCCGATAAGGAGCCAAAGCTCATGCCAGCGATGGTGATAGGAATATCGAGTTGAATCGGTTTACTGGCGAAGCGGGTGCCCAGCGTCACCTCGGTACCGCAACGCTCGCGATAACCTTCAAGTGGATAACGAGACATGGATGCACCAAGAAACAGCAAATCGTCAAAGTGGGGCAATTGGCGCTTAGCGCCGCCGCCGCGAATATCGTAAATGCCAGTGCTGGCTGCGCGGCGTATTTCGGAAAGCGTGTAATCATCCAGCGTAGCTGACTTACGCGGCAAAGTGCGAGGAGCTTTATTGGTCATGTTAGTACGCGTCCGCGTTGTCTATATCAAAGTTGTAGAGCTGTCGAGCTGATCCGTAGCGTTTGAAGTCTTTAGCATCCCCATCGATACCTGCTTTTTTAAGCAAGTCGTCTACTGTTTTGATGTGCTCCTCTGTCATGGTTTTTTCGATGCAATCTGCACCAAGGTTTTCGACCTTACCGCGCACAAAAAGCCGTGCTTCGTAAATTGAATCACCCAGTGCCTCGCCTGCATCACCGCAAACCACAAGGTTGCCGCTTTGTGCCATAAAGGCACTCATGTGGCCAACCGAGCCGCCAACAACAATATCGATGCCTTTCATCGAAATGCCACAGCGCGAAGAAGCATCACCTTCAATCACTAATAATCCACCATGTGCAGTGGCACCTGCAGCTTGGCTCGCATTACCAGTAACACGAACTTGGCCCGACATCATGTTTTCTGCAATGCCAACACCTGCATGTCCATGCACCGTGACATCAGCGTTTTGATTCATGCCAGCGCAGTAAAAACCAACGTGACCGCGTATATCAACTTTTATATCCGCCTGTAGACCACAAGCAATGGCATGCTGACCTTTTGGTTCGGTGATTTCCCAGCTGGAGCCCGATGCTATATCGCCAGTATTCAATTGCGCGTTAATGGCGCGTAAACCCAGTGTTTGTAAATTGAGACTAGCCATTAGTGCATTACCTCACCTTGGCCGCCCCATGTATAAACGGTGGCGGGTTTGGGTTCCCAAATATTGGCGTTGTTTGAATCAGGTAACGTAGCGATTGAACGAAACTCAGTTGCCATGGCTACCCAGTCATCGGTTTCAGCCATAACAGCATGCTTGCATGCAATAGGGTCACGTAAAACAGCAAAGCCATCGCCTGTGCCAACACAAAAGGTATAGAAGCCATCGAGATCGTCAATTGCGCCTTCGAGTGCGCTGTGAAGGCTTAGGCCTTGGCGCAGCTTCCAGGTCATGTAAGCCGCGGCGACTTCGGTATCATTCTCAGTTTGAAAGTGCAGGCCTTCTTTCTGCAGTTGCTCGCGCAAGCGATTGTGATTTGACAAGGATCCATTGTGTACCAAGCAAAGATCCGAACCCGTGGCGAAAGGGTGGGAGCCAGCAGTGGTTACAGCGCTTTCGGTTGCCATGCGAGTGTGGCCAATCATATGACTGCCTTCTGCCTGTTTTAGTGAAAAGCGACGATAGACATCATCAGGCAGACCAACCTCTTTGAAGATCTCTAGGCTTTGGCCTGAACCCACTAAGCGCACCTGTGGGTGATATTCTGCTATCCAGCTGCGCAGATCGTTTTCAGCCAAAGTGCTGACAAGGATGGCGTGTGTATCGATTTGAGTGATGCGAGCTTCGCATTTAAAGGTTGATTCAATACCGGTGTCTATCGCCTTCCAGTCGTATTCGCTGCTGTCATGCGCGAGTGAATATTTTGTTTCGCTATCGGCCACCGAATTACGATAAATGGCGACTCCGGCCGAATCAGGCCCGCGACTGCGCATTTCGGATAACATGGGCGCAAATAGCTCGCCTAGTTTAGGCCGTAATGTTTCGTTTTTCAGGTACAGACCAACTATGCCGCACATGGGCCCTCTCGTGATTTATCAGTTAATTACGTCGCAAATTACCACAGTGCGAAGCCCTCTAACAAGCGAGTTAAACGGGTATTTCAATTGCTGACGCAATCTCACTATTTAATCGAGCAGCCAATCTTAGACCACATCCACAAGGATCGATTATTAAGCCAGCTGTGGACGCAACGAAGCTGCGCAATGCCAACTGAGACGGTAACCGAATTATGGAATTAGCTGGCAATGTTATCTGGATAGCAGGAGTTGTTTATCTGTTGGCTGGCGTTCTGAAAGGCACGCTTGGTATTGGGTTTCCAACAACCGTAATCGCGATAATGACAATTTTTATAGATGCTCGAACAGCAATACTGTTGGCGATAGTGCCCATGCTTGTGACTAATTTGTGGCAAGTGATTCGCTGCGGTCAGATAGTCAGAACATTTAAAGAAGTTTGGTTACTGTTATTAACAATGGCAGTGTTTATCATTATTTTTACGCGAATATCTGCAGACTTCTCACATGAGCTTTTGTCACTTTTTGTTGGTATTACCGTTGCGATTTTTGCCATCACTGCGCTATGGGTTGATCCACCTGCGATGTCATCAAGATACAAATTACCAGCACAAGTTAGCACTGGCGTAGTCGCAGGTGTGATGGGTGGATTGACCTCTATCTGGGCGCCCCCCATTGTTGTGTACTTAACTTCAACCCGTGCAGATAAAGAAGTATTTGTCGCTACGGTCGGAATGTTGCTGCTGGTAGGCAGTCTTACGCTATTTAGCAGTTACTGGAAGATCGATATGATCTCGCTGGAACAAATTCGGATCTCTGCGTTACTGGTGATACCCGCCATGCTAGGTTTTTCGATTGGTGAGGCGGTGCGAAAGCGGGTTAGTAATGAGTTGTTTCGAAAGTTAATATTGTGGTTCTTTTTGCTAATGGGCATCAATCTTCTATGGCGTGGCTTAGTGACTTAAGTCATGCTAGATATCGTATTTGAAGATGAGTATTTGTTGGTAGTCAATAAACCTTCGGGTGTGTTGTCACAACCTGGTAAAACAATGGATGGGTCGATTGCTACCCAAGTGGCACAGGCCTATCCCGATGCTACAGGTTCGTTGCTAGTGCATCGATTAGATATGGATACGTCTGGGCTGCTTATATTGGCTAAGCGAAGAGGCATACATCGTCAACTACAGCAACTTTTTGAAAAACGACTCGTGGCTAAGCGATATGTCGCATTGCTGAGCGCCAAGCCAGTCGGCCTGGGAGGGTTTATTACCTTGCCGATACGCGCTGATATCGATAATCGGCCCGCTCAGATCGTCTGCCATGACCATGGCAAGGCGAGTGCAACCTTATGGCGTTTAATCTCAAAAAAAGGATCAGTCGCTCGTGTTTTGTTCCAACCGGTCACGGGTCGTACTCATCAATTGCGGATTCACGCCGCAGCCTCTCAGGGGCTAAATAGCCCGATTTTGGGTGATAGGCTCTATGGAGTGGAAGCTAAGCGCCTGATGTTGCATGCTTGCGCTATGGAGTTCGAACATCCGGTAACCAAGTCAATATTGAGCATCAACTCCGAAGTTCCGTTCTGATTGGGCAAAACAAGCTATTAATAAGCCCCGTGAATTATGGAGAATTGTGAATGAACCATTGTTTTTTTCGAGACTCGGTTAGCAGTGTTTTAGGCCGAGTTTGTGTACGCTTGGCGGTCAGTAGAAATGATTTTGGCGGCTTGGGTTATAGACCTATGAGTGTAATTAAATCTTTGGTCAGGACGACTCGATTCACCGGATTGAGCCTCTTGTTGGTATTGGCAGCGTGTGGGACAACCGAAATTCAGCCCACAATCGTTGTCGATGCACCGGTGACTGAAAAGGTCAGCCAGCCGCTACGTGAAGACTTGGTCGCCAAAGATCTTATCTATGTATTACGACAGCTAGCTCATCCAGCTACCACAACGGTCCAGGTGCCCACCGAACAAGATACGTTTCTAAAATTTCTGCTCTCGGAACTAATAGTAGAAGGTTATGGCATACAGCAAGTTCAGGCGGATCAAGGCGCTAATTTCCTGCAATATAGAAGGGAGGCTGATGCTGTGGGTAATGTCTTGGAGAACACCTACACATTAACGGTGGGTGATATTGAGCTTCAACGCAGTTATGAAATACGAAAAGGCGGATCGCTATTCCCGGTATCAGCGATGACCTTAGCGGGTAGCCGTATCGCGGCCAAGATCGACAGAAGTCTATTTAAGCATCTCGGGCAAACCACGGTAGCTGTAGACAACATCAAATACACATCTGTTGAAGAGGCTGATGACAGCATCCCAACAATATCGTTGATCACATCAGATGTAGTGAGTGGCGTCACTGAACGCGCAATAGGCGCTCCTTCAGTACAAGCCTTAAACTCCGGTAAATTAGAGGTAGGCAATTTATTTTTCGGCGATGCCAGTAATTTCGCCTCCGTTCTCGACGGCCGCGAGCGTCAAAGTCGAGATATTGTGCCTTTTGGTGACGACCAACTTCGCATGGGCAACTTAGGTAAGCGTATGGTGCTCGTCATTCTTAACGAATTTGATGAACGCACCGACTTAATCAGTGTGGTCGGTTGTAGCAACGGGCCAACCATGTCAGAGCTAGGTAATGAAGGCTTGGCGCTGGGCAGAGCGGCAAGAGTCACTGAAGAGTTTATGTCTCATGGCGTTGCTCGAGATCGAATTCTCGACGAAGGTTGCTGGGCACCACAAAGTGTAGGAGATCGCTTTCCGAGTCGTGGGGTGGTTGTTGAAGTATGGCGGAGGGAAGCACCGTGAGTTTGATTAAAGCAACAGTGACTGCCATGCTCGCCAGCACGATGGTGGCTTGTGTAATTACAACCATACCGGAGGAACCCGTCGCGTCAGCAGAGGCTGTTGCGCAACCGCCCAAAGTACTATCTAATCGTGACATTACTCCTTATGTTCCTATTGTTGGGGCTAACGAGGAAGTCGTCGCAGAGGCCTCGTTAGAAGAACTTCGACAACTACAACTCATCACATCCAACTTGGTCTCAGCATTGGTTCAAATACCTGAACTGCAGCCATCTGTGGTGACATTGCAAGTGTCTCAAGCGCAAACAACGTATGGCAATACTTTGATACGAGCACTTGAAAATGCTGGGTTTGGTTTGCAACTGGTTTCCGCTGATCAAGGCAAAAACTACGTTTCTTATGGCAAGCGGTTTTCCGAAACTGACGCTGGCCCGATTACCGATTACGAGATTGCTATCGGACAGCTCAGTGTGCGTCGGGAGTACATCACCACTGATTCGGGCATATTCCCATCTTCATTGATGGCTGTTTCTGGTACTCAACAGGTTACCGACATTGTGCTAAATGATGCGATTTTCCGTGAGCAAGGTGGCTCTGGCGATACGTTTATTTCTGGTGTGCAATCCGAAGATGACGCAAACCTAAGGCCGGTGATTAGCGAAGTCGATGTTAATGAGTTCGATGCAACGCCGCAGGCTAAAAGAACGTCGCAAACAACTATTTTTGACGAAGCCAAAAAGCGCTTTTTTGAAACTGAATCCCAGCGTGCTCCCATGGATTTTTCTGCCTACCAACGCTCACGTAGAGCCGTATTGATTTTTGACAACAATAAAACCATGATTATGGGCTCTGGTAACAAACAAGCCGTTCGTATGATGGTCAGGGAGTACTTGCCTGGTGATATCTTCGTTGTGACGGCATGTACCGATGCGGATGGACAAAACGAGGGAGCTCGCGTCCGAGGTATTAGGGTAGAGCAAGAGTTTGCTAGCCATGGCGTACCCGTCGATGCTGTAGCATTAGCCGAATGTATTCGAGCAAGCTATCGTCACGAATCTGATAACTCCGAAGTGCCTGTGGAAGTGGTTCACTACCGAATTAGGTAGTGAGTTTCAGGCAGTAGCTGCAGTTAAAGGCTAGGCTATTGTGTGAGCTATTGACGTCGCTCTGCTGCTTGAATCACGCGATTCGTAATTTGGAATGAGTAAGCTATGAAAAATTCGCTATTAAAATTGGTTCTTGCGGCTGCGTTGCTAACAACAGCATCGCTTGCTGTCGGTACAGCCAATGCTTTTGAAATGCAAACTCTAGAAGACGAACGTACCAATCTGCATAATTTTGTTGGTAATGGGCAGTGGACAGTGGTGATGTTATGGAGTGCAAACTGTAAGGCATGCGAAGAGCAAAAGCCGTTACTTCAAGCATTTCACAACAAATACAATGGATCACGAGCACGTGCTATTGGCATATTTACTGATGGTATAGAGAACGTTGATTATATGCGTAAAAATATCGCTCACCACGGCACCAATTACACCAACCTTGCTGCGCTGACAGACGTTTTTCATTGGCAGTTTAAGCAAGAAACAGGGAAGGACTACTCAATCACTCCTACCTATCTTTTATACGCACCCGATGGAACATTGTCTGGAGTCAAATCCGGCAAGCTCAAGTTTGAGCTGTTAGAACAGATATTAAGTGAGGAATAGCGTTTTATGAATTGGCAAAATAACAATAACAAGCGCACGTTTGTGCGCGTGAAGTATTTATCAATTGTAGCCTTGGTCACAGCGGTTTTGGGTGCGGCGCCTTTAGCATCTGCTGCCATATTAGATGATGTCAAGAAACGTGGAGTACTTCGTTGCGGAGTAAATTCTGGTCTAGTTGGGTTTGCTAATGCTAATAGCCTTGGCCAATACTCAGGCCTAGATGTTGATTTATGCCAAGCAGTCGCATCAGCAATATTCAATGATCCTGAAGCCGTTGAGTATGTGCCGGTTACTGCTACTACACGTTTTGATGCCCTGATAGCGGGTCAATTTGATATGTTATCTCGTAACACCACGTGGACGCTTAGTCGCAATACATCGTTTGGTGATTTTGTTGGTGTGAATTTTTATGATGGTCAAGGGTTTATGGTGTCTAAGCGTAGCGGAATACGCAGCGCATTAGAGCTTGATAATGCCCCTATCTGTGTTAAACGCGACACTACAACTGAACTCAACGCAGTGGACTTTTTTAAAGTCAGTAATATGCGTTATCGGCCTGTCTATTTTGAAGATGATGCTGTTTTAAAAGCTGCGTACGATGAAGGTAAATGCGTTGCGATGACAACTGATCGTTCTGGTTTAGCCGCGCAACGTACAACGTTGGCCGAGCCTGCAGCGCATGTTGTGCTACCTGAAGTCATCTCTAAAGAGCCTCTGGGGCCAATGGTGCCCGCCGGTGAATCAGCTTGGGCTAATGTAGTGCGTTGGTCACTGAACTGTATGATCAATGCCGAAGAGATGGGCGTGACTAGCGCTAATGTGGCTAAGGCTGCTGATTCAAGCTTGCCAGCGGTGCAGCGCCTAGTAGGTGTGGATGGTGATTCAGGTGAGCTTATGGGCTTGTCAAATAAATGGTGCGCAAATATTATCAGCCACGTTGGCAATTACGGCGAATCCTATGATCGTAATGTCGGTCCAGATACGCCTATTGGCTTAGAGCGCGGAGTGAACGGCTTGTGGACTAATGGCGGTTTGCTGTACGCGCCACCGATTCGATAAGCTACTGTCGGCCTGTGATTCGTCGTCCTCGCTTTCGCGAGGACGACTATCTACCCTAAAACAAGCCTTCAATCTCTCCAGCCTTATTAAGTTTGATCACTTCCGCTGCTGGTTCCCTTGGTAGGCCAGGCATGGTCATGATCGCACCGGTTATAACAACAATAAAGCCAGCGCCTGCGGACAGCCTGACTTCACGAACCGGCACAGAGTGACCAGTGGGTGCGCCACGTAGGTTTGGATCAGTTGAGAAGCTGTATTGAGTCTTGGCCATACACACAGGTAAGTTACCGTAGCCAGCTGCTTCCCATTGACGAAGTTGATCACGAATCTTCTGGTCAGCTAATACTTCATCTGCTCGATAAATACGCTTGGCTACCGTTTCGATTTTTTCAAATAGCGGCATCTCGTCTGGGTAGAGTGGGCTGAACTGCGATGCGCCACTTTCTGCTATCTCAGCGATGCGTGTCGCTAGTTCTTGTGTGCCCTTAGAGCCATCTGCCCAGTGCTTACAAAGTATCGCTTCAGAACCTAAGCTCTCAACGTATTCTTTAACTGCAGCAACCTCTGCATCAGTATCGGTAACAAAGTGATTAATACCCACAACTGCTGGAACGCCAAACGATTTAATGTTCTCTATGTGACGGCCAAGGTTTGCGCAACCTTTTTTTACAGCATCTACGTTTTCGCCATCTAGATCTTCTTTAAGTACACCGCCGTTCATTTTCATGGCGCGCACTGTTGCAACGATAACTACAGCATCAGGTGCTAAGCCAGCTTTACGACACTTGATGTTCATAAACTTCTCAGCGCCAAGATCAGCACCGAAACCTGCTTCTGTTACGACAAAGTCAGCTAACTTAAGAGCCGTTTTAGTTGCGATAATAGAGTTACAACCGTGTGCGATGTTGGCAAATGGACCGCCGTGTACAAACGCAGGGTTGTTTTCAAGCGTTTGCACTAGGTTAGGCTGCATTGCATCTTTGAGTAGAACGGTCATTGCGCCATCTGCGCTGATGTCTCGGCAGTAGATAGGCGTAAGGTCTCGGCGGTAAGCGATGATGATATCGCCTAAGCGTTTCTCTAGGTCTTGTAGATCGTTAGCTAAACATAGAATTGCCATTACTTCTGAGGCTACTGTGATGTCAAAACCAGTTTCGCGTGGGAAGCCGTTAGTGACGCCACCTAAGCTGGTAGTGACTTGACGTAGCGCGCGGTCGTTCATGTCGAGTACACGGCGCCATACAACGCGGCGAGCATCTATTTCAAGTTTGTTGCCCCAATAGATATGATTATCGATCATCGCAGACAGCAAGTTGTGCGCAGAAGTTATTGCATGGAAGTCGCCAGTGAAATGCAGGTTCATTTCTTCCATCGGCACTACTTGCGCATAACCACCACCTGCGGCGCCGCCTTTCATACCAAAGCAAGGTCCTAGAGAAGCTTCGCGAATACAAATAGCTGTGTTCTTACCGATCGAGTTTAGGCCGTCGCCTAAACCAACAGTGGTTGTTGTCTTGCCTTCACCAGCGGGAGTTGGGTTGATCGCCGTGACCAGAATCAACTTGCCGTCCTTTTTGTCTTTTTGCGCTGCAATGAATTCGGCAGATACTTTGGCCTTGTCATGGCCATACGGCAATAGATGTTCTGACGGTATGCCAATTTTTTCACCAATCTCTTGTATCGGTTTTTTGTTGGCTTCACGTGCTATTTCGATATCGCTTTTATAGGCCATTATTCTCTCTTTATGTACGTTATGCAGTCATGCGGACTGTTTCTTAGGATTTACCTAGTTGATTAAACGGTTGCTGTTTTTTCAATGCGAACGGCGGAAAATTTAAATTCTGGAATCTTACCTACTGGATCAAGTGCTGAATTAGTCAGTACATTGGCTGCAGCCTCTACGTAAGCAAAAGGCATAAACACTTGACCTTCACTTACGGCTCTATCTGCACGAGCCATCACTTGTATGGAACCTCGGCGAGTGCTTAGCTTTATCGTGTCACCTGCTTCAACACCTAGTTCGCGCAAGGTGCGTGGGTGAAGTGAACAGTTGGCTTCGGGCTCTAAGCTATCGAGCACTGTAGCGCGGCGTGTCATTGAACCTGTATGCCAATGTTCAAGCTGACGTCCGGTGATGAGGATCATCGGGTATTCACTGTCAGGCTTGTCATCCGGTGCAACAATATTAGCTGGGGTGAACTTGGCTCGGCCATTCTCACGCGGAAAGCCGTCGGCAAATACGATTGCTTGTCCCGGATCAGTTGGCGTCAAGCTTGGGTAGGTTACCGCCTTATCAATTAAGCGCTCCCAAGTAATGTTGTCGAGTGATTTCATTGATAACTTCATCTCGGCAAACACATCCTTAGGGTGTTCGTATTTCCAATCTAGGCCCATTCGCTTAGCAAGTTGTACCGTGATCAGCCAGTCTTCACGCGCATC
>CALGND010000178.1 GCA_937958675.1 uncultured Granulosicoccaceae bacterium
AAGCGAAATCTGCCATTGTGTTTAATGGAACAGCAACAGTCTTGCCTTCTAGTTCAGAAGCATTTGAAGAATCAATGCCTAAACCGCTTTTAACGTAGCAATCGTTTGCTTCATATACGACAGCAATACCAACCATCTTGATTGGAGCACCTTGTTGAATAGCAGTAACAAATGGTGCTAGGCCTTGTGAGTAGGAGATATCGATATCACCTGCCAACATTGCTTCAGTCATTGCGGTACCTGTTGTGAAGTCAACCCAGTTAACGTCAACGCCCATAGCGTCAGCGTAAGAGTTGTCAACTTTTGAAAGTAGGTTTGGAGTTGCCCACTCAAGGAAGAATGCAACGTTAACTGCATCAGCTGAGTGAGAAACGGTAGTTGCTGACATTGCGGTAGCCGCAGTGACCGCCAGCAAAGTAGATTTAATTTTAGAATTCATGTTATTTGTAGCTCTCATTAAAATTGGGCTTTAAGCCTTAGTAGGTTAATGCGTATCGAGTCCTGTGTCCAGCAGGATAAAGTGCTTCTGCGACATCAGTTGTTCAGAAAAAACCGTGCTCTAATGCCAAAAACCCAGCACTAAATTGGAGTAATGAAAGCGCGGCGTTCAATTGTCGATCAAAATTTGCGCATTAGTGAGGTGTGTGTCGCAAAACGCTAGGTGCGGTGAATTTATGCTGGGTTGCCATGGAACCAAAAACAACTCTCGACTGGATCAGTGTTTTAAGTTTCTGATGCCGTTTTCATAATGACGAACGATTTTTTGACGATGTCGTCAACATGCCAGACAGGCTGTAGGCCGTTATCCATTACAAAACTATCGCCAGCCTTTACTGTGAATTCGGAGCCATCATCCAGCACGATTCTGGCACCCCCTTCTAGTATGTGGCAAAACTCGATTTGATCATTCATCGGACCCTTGAAAACGCCGGCCGTACATTGCCATTTGCCAGACAAAAACGTGTCGTTAGCACCCGAAAAGTGTAACCACGTTGTGTGCACTGGGTTTCCGCTCACTATGGAGTCAGTGATGTCTTTCTGGACGGGTGAAACATCATTGTCCGAAAAATGTGTGAATGAAGTCATTGTGAGTGTTCCTCTTACGTTTTGTCTGGTCAGGTATTCGGGTGGTTTTAAACACCCTGTGCACAAGGGTGGTTAGTTTAAGCGGCGCAGGCCTTTAGTACAAAGACCCTTTCTGCCGATCGATAAGCTTGGCGTCATACTCCTCAGCATCAAAATCAGGTACGACACTCCTGACCATCTCACCGGCACTCGGCACATCGCCACGTGTCAGCTGACTATCAACATCCCACAGCTTTGATCGCATGATTGCTCGAGCGCACTGAAAGTACACTGCATCGATATTCACTTTGATTACTGACGTAGGCGGCATACCTTTTATACTAAATTGCGTCAGCAAGGCAGGGTCGGTTGTGATTTCGGCACGGCCGTTTATGCGCACGGCCTCATTTATCCCTGGGATCAAAAACAATATCGCCACACTTGGATCAGTAACGATATTGCGCAACGTATCTAAGCGCCGATTGCCTCGTCTATCGGGGATGGCCAACGTTTTGTTGTCTAACACTTTAAAGGCACTGCCACGACCATCGCCACGCGGCGAACAATCAAGCCCGTTAACACCTCCACTGGCAAACGCAAAAAATGCGGCTTTCTCAAGCCATGCTCGGTATGCGTCAGTGAGTTGGTCAGTTTCCTTAGCAAGCGCATTGGGGTTGGGCTTGCCATAAAGCGCTTCCAGTTGCTCGATGGTGTTGATTGCGTGGGTCATTCCTTATCCAAGTGCCACTTTATGATGAGCAAGGTGATCAGCGATAAAGCTTGCGACAAAATAGTAAGAATGGTCGTAGCCAGGTTGCAGGCGATAATTAAGCGCTTGGCCATTCGCCTTACACACATCAATAAACGCCTGCGGTTGTAATTGCTCTTCTAAAAATTGATCGGCGTCGCCAGTGTCAATTAACATTGTGGCCTGGCTAGCTTGCTTTGCCACTAATTGACTGGCGTCGTAGTTAGCCCAATCGCTTTTATCACTACCTAAGTAATGCTCAAATGCTTTTTTGCCCCACGGCACTTTAGAGGGTGAGGTGATGGGCGAAAAAGCTGATACTGATTTGTACACATCAGGATGTTTAAGATGCAATGTCAGTGCGCCGTGCCCACCCATTGAGTGGCCAGTAATACCTTGACGTGACATATCAGCTGCAAAGTTATTTGCCACAAGTGCTGATAACTCTTCAGTGATGTATTGATCCATCTTGAAGTGTGGTGCCCATGGTGCTTGCGTAGCAGTGAGATAAAACCCCGCGCCTTGGCCAAGATCATAAGCGTCATCATTGGCGATAGCGTCACCACGTGGGCTGGTGTCAGGAGCGATGATCATTAGGCCAAGCTCGCTTGCAGCGCGCTGTAAACCTGATTTCTCCATTACGTTGGCCCAAGAGCAAGTCAGCCCGGATAAGTACCACACAACGGGTACTGGGCCGTTTGCTGCCTGAGGAGGTGTGTAAACACCGAAGGTCATTGGGCAACTGCAGGTATCGCTGTTGTGTGTATGTACTGATAGGGTGCCGCCGTGGCTAGCCCATTGAGAATCCGTTTGCATGGCTTGTGTACTCAGTAAAGGACAACGCTGCGAATACTCTCGCCCGAATGCATTAGATCAAATGCCTTATTGATATCGTCCAGCGGCATCGTGTGCGTAATCAGCTTGTCGATATCGATACGACCTTCCATATACATATCAACAATCTTTGGCACATCGGTGCGGCCTCGTGCGCCACCAAATGCAGTGCCGCGCCATGAGCGGCCAGTCACCAGTTGGAATGGACGCGTTTTGATTTCTTGGCCAGCGCCTGCCACGCCAATAATGATGCTCTCGCCCCAACCTTTGTGGCAGCATTCGAGTGCTGCACGCATGACTTCTACATTACCGATACATTCGAACGAATAGTCAGCGCCACCGCCTGTTAGCTCCACTAGATAGTCAACTAGCTTATCGCCATGATCAGCAGGGTTAACAAAATCAGTCATGCCAAATTGGCGACCTACTGATTCTTTTGCAGGATTCATATCAACACCGACGATTTGCCGTGCGCCAATCATGCGTAAGCCTTGAATGACGTTCAAGCCAATGCCGCCCAAACCAAATACAACGGCCGTGCAGTTTGGTTCAGCCTTGGCTGTAAACATGACCGCGCCAACGCCTGTGGTGACACCACAACCGATATAGCAAATTTTATCGAATGGGGCGTCTTTACGAACCTTGGCAAGTGATATTTCAGGCAATACGGAATAGTTGGAAAACGTAGAGCAGCCCATATAGTGAAGCAGCTTCTGGCCCTTGTAAGAAAACCGCGACGTGCCGTCAGGCATCAAACCTTGGCCTTGAGTCGAACGAACCTTTTGGCACAAGTTGGTTTTAGGGTTAAGGCAGTACTCGCATTCACGGCACTCAGGTGTGTAAAGCGGAATCACATGATCACCCACCTCCAAACTGGTTACGCCAGGGCCAACTTCTTGCACAATGCCTGCGCCCTCGTGACCGAGAATGGCAGGAAACGCGCCTTCTGGGTCGGAGCCGGAGCGAGTGAATTCATCCGTATGGCAGATACCGGTGGCCTTCATTTCAACCAGCACTTCGCCTGCTTGAGGGCCGTCGAGATCAACTTCAACGACTTCCAGAGGTTTTCCCGCTTCAAAAGCGACGGCAGCACGTGTTTTCATTAGGCAATCCCATATTGGTGAGTTATGCCGTTATTTTCTCAGCTTATTCGCTGCCACACAATTGATATGGCGTAATAGAATGGCTTTTTACAACACAAAATGTCGCAGCTTAGGGACAATGGGCTGCTATGGCGCAAACTGACCCCCTAAATACACACCGCAAGCTCGCTGTTGCTCCAATGATGGAGCTAACGGACCGCCACTACCGGTTTCTGGCACGCCAGCTCTCGCGCAGCACGTTGCTCTATACCGAGATGCTCACCGCCAAAGCGGTGATCCATGGTGACCGTGAATACCTATTGGGCTTTGATGAAGTAGAGTCACCACTTGTATTGCAGCTGGGCGGCTCCGACCCAGCTGAGATGGCCGATGCTGCCAAAATAGGTGAGCAATGGGGTTATGACGAAATCAACATTAATTGCGGCTGCCCAAGTGATCGTGTGCAATCGGGCCGATTTGGCGCCTGCCTAATGGCTGAACCCGAAACGGTGGCCGCGTGCGTTGCTGCAATGCAAGACGCAGTAGCCGTGCCTGTGTCAGTTAAGTGCCGTTTAGGGATTGATCGCGATGATAGTTATGATGTGCTGCAGACATTTGTGAAAGCGGTGAGCCAAACTGGATGCAGGCATTTTATTGTGCATGCCCGTAAAGCATGGCTTGATGGTTTAAGCCCAAAAGAAAACCGACATGTGCCGCCTCTACGATATGAATACGTGTACCGCCTTAAACAGGAAATGCCTGAGCTGCACATTAGTATCAATGGCGGTATCGATAGTTGGCCTGCTGTACAGGAGCATTTGCAACATGTCGATGGTGTGATGATGGGGCGTAAGCCTTACTACGATCCCTCATTTTTACAGCAAGCTGATCATTTGTTATTTGGCGCAGAGGCGCTTACCACCGAACAACAGCTGCAGCAACGTATCGATGCAGCGCGTGCGTATGCACGCTATGTGCAAGGCTGGCATGAAAAGGGAGTGAAGGTCAGTACCTTAAGCCGTCACCTGATCGCCTTGTTTGTGCAAGTGCCTGGAGCTCGTATGTGGCGTCGACACCTTAGTGAAAACGCACCCAGATGCACTGATGCGATTGCGTTAGTCGAAGAAGCCTTGCTGCACGTCACTCAGCCCCAAGAGAGTAAAACTGCCTGATGTACGGAAGAGTCGAAGCACCGCATAGTAACCGACGTGATTTAGAAAACCTGCGCAAGTTATCTAGCTACCTGTGGGAATACCGGGGCCGTGTGCTGTTGGCCTTGGGCTGCTTGGTTGTGGCCAAACTAGCTACAGTTATGGTGCCGCTAGTTTTAAAAGAGATTATCAACACACTCGATGATCAACAATCAGGTTTGCTAACAGAAAACAGCGCGTTGTTGGCGGCCTTGGGTTTTGTGGCTGCCTACGGAGCCTTGCGCCTATTTAGCTCACTATTTAAAGAATTACGTGATGCGCTGTTTGCACGTGTTCGATATCGAGCAATGCATCAATTGTCGTCTCGTGTGCTGTCACACTTGCACCAGCTAAGTTTGTCATATCACCTAGAGAGGCGCACCGGCAATGTTTCTAAAGATCTATCTCGCGGTACAGCCAGCTTAAGCTCTATTGTTAATTTGCTGGTTTTTAATATCGTGCCAACCATTGCTGAGTTTCTGTTAGTGGCGACCATTTTATTGGCAGGCTACCGCTGGCAATACACTTTGATAGTAGTGCTGACGGTAGTGGTGTATATATTTTTTACGCTCAAGTACTCTGGCTGGCGTATGCAGTTTCGCCATGAGATGAATCGTCTTGATTCGCTTGCTAATGGTCGCGCTGTTGATAGTTTGCTTAACTACGAAACAGTTAAGTACTTCAATAATGAAACGCTTGAGCATAAGGCTTATAGCCAGCACCTATCAGATTGGTCTGATGCTGGTGTGAAGAGCCAGGTAACGATGTCTACGCTTAATTTTGGGCAGGCTGCTCTGGTGGCGGTGGGTGTCACATTGATCATGATGCTGGCGGCTAAAGATGTAAGCAGTGGTGCGATAACGCTAGGTGATATCGTATTAATAAATGCACTTATGCTGCAATTATTCGTGCCATTAAATTTATTGGGCGTGGTCTATCGCGGTTTGCAATATGCGCTGGCTGACATGGACTTGGTTATTAAATTACTCGAACGCGATCCAGAAATTCAAGATCGCGAAAATGCTACGCCACTGCTCGTAAATAATCCGCGTATCGAATTTAAAAACGTTGAATTTGCCTATTTGCCTGAAAGGCCGATTCTTAAAGATGTAAGCTTTACCGTTGAACCCGGGGAGAAGGTTGCCGTTGTGGGGCCATCGGGTTCGGGCAAATCTACCTTGTCGCGTTTGTTGTTCCGCTTTTACGATGTTGATAGTGGTTCGGTCATGGTGGATGGCAAAGACATTCGTGATTACACACAGAGCAGTTTGCGCGCAGCTCTGGGGGTTGTGCCGCAAGATACCGTGATGTTTAACGATAGCATCCGTTACAACATCAGTTATGCCAATCCTGATGCCACCGATGAGCAAGTTAAAAATGCTGCTCAGCGCGCCAACTTGGCAAAGTTTATAGAAGAGCTACCCGGAGGCTACGACACCGTGGTGGGCGAACGAGGCTTAAAACTCTCTGGTGGTGAAAAACAACGTATGGCCATTGCCAGAGTTATCCTGAAAGACCCACCGATGATTGTGTTTGATGAGGCGACGTCAAGCTTGGATACGCGCAGCGAGCAAACAATATTGGAAGGCTTAAACGCGGTAGCGCAACGCGCTACATCATTAGTGATAGCACACCGCTTATCGACGATCACTGATGCTAATAAAATACTGGTGCTAGATGCTGGCGTGATAGTGGAGTCTGGCACTCACGCAGAGCTACTAGCCAATGATGGCTTGTATGCCAATTTGTGGCAGTTGCAGCAAACGACTGACTCGTAACATTTTGTCCAACAATGTGCTTTGGTGGGCAAGTAGTTGCCTGCCCATTGAGGAAAATCTACGTTGATGGTGCTAGTATAACTACGTGTAATCAGTAGGTTCTTCTCAATAAAGCACTACCGAATAAATATATCGGTGTGAACGTTATAGGATAAAGGCTGCATTATGTACTGGTCAATCGGATACGACGAACACTGGAAACGCGACATCGGCTTTGGTGTTGATGCGATTTGCGATCACCCTGATTGTAAAAAAGAAATAGACCGCGGAATAGAGCACGTGTGCGGTGGTGAGCCATATGGTGGTGATTCTAGCTGTGGTTTGTATTTCTGCAAAGATCACCTCCAGACGAACACTATCGATAATGAAGAAGTACCCCAGTGTACGCAATGTTCTTCAGGTAAAGAACCATTCGAGCCAACGCCAGACACCGAAAACTGGCTTAACTACAAACAAACAAGTAGTTACTGGGCTGGGTGGCGCACCTATCATGAGCAAAAGGCTTCGTCGTAAGCCACCGGCAGTAGCATTGCATAATGGTGCGTAAGCATAGTCAGTTTGCATCTGTTGCTCAGCTTGTTGTCATCTGCTTTCTGTAGAGGGTGGGTGTTTTACCCAGACTTTTCTTAAATGTGCGCGTAAACGCAAGGTCAGACTCATAGCCAACTCGGTTGGCTACTTCGTACAACGGCAGGCTAGTTTCAGCCAGAAGCTGACACGCGTGTTGCATTCGCAATTGTGTCAGGTAATTAAACATTGGTTGGCCAACTAAGTCTTTAAAGCGTTTAGCAAAAGCTGCGCGTGATAAACCTACATCTTTGGCAAGCGTGTCGAGTGACCAAGGCTTCTCAGGGTACTGGTGAAGCTGTTGTAATGCTTTGTTTATGTATTTATCCGCCAACGCTTTAATCAACGTTGATTCTCCTTGCTGTCCGAAGTTCATGCGAATTAATTCAACAATTAGCACTTCCGTCATTCGGTTTACAACGATTTCTGTGCCGGGTCGCATTGATAAATATTCCCGGCTCAACTGATTGAGAATAGATTGTAGCCAACTGAGCTCTTGCAACTGTTGGTCGCGGATGACGATGATTTCGGGAAACAGCTTGGATAGGGATGTGTCGAGGACATTGTCGAATGTGCAGTAACCGCAAAGCAGTAATGTATCGGCACTTTGCTCAGTTGTTTCTACCGAAGCTGGCTCACTGCTGAGCACATGCGCTCGTCCCGGCGCTAAAAAAACTAAATCACCGGGCCCAAGATGTTCAACTTGGTTTTCGGACTCCAGCCGACAGCTGCCCCGTCGAATCTGATGAAAGCTCGCGCCATCATCCCCTGAGAACTGCTTCTCCCATGGAAATGCGAGTTGGTCGCAAAAATACACGGTCCCTGTGGCGCGTAAGGTGCGCAGCACATCGCTTAAAACGTCTGAAGACATATAATCCACGCCTAAATTCTGTAAATAGACGATCAGTATATCAAATCGAGATTATCAGGTACTGTTGTGATCGTTAATAGTACATATCATTACACCCACTGAAGCGCGACACACGTACTTCTCAATCAGGGTTTAACGATGAACAAAATTGAAATCTATACCAAAAGCTATTGCCCATATTGCGTTCGTGCAAAAGCCTTGCTCGATGCGAAGGGTCTCAGCTATCAGGAATACGAAGTATCCACTGATAGGGCACGCCTGCAGGAAATGGTTGAACGCAGCAACCGTCGCACGGTTCCTCAGGTATTTCTAAACAATCAGCACATCGGCGGCAGTGATGATTTAGCAGTAGCAGAAAGCAGCGGCCTGCTTGACGAGTTGCTCGGTTTGCAACTCGACATAGCAGCTCAGCAGTAATCAACCCATAAACTTTAATTTAACCAGAGAGAAATACCATGAATGCAACAACACAACACGTACAAGCAAACTTAGCAGTCGGCGCAGCAAATGAGCAGACTCTTGGTCAACGTATATCAAAAATTGGTGATGGCGCAGTATTAGCTGCAACCGTTACCGTATTAGCCTGGATCGGCGCAATGAAATTTACAGCCTACGAAGCTGGTGCGATAGAAGGTTTAGTGGCATCTAGCCCGCTAACGGCATGGTTATATAGCGTGTTTAGCTTGCAAGGCGCATCTAATTTTATCGGCACGGTTGAGATTGCCACTGCGTTGATACTATTAATCGGTATCCGGCATAAGACAGCAGCTGTTTTAGGCGCGCTCGCGGCAATAGCCACTTTTACAGTAACACTAAGCTTTATCTTCACCGCACCAGGGTGGGAAGCTAGCCTAGGTGGTTTTCCTGCATTGTCGGTAGTGCCTGGTCAGTTCTTGCTTAAAGATGCGGTGCTGCTTGGCGCAGCTATTACATTGCTAGGCAAGGCGCTGAACCGACCAAGCTAACTGTCGCAGAGTCATTCTAGCGAAGCATGTCATCCCCGCCGCCTACGCGGGGATGACTATTTTATTACTATCGTTCACCAGGAAAGCGCTCAGTCCGCTGTAACGTAATACACTATTCAGATCTCTATCTGGGTGGATTCTATTGAAACTACGCAATCGAAGGCATTTTCGATCTGGCTGTAAAGCGCTTCTGGTCCTAGCTGCGTTATTCCTAACGAACACACAAGTGCATCCAGCCACAACACTAGATGGCTACTTTATTGCGCTTAAATCTTGTCAGGCTTTTCATTCAAAAAATAAGCAAACCAATCCTGGTGATGTCAAAACCACAGAGATGATGGCCTATGTGGTGAAAGCGCTTAACAAACCCAATGGCGATTACTTGCAGATTGTAGTGCCCGATGCGCCGGTTGTAGAGGAACGTTGGGTGTCTGTGAGTTGCGGTGTTCATGTTGTTGATGCGCAACAGGCCGCTGTTGATTCAGCATCTTTTGATAATGCTGAGATGAAACCCACGACAAGTCTTACGTCTAGTACTGAATCCTCGGAAAACGTTTTAGCACTTAGCTGGCAACCTGCATTCTGCGAGTCGAAACCAAATAAGGCAGAGTGCAAAGCGTTAAACAAAGGCCGCTTGCCGATCACCGAACAGCAATTATCGATACATGGCTTATGGGCACAACCAAGAAGCAATGTTTATTGTGGGGTACCAAAATCGATTCAGGCATTGGATAAAGACAGGCGCTGGGATCAATTGCCTGAACTTGAGCTCAGCGACAATGTGAAAGAGGATCTTGGAATAGCGATGCCAGGCACCGCTAGTTTGCTCGAACGACATGAATGGATCAAGCACGGTACTTGTCATCGTGGTGTGGGTGGAGCAGAGGAATATTATGCAGATACCTTAGCTGTTACCCAGCGAATCAATGACTCAGTGGTGGCGGAATTTCTTGCAAGCCAAGTAGGCGAATTAGTGAGCACTCAAACCATTAGAGATAAATTTGATGAAGCTTTCGGCGCAAAAACGGGTGAGCGAGTGCAGTTTCATTGCGGCAGCGATCAAGGTCGAGTGCTGCTACAAGAACTAACAATACATTTATCGGGGACTATCGATGAAGATGCCAATATCGGAGCACTGATGCGAGCAGCAAAGTCGGTGTCTTTGGGATGTCCTGAAGGGGTGATTGACCCTGCTGGGCTACAGTAACTAGCCCTTAGCCAAGGTCAAGAATTCATTCCGCGTATTAATTTCAGTTCTAAATCGGCCCAGCATTGCAGAGGTCGTCATTGACGAATTTTGCTTTTGCACACCGCGCATCATCATGCACATATGTTGCGCCTCGATAATAACGCCCACACCGATACCGCCTGAAACTGACGCTACCGCATCGGCGATTTGTTTAGTTAGGTTTTCCTGGATCTGTAAGCGGCGCGCGTACATATCAACAATGCGCGCGATCTTTGACAGGCCAATCACTTTTTTGCTTGGCAGATAGGCCACATGGCATTTGCCGATAAACGGCAACATGTGGTGCTCGCAGAGTGAATAGAGCTCGATATCTCTGACGATCACCATTTCATCGCTGTCCGAATCGAACACGGCACCATTGAGTACTTCTTCCAGCGTTTGTGAGTAGCCTTGCGTCAGAAATTCCATCGCCTTGGCCGCTCGGGCAGGGGTGTCTAGCAATCCATCCCGGGTGATGTCTTCACCCAGATTTTCGAGAATGGAGGTATAGGCGTCCTGTATGGGTTTCATGAGTCTGGCTATAATTGCTTGTCTTGTGCTCAAACTATAGCCGATTTAATGCCCTCTAGGCCCATAGCTACAGCTGTTTTCAGACATTTTGCCGTTTAAGTTGCTGCACCATGACGCCGATGATTACACCGATGTTAAGACCAGTAAACATTTAGTCTCTTTGTACCGAAGGAGCGTCACTGAACGTTATACTGAGCAATGGGTCTCACTATATGCCATATATAATGATGTGGTTGGTTTGCGGGGCATTCAGATGCTGCTTACAGGCCGCTATATAGCGAATGATTTAAGTCATTAATTTGCCGTTTTTTTGGGGAACGCGATGTTAGGTGCACTTTTTTGGTTGGTGGTCATAGCCGCCACAGTTTTTATTCTGGCGCGACAGCGTGTCAGCATGATTGTTTTTACTATTGGTGCAGCAATTGTGCTGCTTTTTGCGTATTTCAATGGATTCCTTGCAGGTGCTGCGGCCGTTATTTTAGGTGCCTTGTTTGTGATAACCGCAGCGATATTTAATATTCGTAGCATTCGCCACAAAGTAGTGAGTACGCCGCTACTAAAATATGTAAGAGCAGTACTACCTCCGATGTCAGACACAGAGCGTGAGGCGATTGATGCCGGCACTGTTTGGTGGGACGCAGAGATCTTCCAAGGTTCACCTGATTGGTCGAAGCTAGTGGAATACCCAGAGGCTGAATTAACCAAAGAAGAACAAGCTTTTGTTGACGGCCCAACTGAAGAGCTGTGCAGCATGCTCGACGATTGGGAAATCACCTACGAGCTAAACGATCTTCCGGAACACTGCTGGCAGTACATCAAAGATAATCTTTTCCTAGGGATGGTTATTCCAAAGTCTTATGGTGGCCTTGGTTTCTCGGCAATGGGTCACTCTGAAGTAGTGATGAAGCTTGCATCGCGTAGTGTGACTGGTGGTGTTAGCGTTATGGTGCCAAATTCGCTCGGTCCTGCTGAGCTTTTACTGCACTACGGCACCGAGGAGCAGAAAGATTATTACTTGCCACGATTGGCGAAAGGTGAAGAGATCCCATGCTTTGCATTGACTGGCCCATCGGCAGGTTCTGATGCAGGTGCGATGCCTGATGCCGGTATTGTGTGTAAAGGTCAGTTTGAAGGTAAAGAAGTGCTTGGTATGCGAGTGACTTGGGATAAGCGTTACATTACGCTCGGCCCAATCGCAACGCTGTTAGGTTTAGCATTTAAAGCCTATGATCCTGATGGCCTTCTTGGTGATGAAGAAGACTTGGGCATAACTTGCGCCTTGATTCCAACTCAAACCGAAGGCGTCAATATAGGTCGTCGACACTTTCCGCTTAACCAAGGCTTTATGAATGGTCCTAACAGCGGTAAGGATGTATTTGTACCGATGGAATGGGTTATTGGTGGTCAGCCAATGGTCGGTCAAGGTTGGCGTATGTTGATGGAATCGCTATCGGTTGGCCGTGGTATTTCATTGCCATCAACAGGTGTTGCATCAGGTAAAGCCGCTTCTCGTTTTGTCGGTGCTTATGCTCGTGTACGTAAACAATTTAATTTACCAATCGGCAAGTTTGAAGGTATTGAAGAAGCGCTTGGCCGTATTGCTGGCCTGACTTACACCATGGATGCTGGCCGTCGATTCACTTGTGCTGCGCTAGATGAAGGCGAAAAGCCGTCGGTTGTTTCAGCGATCCTAAAGTATTTCAATACTGACAGCATGCGTACTGTGCTCAACGATGCGATGGATATAACCGGTGGTAAGGGCATTTGTATGGGCCCTAACAATTTCTTGGGCCGGCCTTATCAAGCCGTGCCAGTGGGTATTACTGTTGAAGGCGCAAATATACTGACTCGTAGCATGATCATTTTTGGGCAAGGCGCTATGCGTTGTCACCCTTGGTTGGTTAAAGAGATCAATGCGGCCTCTTTGCCTAATAAGCGTGAAGCACTTGAATCATTCGATGAAGCGTTGATGGGTCACATTGGTTACGCTATTCAAAACGGTGCACGTTCCTTGTTCCATGGTTTAACGAAGGGTCGATTTGTCAAAGCGCCGATCACTGGTAAAAACGCAAAGTATTATCGCCGCCTTACTCGAATGAGCTCGGCGTATTCATTTTTGGCTGACTTCGCCATGCTATTTTTAGGTGGTGGCTTGAAGCGAAAAGAAATGCTCTCTGGTCGATTTGCCGATGGCCTAACCAATATGTATATGGCATCTGCAGTGCTAAAACGTTTTGAAGATACGGGGCGCCCAGCCGCTGATCAAGCATTAATGGAATGGTCCGTAAGACACTGCTTGTTTGAAACTCAGGTAGCACTTGATCAAATCCTGCGTAACTTCCCAAGCACGATTGTGGGTTTGTTGTTACGCGGTATCGTATTCCCATTAGGTCGTCGTTACCGTACACCTAATGATAAGTTGACTCAGCAATGCGCACGCATATTGATGAAGCCATCAGAAGCACGTGATCGCCTTACCTTGGGTTGCTATATCAATGACGATCCTTCCGATGTCACCGGCAAGATCGAATACGCACTCATGTGCGTGATGGATGCCAAAGACGCCGAGAAGAAAATCAAAGACAGCCGTTTGAAAAAGCCATATGACATCGAATACCTGCCATGGCTTGAGCAGTTGGCTAGTGATGGTGTTATCGAACAGGGTGAGATTGCTAAGCTAGTTAAGTTAGCCGACGCCACTCGCGATGTTGTTGCGGTTGATGACTTTCCGAATGACTTTGCACAAGGCGGTGTGAGTGAAGATAAGGGTGATGCAACCATCAAAAGGTCTGCATAGGTGGCAAGCACCCATGTGTAACCATAACCGCTCCTAATCGGCGAAAAATGCAGGCCCGGATTTCGGGGCCTGCATTCAAAAACAGTAGTAATCCATCCCTGTCTACGGGGTAGCGCGTAGCCCGCTTTATGAGTGGGACGATATATACCTAACCATTTGTTAAGCAAATGCCGCAGCTGCGCTCAGTTTTAGTATCATTGACGCTTCTAAGACTGATGATCACTTACTTGTTCATGTCGCAAACCCAGATCCTATCCGAGCCGTTTGGCTATGTCCGTCGCGCTGTTCGACCAACAATGATGTCGCTACTCGCATTGCTATTTTTGAGCGCTTGCGATGGAAGCAGTAACTCTGCCGAGAGTTCGCTTACGGCAGGGCCGGGTGCTGATGATCAGCCAATTGCCGAGTTAGCGGCATTTAATACCGCAAATGGCTTTGATGTTGTGCGTGAACCAGGCCCGCGCATAGCCGTTGAAACAACGGCTGAATTCACCGATGCTGATTTTAACGCAGGCTTACCCGCTATCGTGTTGGAAGTGCCAAACGGCATTGATACCACTACTAATCTACCACCCAATTTTGACGGCCTACAAAATGTTAGTGTCATTGCTGGTGAGCTTGTTGAAGTGGTTTACCGCCCAATAGACCCAGAAGGCGAGTTACCCGGAATGTTCCCAGAGGAGCTGCCGCAAGGGTCAAGCTTTGATGATAATTTTGATGGCACTAAAACGTTTCGATGGCAGCCGTTGCAAATGGATGTGGGCGTAAACGCGTTTACTGTTACTGCACTGGATCCTGCAAACGATGCATACAGAGCATCCCAAACGATTTTCATTAGGGTTGTGCTACCAGACGATCCATCAACTATTCCAAATGTTGCCCCCACGTTGGATACGTTCTTACCGCATACGGTACGGGTTAACGATCCAGTTGTCATTGAATTAAAAGGAATTGATCTAAATGGTGATTTCCCGACACTGGAAATACCTGATTTGCCAGCCGGTGGTAGCTTTAATCAACACCCTCGTTTTGCCGAAATATATGTCTTGAAGTTTGTACCAAGCACGGTAGGTACGCAAACTATTGATGTGGTGGTCAGAGATGCAATTGATAACAACTTAACATCTGATGAAAGCATTTCTTTAAACGTACTGGCTGTCAGTGCATTTACAACTACTGGAGAGTCATTGCGTACGCTAGCCGAGGCTCGAGATTTGCGCATCGGCTTTGCAGCATTACAATCGTTCTACCACCGGCCCGACGGAGCGATTTACGCTGAAATTGCAACGCGTGAGTTCAATTTTGTCACGGCTGAAAACTCAATGAAGATGGATCAGATCAATCCTGAGCCTGGGCGGTTTCAGTTTGCAGCAACCGATAACCTTTTTTCGTTTGCAGAATCTGCTGATATGGAGGTGCATGGTCATCCCATTCTTTGGCATAGGCAGCTTCCCACATGGATAGAGCAATCGCCACTAAGCGAGATCGAGCAACACATGAGCGAATACATTAGCCGCTTAATGTCTCGCTATAACAACAACGTGCCAGTTTGGGATGTGGTTAATGAGCCATTGATTGAAACAGGCGAGCTGCGTGATTCGATCTGGCACCAGGCTATGGGCGAAGCCTATCTAGATAAAGCCTATACCCAGGCCAGAGCAATTGCACCCGATGCGCAGTTGTTGATAAATGAATTTGATATCTCTATGGCTGGACCAAAGGCGACGGGATTGTTTGCCTTGATTGATCGCCTGCAAAGTCGCGACGTGCCATTAGACGGCATTGGTTTCCAGATGCACCTTTTTGCAAACTTTGATCAATTTGCCGAACTAGAAGCTAACTTTGCAGAGGTGGCTGCACGTGATCTGGATATTTACATCACTGAGCTCGATGTATCGCTGACAGATGGTGCAAGCCTTGCCCAACAGGCAAGTGTGTATGAAAGCGTTGTGTCGATATGCTTGGCTCAACCACGTTGTAAAGCCATCCAAACGTGGGGTTTGACTGATCAATACTCGTTTAGAAGCATATTTGATCCGCTGTTATTTAATCGTAGCTATCAAGCCAAGCCTGCTTATACGGCAGTGCAGGGTGTGCTGGCTGATCCTACACGGTAAACCTATCTCGAGTTGGAAAAACTCAGTCTAGTTTAACGCCTGCATCATTCCCGATATCATCGCCACTACCACCGCGATCGGATTCAACCGGATTGGCCTGCGGCCCTGATGGCATGCGCAAGTTGCGCGTGCGTAATACCGGTTTGATAATTGACGCGGTGAGCTCTCGCCAGATAAACAACAAGCCGGAAAGTACGATAATTGCAGAACCGGCCAATACTATGCCGTCTACCGTTTCGTTAAACACTAAGGTGCTATAGAGCAATGCCCAGAGCATCTGGCTGTATTGCATCGGGGCGATAAACTGCGCTTCAGTACTTCGATAAGCGGTCACCATCAACATCTGACCAACCGCACTAAGAATGCCCACGGCGCTGAGTTTAAGCAGTGTTTGCCCAGCAACCGGCTGATAAACGAATAGCGTTGCTATGCCGCAAATTATCACGTTGGTTAGCATTGGATACAGAACTAGGGTAGTGCTGTGTTCACTTGCGCCAATTTTGCGGGTGACGATTGATGCACAAGCAATACTGAATGCGGCGGCGACGCCTGCTAGATGCCCAAGGCTTAAATCTGCATTCCCCGGACGCAATACGATAATCACGCCAACCATGCCCAAGATGATCGCGATCCACCGAATCAAATGAATCTTCTCACCCAGTATTGGAATAGCGAGCAGCGTAATAATAATCGGTGCCGAAAAGATCAGGCTATAGGCTTCCGATAACTGCAGATTAGTAAACGCATAAAAACCGCAAAGCATAGAGCCTAAGCCAAACAAGCAACGCAACGATACCAAGCCCGGGTTTTGTGGCCGTAGTGAACGCTCACGCTTATCCACCGCTAGCATCACCGAGAACGGCACAAAACTAAAAAGAACAACAAAGAAAGCAATCTGAAAAACAGGCAACTGTTGAATGCTTTTGATTAGCGCGTCGTGCAAAGAAAAAGCAGCAAAGGCGAGCAGCGCAATTGCCATGCCTGCTAGCACGGAGCGCGATTCGGTGGTGGAAGTCATCGGCAGAGAATAGCACCGATGATTAAAAATGTTTTGTGCGAGCTGCTCGCAAGTGTTAGATAAAAAAGCCCTCTATTAGCGAGGGCTTTTAGTTTGACTTATTTGCCCAACATGCCGGCTTTCAGTGAGCCTTGTGCAGGGTTATCTGACAACCAAATACCAAACAACGCTTTTTTGAATTCTAGCCCTTCAACAAGGCCAACTTCTTCGCCGTTTTTCGATACGTGGGTACCGCTGCCGGGCTTGTAGTTAAGCGTGTATTGATCTTTTGTGCCGATCTTACCTTGCATCAGGCCTAGCATTTGATCGATCTGTGGTTGAATTGGCGTTGTGTTGCCGCCGGTAGAATTTTTAAACCCCGCTTTTAGTGCTTTGACCATTTTTTTTCTGGTCAGTAGATCCGAGATGATGTTTAAGCGAATAGCCATAGGCTCATCAGCATCAAGTATTGCAGCTGCATCATCGCTTTTTGCGGTGGTGTACAAGCTTCCAACATAGAGCTTAATAATCAGCCTGGTGCGAACACCTGCACCGTTGAGCATCAGTTCGTTGCCGCCGATCGTGACAGTTTCTGCTAGTTCAACACCACGAAGTTTCTTGGCGTGGGCAGGAGAAGTAACAAATGCTACGCTGATGACCAACAACAGGCTGGTCAGCGCTCTTATAGTAGGGGTCATTGTGTTTCCTTGGTTCATTCGAATAACCTGATGTTAATCGGTATATGGGGATGGTATTGGCCTTGAGCAAGGCGGAACAGAAGACGAGGCGCAGTGTGCGCCCCATCTTGTTATTTTACGATCTACACCTACTGCGCAGCTGGCGCTTCGATTACGTCCGCATTGGTTATCTGCAAAACGTTACCTAAGCTGGCTGCGTAAACTGCCATTTGTTGTTGCATCTCTAAGAATGTCGCAAGTCCACCGGCAGGGTCAGCTTCATCGGCTGGGTTGATGATTGATCCATGCGTGCCGGATGAAAATCGCACCAACGCACTACCTGATGTTGAGCTATTGACCTGCTGTAAACCCATCAGCCTAGGTAGTGGGTCTGTACCTGATAGGGGAGCTGTAGCAACCGAATTAGGAATGACTTGATCACCAATAACAGTTATAAAGTGAATATTCTTACCGGTCGCTGCCAGCGCTGTCGCGTTGTTAACAGGGTCGGCTGAATCAATAGCTGTCTGGGCAGTTAGTAGGAACTGAGCATATTCAGGAGTACCCGGAGCGGCACCCGCTGCGGTTAGCCCTGCGTTAATCGCCTCACCAAAGCTTGCTGAGTTAGCCAGTAGTTGCGCAATACCACCGCCCGGCATAGCCAGTGTTGCAGCAGCGATACTATCGTCGTAAGACAAAAAGGTGATGCCCAGCATCGCGCCTAGCGAGTGGCCTACAAACGTTACGTTACTAGCGTCAAGCGGTGCGCCTTGTGCGCCGGCTAAGCTTGCAGCCAAAACCATCAAATCAGCGACGCCTTGGCGAAGGTTGTCGCGTGAGTTAGCCAGGTTTTGCAGGTTATAAAAGTGCGTACCTGAGTCGTCGATCATACCGTCCGATCCAGGTGCTCGCGTCGTGTTATCCACCACGTCCAAACCAAATGTGCGTTCACCATCATTAGGGAATGGTGTGTTGTCAGTGTGGATAGGCAAAGAGGCATCCGTTAAACCGTGCATTGGAATATCAATGGCGATCACGGCTCTACCAGCATTGGCTAATGCATCTGCTGCAGCAATCATGTCAGTACGATTACGGGTGATACCGTGTTGGAAGATAGTAATCGGCCAACCGGTCGCTGGTGCTGTTCCGCCTGCCATGGAAGTGGCATTAGGTAGCGTCAGGAGTACGGGTACTGTTTGAGTGCCAGTGGCAACAGGTGTTGGGCTGAACTGATTAACCGCGTTACCATTTGTATCTACCCAAAAACTATTTAACGCCGTCGCTGGGTCGGCATCTTGGTAGTAAGGCAGTTCAAGCGTGCCGATAAAAACATCGGCGTTGCCTGGTAAGGCAGCATTAAAATCAGTGGTTGTGCTGCCCGCGGGTGCTAGTGTTAACGCACCGGGTGTTACCTGATCTTTAACTGCTTGCAATACATCGCGTACTGATTGAGTTTTAAAGGTCCAAGCTAAAACCACATCGTCACTAGCAATACCTTGGCTACCAGCTGCAGCCAGCATCGCACCGGTGAGTTGTCGCACCGGTTCAAAAGCGGCAGTGCCACCAGTGAGTGGAGTATCGTTTTTTGCCAACCTAAAAAACGTTGAGGCAGCCAATGGCATCGGTGTGTCGCTTGTATCGGTTATACCGTTAGTCATCACAACCATGTAGTGGGTTTTTTCTTTTAGTGGCTGCAGTGGCAAGATAGCAACTTGAGTTTCCGTTGGCGGTACAACAAATACCTGTGTTGGGCCAAGTTCAGAAACCACACCCGTTACCGCGGTGGTGGCAGGATCAGCACTCACTTCAAATACTCGCACTGTGCTACCTAGCGAAACGGTTGTCGGATCAACAGCACGAGACAGATTGGTAACAATCGGAGACGTAGTGGAGAAGCCATCCATTTGGTTTAGTGCAAGCGCTGGGTTGGCAGGGCTGTCGTCGCTAATGGGCGCATCAACTGTTCCGTCAGGACCAAGCAATAAATTGTTTGGAAATGGGATGACGGCATTGCCAGGATCAAAGAGTGCACTTGGTGCAGCAGCAGCTATTAACGCAGGCTGTGTTTCGGCTTGTGCTTCAGCGTGCGCAGCTTCGGCTGCGGCAATGCTTGATTCAAAATCGTAGTTGCTATCGCTACTGCAGGCGTTAAGCAGTAAGGCAAGCGGCGCAATCAATATAAGTTTTCTAATTTGCATCGTTGATTCCTTAGTTAAATTTCCAGCTGAATTGCGCGCTGATAATATTTACACTGCTGTCGAAAGTGCCTCGTACGGTTGTTGCCCCGGGAGCAGGCTCGCTTGGGTCATCGGTTATAGAGTTAGGATTATCAATTGCTGATTCATCAAGCGATAGATGAGTGAAACCAAAGTCGAGAGTGGCATTTTTGCTTATTGCGTAGCCAGCACCAAATGCAACCCACGTTCGATCGTTACCCGGAATCCGAGCTGTGCGACGTTGCGGGGAAGGGATGGGCTCTTGATCAAGCGCAAGGCCTGCCCGTAGCGTGACTTTCTCGTTTAGCTGGTAGTTGATGCCAGCCGATACGCGCCATACGTCTTCCCAATCTTGGATAGACAGGGTGTCAGGTTGGCTGTCACTTTCGTAAACGATTCTAAGCTCTTCAAAGCTACTCCAGCCGGTCCATGTGGCATCGCCTAACAATTGAATTTTGTCATTCATTTGGTGTGCAACTGAAAAAGACAAGCTTGCAGGCAAATCGATTTCGCCCTTTATAGGGACATCCTGAAATAACGTTGAGCCTCCAGCGGCTAGCGCTGCCGCTAAGGTGTCGTTAGTTGTAAAGTCTGCGTTGCCTTCGAGTTCGTGGCTAATTTCGCTTCGAAAGGCAACACCAATTTGAGTTTCAGGCTGAGGAATAAACAATAAGCCTAAGTTAAAACCTATGCTGGTTGAGTCACCATCAATTGCGCCATAGCCATCGTTGGGTTGGAAGCCTGGTGTAAGCCCTGCGCTCAGGCAGTTGTTTATGTCTCCAGCACCGATGGTGCCCGCGCATACGATACCTGTATCGACTGCACTTTCTAATTCGGCCGAGAGTGTTTGTATGCTGATACCACCACCTAGTCGAACCTTGTCAGATACTCGATAGGCGATAACCGGATTAATATCGATAGCACTTACCCCAGATTTAACCGTGGTGTAGCGGCCTTTCCAATCGGCATCGTATTCGGTAGATGACCCAAATGGCACGCTAATGCCCAAGCCATAGCTAAGCTTTTCATTGATGGGCGCAACATAGTAAAAGTTGGGTATAAATGTTTCGCCACCAGGTTCGGCCGTATCCGGCCCACTAACAGGGCCGCCGCCAGCATCTAGGCTTATCGATGTACCGCGATCATTAAATTTGGTATTGGCCGAAATCACGTGAGCCGCGATGGATAATTGTCGACCATCAAGCTCGGTGATGCCCGCCGGGTTAAACCACACGGTAGACGTATCGCTTGCTACAGCGCCAGCACCAGCATAGGCGTTACCTAATCCCGATGCGCCTTGTTCTATTAGGGCAAATCCACCTGCATGCGCGCTGCTAGCTAGTACGGAAATGCCGAATGCGCCAAGTGTTACTAGGTGCTTCGGAAGCAGGTTCATAAACTCTCCAAGTGTTAATTTTGGTTATTCTGATCGTTATCCGGAAATTCAGGACGAACTTCCGTATCTGTAATTCATTATAAGTTAGTGCGTCATTATAAAACGAAAGAACCACTATAGCGAAGGGTGTTTGTTGTACGATATTACTCGATTGGTCGAAAATCGGTCAATGCCACAGTGTTTAACGGGTAAGCGAGGATATTTTGTCGCAAAAGTCGTCACTGCTAGGTTTAAAACATTCACGTGACGTCACGGCACTTGGGTACGGATACACTATGCTTAAATATGTGTAAAACACCCATATGGGGAACCATAGGGAACCGGGCTGTTCCAATGTGTAATGGCTTACCAGTCGCAATGCGGATATTCGTCCAACACAAAATGTGTATTCGTAACTAACCCTGATCTGACTTGATGTTTGAGCTCCTATTTAACCACCCAATCGAGACCTGGCAACAGGCTGACTGGGTATTGGCCCGCGGGTGGCCCGCCTTTTGGTTGGGCGTATTGGGTGCTGCTTTATTCGTACTGATTGTTATGTCAATGTGGCGTTTACCAATGGGCACTGGCAAACGACTGGTTATCGCGTGTTTGCAGCTTTTTGCCGGGGCGGTAGCCCTGTTGATGCTGTGGTTGCCTTCATTACGTACCGAAGCGCTAGAGCCAGGTGAGAACACAGTTGCCTATATTGTCGATGCCTCAGGCAGCATGCATCAAAGCGATAGTGGGCAAACGCTCAGCCGTATCGATGCAACGATCAGCGCAATTGACAAAACTGACCTGCTCGATAACCCACTCTTTGAAAACACCCTCTATTCGGTCACTGATCGCTTGCAATCGATAGAGTCATTGGATGCTTTGCCAGAACCCAGTTCGCGATCAGCCATAGCGACAGGAATTGAATCATTAAGTAAGACTATAGAGCAGCGCGCGTTGGCAGCTGTTGTATTGCTTAGTGATGGGGCCGACAACACGGGCGTACCAGATACACGCTGGTGGCAAACTATAAAGGCTGCCGGCATTCCGATACACACTGTTGGCGTGGGTGCGAAAGCCTATTCAGCCGATCTTGAACTAATGGATGTCAGTATGCAGCAGGTGAGTGCAGCTGACTCACTGGTACAAGCCACGGTTGTTGTTCAGCATCATGGCGTTGATAGTGCTCGCCTAAGAGTTAAAGCGGGTGATCGTTTGCTCTACGCCGATGACTTGCAATTTGACCCAGAGCAACTTCAGTCAGCCCATCAAATAGAATTTAATTCTGGTGATGAAGGCATAACCGAACTCGAGTTTTCAGTCAGCTCGGCAACCGTTGAAGATAATCGATTAAACAACACGCAGCGCCGCATCTTGGATGTTGGTGGGACTAAGCGTCGAATTCTCTATGTTGAGGGCGAGCCTCGATGGGAGTTTAAATTTATCCGTCGGGCGATGGAGGGGTATAGCAACATAGAGCTTGTTAGTTTGTTACGCACCTCTGCCAATAAGTTTTATCGTCAAGGTGTGAGTAGTGCCGATGAACTCGCAAATGGATTTCCGCAGACCCGCGAAGCATTGTTTGGCTACGATGCAGTGATTATCGGTAGTTTTGAAGCGGCACTACTCTCACTTGAGCAGCAGGCTAACCTTCGCGATTTTGTCAGCATACGTGGTGGGTCGTTACTGATGCTGGGTGGGCAATCGGGTTTGTCTAACGGTGGCTGGGGCCGCTCCGTTTTAGCCCAAGCTTTGCCGGTCTCATTAAATAGCCGAGTTCGAAACGAGGACTTTTTTCGTGGCCGCATAAGTTTTTCGTTGACGCAACAAGGGCAGCGAACCGATTGGTTAACGCTGGCCGGCGATAACCTAACTAATTGGAATCAGCTACCCGCACTTGCTGATATTCATCTTACCGGGGAGCCACGCGCAGGATCGGTCGTGTTGATGCAAGCTGAATACAAAAATCAGCAACATCCCTTGTTGGTTTGGCAACGTTATGGCCAAGGCCAGAGCTTCGTGCTGGCGACTAGTGGCACATGGCGATGGCAAATGCGATTACCGTCGGCTGATCAAACGCACGAGCAATTTTGGCAAGGCTTGCTAACTCAAATGGTTAGTCAAACACTACAACAAGTCAGCATCGAGCAAGTCGGTGACAGCTATCGCGATACGCCGAGCCTGCCTTTAGCGGTAACGGTGCGTGATGACAAATATGCCCCAGTGACTCATGGCAAGCTAACGGTTGATGTGGTTGCACCTGATAATTCAATTACACCGGTTGATTTGATAGCTGATATCAACAACCCGGGCCGGTTTGTCGGCTCTGTCGATGCGCCAATGGCCGGACCTTATGGCATGAAAGTACAAGTACCGCCTAATGGCGAATCTCAAGCCCCCGGGTATTCACAACAAGCGTGGTGGATGGCAAGCAAAGACACAGCTGAATACTTTGGTGCAATCCAAAACGACAATTTTTTAAAGCGTGTTGCTACTGAAACAGGCGGGCAGTATTTTGAGCTAGATGATATCGATCAACTTGGCAAAGCTTTGTCGTTGCATAACTCAGCACTTACACGCACCAATTTGTTACCGCTATGGAACATGCCGTTCTTCTTTCTGTGCCTGTTCGTTGCCAAGCTGCTTGAATGGTTGCTTAGATTGCGATGGCAGCGTTTATGATCAAGCAGTGCACGAAGTGGCTTGTCGCGACGGCGCTATTGGGCGCAGCCGGTCTAATGTTTGTGCAGCCGTTACATGCATCAACTACTGGTGTCATAGTGTCCGGTATTGGTGGCAACGTTGAATTTGAAAACGCCTTCGAGCTACAAGGTCAGAGCGTTCTTGATGGCTTAAAAACGCTTAATACCAGTGATGATGCCTTCACCTTGTTAAGCGGCCCAGATGCAACGCGTGATGCCGTTATCGCGGCAATCCAACTGCAGTCAAGTAAACAAGAACAAGCGTTTATACTCGTGCTGCTTGGGCACGGCTCCATAGATGGCCGTAACTGGCGTTTTAATATCCCAGGTGATGATTTATCAGATGAAGACCTAATTGCTGCTATGGCAGGCGTTAAAGCATCGGATCAGCTTGTGGTGCTGGCCACTAGTGGCAGTGGTGCTTTGCTCGATACCTTGTCTCAGCCAGGGCGCGTAGTGGTCACTGCCACAAAGAGCGGTGGTGAGATTAATGCAAGCCGTTTTGGTGAATATTTTGCTGAGGCGATTGCCAGTGATGTTGCCGATATCGATCGTAATGAGATTCTAACGATTGGTGAGGCCTGGCGTTATGCCAATGAGCAAGTGGTTAACTACTACGAAGATCAGAAACTATTAGCCTCAGAGCACGCCAGAATAAGAGTGAATGATCAAGCTGATTTGGCAGTGGCCAGGCTTGGTGCCTTGCGCTTGGCGATTGATAATCCTGAGGTTTCAGCTTTGCTGGAGAAACGCCTCGATCTAGAGCAGCAGTTTACTGCTCTACGAGATCAAAAATCCTCGCTGGGGTTTGACGAATACTATGGAAAGCTTGAGCCGATATTGCTAGATATCGCCACGCTGCAACAGCAAATCGATACAGCAACTGGGTGGGAGCCAAACTAGTGAAAAAGTTTTTTGTCATAGGGTTTAGCTTTCTCGTATTTGTGTCGTGGATGCCGCAAAGCTATGCCTTGGTGATTAACTATGACCCCAATCGCGACCCAGCTTTACGCGAGTGCGATGCACTACGTTATGCCAATGATAATAGCGATCAAGAATGCTACTCGGCCTTATTGTCATCTGAATCAGCCTTATTGCGTGCTGATGCTGCAAGCGCGCTAGGCGATGTCCGTACGGCTAACAAAAATTACCGGGAAGCCGCGTCAAACAGTGATGACCCAATCATCAAAACGCATTGGGGGCATTTGTATTTAGCTACCCATCAGGTGAGCGATGCAACCGCGCTGTTTAGAGAAGCTTTGTTATACGACAGCGAATTTTTACCAGCACAACTTGGTTTGGCCCAAGCATTGGGCGAAGGCTTCGAAGGCAGATCAAGAGAAGCGCTACAAGAAATAACGGTTGAACACCCAGACAGTATCCAAGCGCTAATCCTGTTAGCCAAAATCGAGCTAGAGCTACAAAATTTACAAGTAGCGCGTGGTATGTTGAATCGTGCTAGTCAGCTGGCTGCAGAGCAGGGACTGCCGCAGCGTGAAATCTATGCTTTGTTAGGTGCTGCGGATTTGTTGGATCGTAAGCCCATTACGCCGATGGTGAATAAGGCGTTGGCGGAAAACGACAGCTACGGCGATGTATACGCAATTATCGCTCACTTCTACATTATTACTTATCGTTATCGCGAGGCAGTTGAGCTCTATCAAAAGGCGGTGGATACCTCACCAGAGCTGGCCTCAGCGCACCGAGATTTAGGCATTAATTTTTTGCGCATAAATAATGTATTTGGAGCGCGTTATCATATTAAGAAGGCGTTTACCCTTGACCCATACGACGCGAAAACGGTCAACAGCTTACGCTTGCTGGATAAATTCGATGACATGCGCATGTCCCGTGTATCGGTTGAAGACGTCAAAAGTACCAACAGATCCTTGGGTCAGTTTATTGTGCGGCTTGATCGCGAAGATGCCGATGCGCTGGAGCCCTATGTAAATGATCTTGCCACTCGTGCGATGAAGCTCTTCTCAGATCGTTACGAGTTTCGTTTAAAGCAACCGATGATTATTGAGTTGTTCCATGATCACGATGATTTTGGTGTGCGTACGGTAAGTACTCCTGGTATTGGCTTGCTAGGCGTGACATTCGGCTATCTAACAGCAATGGATAGCCCTAAGGCGCGTGCAGCGGGAGAGTTTCATTGGGGCAGTACGCTATGGCACGAGATTGCTCACGTGTTCACACTGGAAGCAACTAACCATCAATTGCCGCGCTGGTTTAGCGAAGGCTTATCAGTGTACGAAGAGTGGAACACTGGTCCTTTAGGGAGCCGTGAGCTTCCACTGCCTACGCTAACTGCCATTCGCGATAAGCAGTTTTTACCCATTGCCGAACTCGATTGGGGGTTTGTGCGGCCAACTTATCAGGGGCAAGTCACGGTTTCTTATAATCAGGCAGGCCTAATTTGCGATTTTATTTCTAAACAATGGGGTCATCAAGCGTTGGTCACGATGCTAAAAGCGTTTTCCGACGGAGATGACACCGAACGCGCCATTGAAAAAGCTATTGATATGTCAGCACAACAATTCGATATTGAGTTTGCCACTTTTATCGATACGCGTTGGGGAGCGTTGGCGTCCTCGCTTAATGATTATCAAATTGCAGAGCGCCAAATGGCCCGTTCTGCAGTGGCTGAGGATTGGGAAAGTGTAGAAACCCTAGCAAGGGATCTTATAAGGCTGTACCCGGAGCGGGTAGGGGCAGGTAACCCTTACGAATTTTTGGCCAAGGCACATGAAGAGCTATTTGAACCAGAGCTTGCGATTGATGTGCTAGAGCAATGGTTTGAAGCAGGTGGTCACACGCCGGAAAATTTATTAAAGCTAAGTGAAGCCTTGCGTGACGACGATCAAAACCAAAAAGCAGCTGCGGTTTTAGAGCAGCTTAATTGGGTTACACCTTACTATCCGCAGACCCACGAATGGCTCGGTAACTACTATCTTGATATTAATGAGCCAGCCAAGGCGTTAAGAGAGTTTGATGCATTGTTAGGTTTGCAGGAACAAGATCCGGCCACCGCCTATCTAGGTCGCGCGCGGGCAGCTAATGATCTTGGCCAAAGCGATGATGCAAAACAGCAAGTACTTTACTCGCTTGAAAATG
The DNA here is from genome assembly GCA_937958675.1 of uncultured Granulosicoccaceae bacterium. Taxonomy (GTDB): domain Bacteria; phylum Pseudomonadota; class Gammaproteobacteria; order Granulosicoccales; family Granulosicoccaceae; genus Granulosicoccus. The sequence continues at coordinate 26,855 of CALGND010000178.1, forward strand.
CGCCGTTTTATAGACCAGCGCAACAACTTTTATTAGAACTAAACAAGGGGGCTTCAGTTGACTGATTCCACAAAGCTAGCGGGTGCAACCGCCGAAAAGGTAGATGAATTTCGCCATGTGATGGATGCATTGCGTTCCGAAACCAGTCGCGTGGTGGTCGGGCAGGAATCCGTGGTTGAGCATTTGCTCATTACCTTATTAGTGGGTGGCCACTGTCTAGTGACAGGCATGCCCGGTACCGCAAAAACGTTGCTCGTGCGTACCTTGGCAGATGCCTTGGGCCTTGGCTTTAATCGTATTCAATTTACGCCTGACTTAATGCCGACCGATATCACTGGCACCGACATCGTAGAAGAAGATGAAAACGGTGGCCGTAAGTGGCGTTTTGTGCCAGGCCCAATCTTCACCAATGTCTTGCTTGCTGACGAGATCAACCGGACGCCACCTAAAACACAAGCAGCGTTACTTGAGGCGATGCAAGAATACTCGGCCACGGTGCGTGGTACACAGCACACAATAGGTAAACCGTTTTTTGTACTGGCTACTCAAAATCCCTTGGAGCTTGAAGGCACTTACCCATTGCCAGAAGCACAGCTCGATCGATTTCTATTTAACGTCTTATTAGATTACCTGCCAGTAGATGATGAGCTAACAGTCGTTGAGCGATTTACAAGCGATGTATTGCCAGACCCAGTTAAGGCTTGTACTAACCCAATGCAAGTGTTGGAGTTCCAGCAACTCACGCGACAAGTGCCGGTATCAAAAGAGATAGGTCGTTATGCAGTGGAGCTAGTTAGAGCTACTCGACCCACTGATCCGTCTGCACCAGAGCATGTGCGTAAGTATGTTAAGTTTGGTGCGTCTGTGCGAGCGGCGTTATTTATCACACTGGCAGCCAAGGCTCGTGCTTTGATGCATGGCCGCTATCACGTAGCAATCGAAGATATAAATGCATTAGCAGCGCCTGTGTTACGGCATCGCGTGATCACAAATTACTTTGCTGATGCTGATGGTGTCGATATTGATGATGTGCTGGCGCAATTGATTACCGTAAAGGCGGCTGCGTAATCAAAATGAGTGGGGCAAGCAACAATTATGGACGCTGGTTAAAGCCTGATGTGCTTGCGCGTCTGGGCTCGCTTGATCTGATTGCAAGAACCGTAGTCGATGGAGTCACGCACGGTATGCACCGGTCTCCAAATTTTGGGCACTCGCAGGATTTTGCCGAATACCGCGCCTATAACGATGGTGATGATCTGCGGTTTATCGATTGGAATGTTTACGCCCGTAGCGATAAAATGTTTATCAAACGCTATCGCGGCGAAACAAACTCAGCAGTCAATTTGTTGCTCGATAGCAGTGCATCTATGGGTTATGGCTCGCCTATCACTAAGCTCGACTACGCGCGCTATCTTTTGGCGTCCTTAGCCTACATGGGGCACCGTCAAAAAGACGCCCTTGGCTTGATCACAATCGATGAAGGTGTGCGCGAGCAAATAGAGCCTACTTCACGTACGGATTCGCTAACGCGCGTATTAGGCCTGCTGGACAAATCAGATGCAGGTAACGGTACCTCGCTTGCCAAGACTATTGAAGGCTTGGGAGTGCACCTGACTAGGCGTGGCGTTGTTGTGTTGGTGTCAGATCTTTATGGAGACGCGGTTGATATCATTGCAGCTTTGCAAACGCTTACGCATTTGGGGCACGAGATTGTTATCTTTCGGGTGTTGGCCACTGAGGAGATTAACCCTACCGTTAAAAATTTAAGCACGCTAGTTGATTTGGAAACCTCTGACAAAGTCATTGTTGATCCTGAGTTTATAAAGCGCGGTTACAAAAAAGCCTTTGGTGAACACACAGAGGCTTTAGAACAAGGTTGCCGACGCCTTGGTATTGATCTTGTTAACGTGCAAACCGATCAAGCACTAGACGATACTCTGCATCAGTATATTCAATTTCGGGAGCAACGCGCTCGATGAGTGTTCAGTGGCCATGGTATTTGTTGGGCTTGTTATTGTTGGGTTTGCCGTGGCTGCTGCATCTGTTCAGCCGTCATTTCGCTCCAGAGAGACCATTCCCATCCAAGCAGTTTCTCGAAGCTGCTGATCCGCCAAAATCGCGCACCCGGCAATTGCAGTATCGGCTGTTGTTTGCACTGCGCACCCTAATGTTGTTAGCGCTGTGCGCGCTATTTGCAATGCCTTGGTTTAATCGTGCCCAGCAATCCCAGGCTGTTACTCAAATCAACTATTTAGTGATGGATCACTCCTTATCGATGCGTAGCGAGGGCAGATGGGAGTCTGCGCTAGAACTAATGAATGCTCATATCAATGAGCTTAACGATGAACAGCTCAAACTCTTCACCTTCGATGGTGCCTTGAAGACCGCAACCGCTAATACGATCGAAGCGCCAGGGTATTTAAGTGCCGATTATGGTGATTTGGTTAGGCAGTTAGATGCAACTGCTGGTAATGAGAGCCTGCCAGTACACGTTACGTTTATTACTGATGCGCAGCAGACATCAGTTCCCGTGCATAAAAATGCCATGCTTTACAGCACGATCGAGAAACTCAGTGTTAAACGGGTTGCCAATCTTGATAGCATCAACTTTAGCTTAACGGCGGAGGCTCGCAGTTTTGATGGTGTGCATGCAAATATAAAAGCGACCTTGAGTGCATCTGCATTTAACGACACTAGCCAAGCTTTTGAACGCACTGTTGAAGTCACTCAAGGTGATCGAGTAGTAGCTTCTCGAGTCATCAATATCAAGGCTGGGGAAAACAAAGAACTCGTACTTGAGCAAATCCCATTGCCTGCCAGTAACGACCTAAGTTTTGATGTTCGTATACTCGAATCAGACGTTTTAGCGCTGGATAATCAACTGCAAGTGATCGCTCAGGGCTCTAACCCTGAACCGATATCGATAGTTCAATACAACGATTTGGCATCACCCTCGGCATTGGTATTTATTGAGACCGCTCTGAGTGCTGATGGTGTTGCCGAAATGAATGCGATTACCGAGGCTGGGTTGTCCAGTGGCGAGTCCATTAGCCATGCCATGGCGTTCATCAGTAGTGATGATCGCTCAACACTGCCCGCATCATTAACTAATTTTGTTGCTAACGGTGGTAACGCCTTAGTGGTGCTGGTGCCGAGCGAAGCCAACGCTGGCAATACAGCTGAACCAAAAGAAGATAGCAAAGGTAGTGAAATTACCTTTGTTGATCAAGTGCATGCTCTAGCATTGAATAAAAGTGATTGGTCATCGGTTAATGTGTATTCGAATCACTCGTATTCCGCCAGCGAGACCGAGCAGATATTATTGCAATCAGCGAAAGGCGCGCCACTACTTTCTGAAGAAATAACAGATGGTGGGCGGCTATTTTTTCTGCATGACGCCTTAGACGGCATGGGTAGTAATTTGCCGCATGAAGCGGCATTTGTAGAGCTGCTGCATGCGCTGGTAAATTACTTTAGCACCCATGACGTTGTTCCCAATGCAATCGAGGTGGGCCAAACATTGAACTTACCGTCACGCATGAGGCTCATAAAGCCTGATGGCAGTGCGATTGGCCAACTTACTGATACTGGCAAACCTCAACTATTGCGGCTAGATGAACCAGGGGTTTATACCCTGCTTGAGCAAACGCAAGAACGCGCGTTAATGGTCAATTTAAATCCTGCTGAATCGGATATAGCGGCAATGTCAGTAGAAGCCACTGATGCTTGGCAAAATAGAGCACTGCTAGGGGAGGCGGGCGTAAGCGATACTTCTGTGACGAACATAAACGATAGCGTTAATGTTAGACAAGATATATGGCAATATTTGCTGCCGTTATTCGCGGTACTATTGTTATTGGAATCAATATATGCCAATCGCCATCTAGGCATTAAACGCGACGGGTCGATATGAAAACCGACAACCATCAAAATCAGCTACAAAACTATATTCACGCAGCGCGTCGGCGAGAGTCTTATCGCATCATCTTGCTGTGGTTGTTGATTACAGCGCTAGCATTTCTCGCTATTACGGCGGCGGTTGTTGTGTTCGGTATGCAGCGCGGTTTCACCCCGCAGATGATCAACGTCAATCGTGGATTTCTCATTATCATTGCTGCCTTGTCAGTGGGATCCCTGCTAGTAGCGCCACTAATCAAGCTAATACGCAACAAAGGCGCAGATTTACTTGAATCATCAGATTCTGCTTTTAATGGCCGTATTCAAACTTACCTAGACACACGCCAACAATCACCCAGTCATGAATTCCTGCCTCTGCTGGCATCAGATGCTAATAAAGTTGCTAAGCGCGTGCCTTTGTCCAAGGTTGTGCCGACGGCCAATTTATTTTGGCCATTTAGTGCGTTAGCTTTGTGTGCAGTTGGTGTTTTCATGTTTTTTCAGAATGGGCCACAAGAGTGGCGCAATGCAGCACAACATCTTTGGATGGGCTGGCAAAAGCCTGGCTTGGTACAGGAGCGTGTCTTAAGCGTTAAGCCTGGCGATGTCGAAGTGCTAGCAGGAAGCAATCTAGAGATAGTCGCTGATGCCACCGGGTTTAAAGTTAACGAACTCACATTTAACATTAAAAACACGGGTCAAGAGTGGCAAACCACCACTGTTGAGCGTGATGAAGATGGCAAGTTTCGCTTCTTGTTATTTCGGGTTGATAAATCGTTAACGTATAGCGTTGACGCTGATTATGTGGCAAGCCCTGAGTATGACGTTGCGGTTGTTGAGCCTGCCAAGTTAAAGCAACTACAAGCACACTTTGTCTTTCCAGAATGGACTAAGCTTGAACCCTCTACAGTGCAAAATGCCAGCGCGATTGCTGCGGTCAAAAATACCGAAGTTACGTTGGACTTCTTAACTGACAAGCCTCTTACCTCTGGAAAACTAATGCTAGGTGATGAAAGTGTCACCCTGCTACAAGGTGACCAGGGTGATGAGGCTGGCAGCAGCTACACGGCTAAATTTGTACTTTCATCTGATAGTCATTATCAATTAGTAGATGAGCTGCTTGGGCAGCAAGTTCCCATTAGTTCTGAGTACCCAATAATCATCCGTGGAGACGAAGCGCCGGAAATTGCGATTACACAACCGGGGCGTGATGTTAGTGCCTCTCCGGTTGAAGAAGTGCATCTTGAGATCGAAGCCAGCGATGATTTTTCCATTGAGTCGGTAACATTGCATTACTCCATAAACGCCGGTGATTGGCAGGTAGCAGAATTGGATGCTTCCGAGATTAATACTTATGTATTTAAACTTGAAGAACTAGGCGAGCCGTCCCCTGGTGTCGCTGGTCCTATGGAGCCTGGCGACCTAATTAGTTATTACGCCAAAGTGAGTGATCACGATAGCACCAGTGAAACAGACATGTTGTTAGTTGATGTCCGGCCTTTTGATCGTCGGTTCTCAGAAGGCAGCAGTGGTGGTGGGCCAAGTGGATCGTCCCCTGGTAACGAAGGCACAGAAATTTCACGCCGCCAGAAAGAAATTCTGCTGGCCACGTGGAATCTCCTGCGGACAACAGAAGCCGCTGGTGGCGATACCACCGCAGTGGCGGACAATGCGCGCCTGTTGTCTGATCTACAAATTAAGTTAGCTGAGCAAGCAAGAACCTTAGCGGACCGCTCGGAAGCAAGGTCGCTTACACAGCAGGGTGACAACATACGCGAGTTTGTTGATTACTTAAGACAGGCCGCAGATGCGATGCAACCATCAGCTGATGCACTCGAGTCCTTGGAATTAGAAGATGCGGTTCAACCGCAGCAACTTGCATTGCAATTACTACAACGTGCCGAAGCACTGTTTGCTGATATCCGCATGACTCAGCAACAAGAGGGTGCAGGTCAGGGCGGTCAGCAGCCGGGTAAAGATATGGCTGAAATGTTTGAACTGGAAATGGATCTTGAACGCAGTAAGTACGAACTACCTGATAGAGGCCAAAACAGTTCGCCAAGTGAGCAAGTCGACGATATCTTCAAGCAGCTTGAGGATTTGGCTAGACGGCAACAGGCATTAGCTGAACAAGCACGTAAGAAGCCAGAGCTTACACGCGAAGAGAAATGGCAACAAGAGCAGCTGTCACGTGAGCTGGAAGAACTACGTAGACAGCTTGAAGAAATCCAAGAGCAGGCCGAGGGTTCAAGCGGTGAAGAATCACAACAACTTAGCGAAACTGCTGAAAGGCTAGAAGAGCAAATTCGAAATGCCGAAGCGGCATTGCAACGTGATCAAGATGATCAACAAACGGGGCAGTCAGGTGCTCAACAAGCGAGCGAAGAGCTTCAAGAAGCAGTAAATGAGCTTTCTGAGGCTCGCCAACAAGCTTTGCAAGAGGGCATCACGGACGCGGCTAGGAAGGCTGCGAATTTACTCGAAGAGCAAAGGCAAACTGAGCAGCAATTAAGGGAGGCTGTACAGCGTGCTGCACAGGCTCAAGCATCGGGTATTTACTCCGAAGGTCTAACCCGCGATGAAGCAAAAGCGCTTGCTGAACGTAAACGCGAGCTGCAAAGCGAGCTCAATAACGTACAAACAGACATCGAATCATTGCAAGAACGCTTTGCAGAGCAAGCCCCGCAAACTTCTGAGGCACTAGATGACACTCTGGACGCACTAGAGGAAAGCCAAGCAGAGGCCATGTTAGGTATTGCCGGGGATTCTATTGAAGCGGGGTCGCTTGCAACTGTGTTGCCGGGCGAATCGTTAGTAACAAACGCTCTGCGGGAACTGCGCGACAGGCTAGCCGAAGCCGCCGATATCGCAATGGATGAGCAGTTGCGTCCAGGCGAGCCAGAAGATATGCAATTAGCAGAAGCGGTTCGCGATATTCAAGATTTGCGTCAGCAACTTGAAAGAGCAAACAACCCTGGTCAAGAAGGCCAACAAGGTCAAGAAGGCCAACAAGGTCAAGAAGGCCAACAAGGCCAACAAGGCCAACAAGGTCAAGAAGGTCAACAAGGTCAACAAGGTCAACAAGGT
>CALGND010000179.1 GCA_937958675.1 uncultured Granulosicoccaceae bacterium
CTCGGGCTTGCGGTTTCGCTTGACACAATTGGAGCTATCGGTGTGATCTGCCCCGGCAGTTCGTTCGCGTAATCAAAGTAAATCCGATCACTCCAGTCACCCCAGCCGCTAGCGTTGACCGCGCGTATCCGCCAAAAATGCCGCGGACTAACATTCAAACTTAATCCCTCTGGCTGTACACTGCATATACCAGCATTGCAAATGTCCGCAGCTGCGTAAGACGCCTCGTGCACTTGCGTTGCAAGCACTCGATCGACCACTTTTATTCGATAGGTATCCGCTGTACCTAAGTCCTGCCATTCATAACTCGGGCTTGCAGTATCGATTAGTGCAATAGGGCTAATCGGCGTGATATCGCTTGAAGGGACTAAAGGCGGCGGCGGCGGTGGTGGTGACGCTAACGGAGACTCACGCAACTGATAGGCACGGATATAATCAATTTCCAAAGTCGCAGGGAAATCGTCACCCACAGCTCCAACAAAGTTTCCACCTACTGCCAAGTTGGCGAGCAAATACATCAACTGCAGTGATACCTCTGGACCGTTCAGGGTGCGCACAGCAACCCCATCTACATACCAAACGATTTCACCCGGATGCCATTTAACACCAAAGCGATGAAAACCATCTGAGAAATCGCCCGATGGCAGCGCGTAAGTAGAAGCACTTGAAACGGGATTGCCATTGGTATCGAAATAGTGGTACGAATGATGGCTGGTGCCAGGCACTTCACCTTGAGTCTCAAGTATATCAATCTCGGGTTGAGCCCCAACGTAGTAACCATTTAGTAGCCAGAAAGCAGGCCATAAGCCATCTCCACTTGGCAGCTTGGCTCGATATTCGACATAGCCGTGAATAAACTTGAAGCTATCGTAGGATGTGATGATGCCCGACGTGTATCCAGGTATCCAAGTATTGTTGTACGCTGCATTGCGTTGCCGCTCAGGATGCTCGACCCAGTAGGGATCGCCCAGCGGTGGCTGCACGGGCAAATCTGATTGATCGACAGAGTCAGCGGTAATTTTTAACGTGCCATTACTGATAGAAAATGGATTTGTGTCGTGATCACTGTGCGTATCCAGCACATCAACATACACTTGCTCCTCATTGTTTATCTGCAAATGAGGCCCCCACAAGAAACTGGTATTCCATTTCGTGGCATCAAGTGAGGTGCCCGAGAATTCATCATTGAACATGAGCTGATAATCAGTAGCCAACGAAGCAGCTGTTATGGCTGCGGGCGGTGTTCGCTGATAGACGCGTATGTAATCGATATGGAGATCAGCTGGGAACGGCGTTGTTGCATCAGCCGGACCTGGCCATGTACCACCCACTGCCAAATTGGCAATCACATACATGGCCTGCTTCGGAATATTGAAGTCGGTGTATTCTGTTCTTTGGACTTCTACCCCGTCTACAAACCAGGTGACCGCATCGGGTGACCACATCATCCCGTAGGTGTGAAAGTTCTCAGTGTAATCTGGCCCAGTTGTTGTGTAAGTCGGCGTGGATACCAACGCCCAGTTGTTGCTGGTATCAAAGTAATGCATGGTGTGATTGACTTCGTTCGGGAACTGGCCAATTGACTCCATTATGTCGATTTCAGGCGCATCCTCAACATACTTATTGGTTAACTGCCAAAAAGCGGGCCACAAGCCTTGCCCTGCAGGCACTTTCACCCGCGCCTCTGCATAACCGTGTGTAAACGTAAAACTATTAACGCTCGAAATTAAGCCTGAAAAATAAGGGCGATTTTGCGGTGAGTAATCGGGGTTGTATGTGTACTCAGGATACTGAGCCCAGATAGGGTCATTCTCCGCAGGTTGTGCTGGCACTACCTCATTTCCAACAGGAGTAGCACGTATGGTCAAGATGTCGCCATCAAATGAAAACGGATTAACGGGATGAGCTGCATCGAGGCCGGCTTTGTCTAAATAATATTGTTGCTCGTTGTTAGTTCGCTGATAGGGTCCCCAGATTGGCGAGGTTGCCCATTTGTCGGTATTAAGCGAGGCGCCATCAAATTCATCATTAAAGACCATATCGTAGGCGCTAAGGTCAGGCGCTGCCATAGCGGTTGGCGCAATGATGAACAAGACGCTACTAACTAGCAGCTTGACTGCATAGTGGCGCTTGTCCAAAAAAGAACTGGGGTCGAACATAACTTGAGTCATCGATTATTTAGCTGATCACGCGCAATGGCAATGTAACGGCCTAATATAGCGCAGGAAGCACTGGAAATTGGGTTCCAGCGCAGGCAACGGCTAACATTGATTTTTACCAATAATGAATATGTGAATCGAGTCGCACTTTTCGTCTCGTCATCACAGGATTGGATGGACTCATCCTTATCTATTTATCGGCGTCACAATGCACCAGAATAGAAGCTCGACGTAATACGCGGGAACGACAAATTAGCCTTCTTCGAAATCCACGCCTTCTTTCTCCACTGGCATAAGATCTTCCTTAGTGATGCCCAGCTGCAATACAGCAGTACTGGCTACAAAAATAGATGAATAAGTACCTACAACCACACCAATAATTAGCGCCAATGCAAATCCGTTGATGATTTTGCCACCCAAAAAGAACAGGGCGAACAGAACCAGTAAAGTTGTTAAGGATGTGATGATGGTGCGCGACAATGTTTGGTTAACCGACACATTTATCACCTCTGCGGGCGTGCCACGACGCATCTCAAGAAAGTTCTCTCGAATCCGATCAAACACTACGATCGTATCGTTGAGTGAATAACCGATGACTGCAAGCAGTGCCGCTAGGATCGTTAAATCAAACTCGATTTGAAATAAAGCAAAAATACCTAAAGTAATAATCACGTCATGTACCAGTGCTAGCACTGAACCGACAGAGAATTTTTTCTCAAAGCGAACCCAGATATACGCAACGATCGCAGCCAATGCGGCAAGCACGGCTAAGCCGCCGGTTTCTCGAAGCTCTTCACCTACCTGCGGGCCAACAAACTCGACACGCCGCATCTCGACTGTTTCAGAACTGGCAGCATCAAGCGCACTGATCACTTTGGTACTTAGCTCAACGCCTGTTAATTCGTCTTGCGGTGCAATCCGAATTAACACGTCAGTGTTGCTACCAAATGTTTGCACAACAGCATCTTCAAAACCATTGGCAGCCATGGTAGATCGAACCTCATCTAAATTCGCGGCTGATTCATAGCCTACTTCGATGGTGTAACCACCAGTAAAGTCGACACCAAGATTGAGGCCTCTTGCAAAGAGTGCGGCTAACGCGATCAGCACCATGGCACAGGATAAGATCAGTGCAAACTTACGCTTGCCCATGAAATCGATATTCAGATCGCCAATTAAATTTTTCATGATGATTTGAATCCGCCTAAATGGGTAAGGTGTTCATGCGACGCCCACCGTATAGAGCGTTAACAATGACTCGAGATCCGAGGATCGCGGTAAACATAGAAGTCAAAATACCAATGCTGAGTGTTATCGCAAAACCCTTGATTGGCCCAGTACCGAGGCTAAAGAGCACTACTGCAGCAATAAGCGTGGTGACGTTGGCGTCAGCGATGGTAGAAAAGGCTTTATCGTAACCTGCCGAAATGGCTCTTTGCACACTCGACCCGGCTCTTAGCTCTTCTCGGATACGCTCAAATATGAGCACATTGGCGTCCACCGCCATACCCGTTGTTAGTACGATACCCGCAATACCCGGTAGAGTAAGTGTTGCCTGCAGAGACGACAGCACCGCAATAATCAACACAACGTTAGTAACAAGCGCAAGGCCTGCAATCACACCAAAGCCCTTGTAGTAGAAAATCATAAAGCAGATCACCAATGCCAAACCACCAAGCGCAGAGTAGAAACCTTGGCGGATGTTGTCTTCACCAAGGCTTGCACCAACGGTACGCTCCTCAATTATTACAACAGGTGCTTTCAATGCGCCAGCACGCAGTAACAACGCAAGGTTGCTGGCTTCTTCGGAAGCAAGGCCTGTGGTTTGAAAACGATGACTCAGCACATCACGGATAGTTGCGCTGTTGATAACCTCTTCAATGGTTTTCGATTCAGTGACTTCTTTTTGTTCACCGTCATCGCCAGTAACCAGACGTTTGCTTACTCGTTTTTCGCTGTAGACAACTGCCATTAAGTTACCGATATTTTCAGCGGTGACATCTTGCATACGCCGAGCGCCGGCGTTATCTAGATTAACGAACACAGCAGGTGAACCGCTTTGCTGATCAAAACCTGCTGACGCATCTTTTATCTGATCACCGGTTACGATGATGTCGCGGTTAAGTAATATTGGCGTACCTGTGTCACGCTCTTTAAAAAGTTGTGTTCCCGCCGGAATAGTGCCGTTCTGAGCAGCGGCCCAAGCGGACGGCGTGCCATGCACCAAGCGATATTGCAGCGTAGCGGTGGCACCTAAGATATCTCGCGCACGGGTTGGGTCTTGTACACCTGGTAGTTGAACAACGATACGTTCTAAACCTTGTTGCTGGATAACGGGCTCAGATACGCCCAGCTCGTTAATACGATTGCGTAGCGTTACGATGTTCTGTTTTAGCGCTAGACGCTTTTCATCGTCAGCGGCTTCTGGCGTTAAATTAGCATCGATGTAGTATCTACCACCTTCATCACGCACGCTCATATCAAGAAGCTGCCCTTCTTCTCCAAACGCTATAAGCATTTCGTCGCGTGTTGCCTCATCCCTCATTCGTGCAGTTAGCACGCCGTTGCGATGCTGAACGGAACTGCCCTTCTTGTTTTCCGCTCGTAGAATTCGTTTCCAATCACTGACATAGCGTTCTTCGGCTGAGTCAATCGCGTCGCCCATGTCCACTTCCATCAAGAAGTGCACACCGCCACGCAAATCAAGACCAAGGTACATAGGGGACGCAATGTTACGCAGCCATTCAGGACTGGCAGATTCTAGGCTTTGCGCAATAGTAAATTGATTAGGGTTATAAGCTTCAAGCAGCGCCGCTTGCGCCTTGAGTTGTTCTTCACCATCTGCAAATACCGCCATAATGCGATCAGCCGGCTCTCGAATTTCAAAATCAGTTAGCCCAGCCGCCTCCAGCGTTTGAGTAAACTTAGCCTTGTCACTTTCTGATAAGTCGCCGCTGCGACTGGAGATTTGAATGGCCGGATCACTGCCAAAAAGATTCGGCAACGCGAAAAATGCGCCGACCAACAAAACTGTTGCTAGCAGCAGGGTTTTCCACAGAGGATTTGTGTTACTCATAACTACCTGATGGTGGAGCGGTTATTCGGCATGTTTTGCCATTTAGAAACTAAAAGTAGTGACCAAACAAGCATGCGCCATAACCGTAAATTAAGGAGTTTGATAAACCTTACTGGTGGTTATCAGTTATTTTTCAAGGTACCAGAAGGCAATAATGCGGCCACTGCAACTTTCTGAACGCTTACTTCTACGTTTTCAGCAACCCTTAGCTGCAAATACGCATCGCCGACATCGGTGATGGTGCCGCCAAGCCCTCCATTGGTTACGACCTCATCGCCTTTTTTAAGTTCGGCGACCATCGCTGAGTGTTCTTTCATTCGTTTTTGCTGTGGACGGATCATCAAGAAGTAGAAGATCGGAAGCATAAGCAGAATAGGCAAGATCTGCCAAAGGCCGCCACCGGCAGGAGCTGCGCCTTGGGCGTAGGCGTTACTGATAAAAAAATCCATGGTTTAACACTCTCGAGCTGATTCAATATAGCCCAGTATTATGCCACAGACTCCGCTTTCACCATGGCCCGCTCTTGATGGAATTGACTAACAAACGCGTCCAGTTGCTTATCCTCAATGGCCTCTCTCAAACTAGCCATCAGTGTTTGGTAATAGCGCAAATTATGGACAGTATTAAGCCGTGAGCCTAGTATTTCTCCGCATTTAGATAAATGGTACAAATACGAGCGGGTGTAGTTTTGACAGGTATAGCAGTCGCAGTCAGCGTCAACTGGGCGCATATCGTCTCGATAACGTGCATTGCGCAATCGTACATCACCGTAGCGGGTGAAGAGGTGATCGTTGCGTGCATTGCGAGTAGGCAGCACACAGTCAAACATGTCGATTCCGCGCTGCACTCCAGCAACTAGATCCTCAGGCTTGCCCACCCCCATTAAATAGCGTGGTTTGTGGGCCGGTAAATACGGCAAGGTGGCATCCAACACCTCCTCACGCAGGGATTTTTCCTCGCCTACCGCTAGCCCGCCAATGGCATAACCTGGGAAATCCATCTCCGCCAGTGTGCGGCTGGACGACTCGCGTAAGTCTGCGAACATGCCTCCCTGAACAATCCCAAACAAGGCATTGGTATTACCTAATCCATGATGAGCATCCAGGCAGCGTTGCGCCCAACGCATCGACAGCTGCATTGATTGGTCCGCCTGTTCGTGGGTGGATGGATATGGCGTGCATTCGTCGAAGGCCATAACGATATCCGATCCCAGATCAAATTGAATACGCATGGATTCTTCAGGACTTAGGAATACCTTTGAGCCATCTATTGGTGAACGAAAGCTGACCCCTTTTTCATCAATTTGCCGTAGCTTGGCCAAGCTAAATACTTGGAAGCCACCAGAATCTGTCAGTATTGGGCCTTGCCACTGCATGAAGTCATGCAGATCACCGTGTTTTTTGATGATGTCAGTGCCCGGGCGTAACCATAGATGGAACGTATTACCTAATACTATCTGCGCACCAGATTCTTTCACCTCTTCAGGCGTCACCGATTTAACTGTCGCATAGGTGCCCACTGGCATAAATGCAGGGGTTTCAACACTGCCACGATCGAACGTCAGACGACCACGTCGTGCATGTTGATCGGTAGTTAAAAGTTGATAATCAAAAGCCATGCTATTTTTTTTAACCTAAGTCGTAGCCTAAGCTGCATTCTTGCGCGATGGCCACACCAACATGGCATCGCCGTAACTGAAAAAACGATAACGTTCGTCAACCGCTGCTTTATAAGCAGCCATTGTTTGCTCATACCCCGCGAACGCACTCACCAACATCAACAAGGTCGATTCCGGCAAATGAAAATTCGTCACCATTGCATCCACTGTATAAAACTCACTACCGGGTGTAAGGAACAATCGGGTTTCACCAGAAAATGCTTGCAAGAAGCCACTAGCCGAAGCGGATTCCAGCGCTCTAACGGACGTTGTGCCAATGGCTATCACCCGCCCACCTTCACGCTTCACCCGCGCAATGGTATCAACAGTATCTTGATCGACGCTAACACGCTCCGCGTGCATCACATGTTCTTTTATGTTGTCACAGCGCACTGGCTGAAACGTACCTGCACCTACATGAAGCGTCACAAAGCTATGTGTGATGCCTTTATCAGTCAGCTCGGCAAATATTGACTCATCAAAATGCAAACCTGCTGTAGGCGCAGCCACTGCGCCTGGCGCTTGCGCATAAACAGTCTGGTAGCGAGTGAGATCCACATCCGAGACATCGCGTGTAATATAAGGTGGTAACGGCATCTCTCCGTGCCCGTCAAGCAATTGTTCAAGGCTTACGCCATCGGGAAGATGCCAGCGTAGATCAAATAGATCCTGTTCGCGGCCAAGTACGGTCACGTTTACTCCCGCTAGCACAAGTGCTGAGCCTGGCTTGGGTGATTTGCTCGCCCGCACCTTAGCCAACATGCGATCAGCCTCAGTAATTCGTTCCACCAGCACCTCAATTTGGCCACCGCTGGCTTTCTGACCATTTAAACGCGCCTTCATTACTCGGGTGTTGTTCAGTACCAAATGGTCACCGGCACGCAGCAAGGACGGTAAATCAGTAAAAGCATGGTGCCCCACCTGCCCTCCACCAAGCGTAAGCAAGCGACTGGCCGATCGCTCTGGGAGCGGTTCCTGGGCGATTAATTCGTCAGGTAATGTAAAATGAAAGTCACTAAGTTGCATGTTGAGCTTTACGGATGGTTCGAACTTGCATAAACTTCACGTTTCCTCTGCCGGGGTGGTGGAATTGGTAGACACGTCGGATTCAAAATCCGATTCTGAAAAGAGTGCGAGTTCAAGTCTCGCTCCCGGTACCAAATTTCTCGATGTTGCCAGTGTCACATCGAATGCTCTATCTAATAGCCTGCAGCATATCTGCTGCAGGCTCAAATGCGATTATATTACAGCGGCTGCAGCTAGGCTCCAAGCTTCGTAGGCTTTATGTCTGCAAGCGAATCCATCACCGATAGCAAATGGGGCTTGTGCTCACGGATTTCGTCCATCGTTAAGCCTTCCAGTTCGTGCGGAAATACCAACCATTCATCAGTTTCATGCGCACAGTAGTGCGGGGCGAAGTCTGTCCGGTTTTTACCGGGTTTGTAATAAGCCGTGGCCACTCGCACATCGTGCGGCATATTTTTGCGGCTGCGTAATTGCAAAGAATCCAAAATCGCCTTAACACTTAACCCAGTATCAAACACATCATCACAAATCAGCAGGGAGTCCTCTGCGTTCATCGCCCGAGTTAAATAGCTTTGTCCATGAACCCGCACCGGGGTTTCCGCTCGACGCATACCTTGATAAGAGGAAGTTCGAATGGCAATGTGATCGGTTTCAACACCGTAGAAATCGAGTAGTTCCTGTACAGCGATACCGACCGGCGTACCACCTCGCCAAACGCCCACAATATAATTGGGGCGAAAACCGCTTTGCAATATTTGTTTTCCCAGCTCCATCGAATCTTCTAGCAACTGTTGTGACGTAATGTATTTTTTTTGCGGAGCGCTCATGGTGTACTAACTCTCTGTCGTCGCGTGCAATTCATGGACAATCGCATCCAAAGCTTGCTGCGGATCAACCGCTTGGGTGATTGGCCTACCTATTACTAAGTAATCACTGCCAGCAGCAACAGCATCAGCTGGCGTCATAACACGGCGTTGGTCATCAGCCTGCCCTCCAGCGCTACTTACTAGTGAAGCGATTGGTCGAACACCTGGGGTAACCGTTATAAACGGGCCATCTATATTTTGTCGGATGAGGCCAACCTCCTTCGGCGAGCAAACGACACCGTCAAGGCCAGCTTGCTTAACTAGGGACGCCAAGCGCATTACTTGCTGCGCAGGTGTTGCGGCAACACCAGTGGCCGACAGCTGCTCCTCATCCATGCTGGTTAAAACGGTAACACCAATAACCCGCGTGCCACCAGTATCCATAAAAGGCGCAATTGCCGCACGCGCGGCGGACAACATGGCCGGGCCACCCGAGGCGTGGACATTAACCATCCATACACCCAAGGACGCAGCAGCCTTTAGGGCACCGGCAACCGTATTAGGAATGTCGTGAAATTTAAGGTCGAGAAAAACATCAAACCCCTTTCTTTGAAGTTGCTCCACCAACGCGGGTCCTGCAATAGTAAAGAGCTCCTTACCTACCTTGACTCGGCTGGCCTGAGGATCAATTTTGTCAGCTAAAGCCAATGCGTCTTTCGGGTTATTAAAATCAAGTGCTGTAATAATCATCTCTACTCGCCCTCTGCGCCAATAATGGTGTGGACACTATCCCAATTGCCACAACTGGGACAACGCCAATGAAACTCATTGCCACTAAATCCGCAACTGGAGCACTGATAACCAGGTTTTTCTTCCACTACAGTGTCCAGCATTGCACACATAACTTGCACTTTATCGCGCTCTTCTGGCTTGCTCTTATCCAACTGATCATGAGCCCAATCTCGTAGGCCTTTTAATGATGGACGTTTTAATATTTGATCGATAAAAAATGCATCGGCAGTCTGAGCACCATCTAGGCGTTCGATAACGCTGCGTGACGAACGGATAACTGAGTAAGCATTTTTACGAGCACGCACATGATCAATGAAACGCCTTAACGCAGCTTCATCATTTATGCGTGACAAACTTTCGAACCAGCGCGTAATGATCTCTGGCATCAACTCTGGGCGTTGTTCTTCAACGCGTTCGTAATGCTCTATCGCTTCAGCGTAATCGCCATTGTCAAAAGCAAGTGACGCCAACATCAGATACGCGCGAGCCCCATCTGCATTGTCGCTTTGTGCTTTTGCCAATAGCGTTTTAGCTTCGTCTGTGTAACCACTGGCCAATGCCTCTGTCGCTAGCTCGCAGTAGTAATGCGCAACCAAACCGAAACGTGACTCACCCGTCACTGATTCTCTTTCTTCAGCAAGCGCGATAGCGGTGGCCCAATCTCTTTCGCGTTCATGCAACTGCATCAGTGATTCATAGGCCTCATTAGTGCGTTCACCACAAGCTAGTAATTCTTTAAATTCTTTTTCGGAGCGATCAAGCAAACCTGCGGAATCGTAGTCGCGAGCTAACTCGTAGCGAGCAGCAGCGCGGATGTCCTTATCCAGTCCATTGTTGTCCACCAAGCTTTGGTGCATAACAATCGCGCGATCCATTTCTCCACGACGCCTGTACAAATTACCCAAAGCAAGGTGAGTATCGGCGGTGTCGTTATCGATATTAGAAAATTCTGAAAAGAGGGTTTCGGGTTTGCCCTGCGTGTCATTTAGCAACACATTAAGGCCGGCGTGAAATTGACTGCTGTAATCCCAAAAGGCTTCAGGATGTTTTTTAGAGTTGCGCTTAGCAGCGAACCACCCAGCAGCAGCGGCCACAGGCAACAGTAGCCAGAGCAGATTTATCATGCGGCCAAGTTTACTTTATTGTGTGATCGTACGGGGGAGCTTGTTGTATTAGGCTGTTCTAGCGCTAGACTCGGGCGTCTGGCAACTCATGTAGATGCTAAGAATAGGAACCAATTCGGCTCATTCGGTGCTATCTAGTCGTTCGACAGATTAGGCTTGTTGACTCGCTCTCGAAGCTCTTTACCGGGCTTGAAGTGAGGCACGTATTTGCCACGCAATGCCACCGCATCGCCAGACTTAGGGTTACGCCCCATTCTGGCTGCACGAAAGTGCAGGCTGAAACTACCAAAGCCGCGTATTTCAATACGGTCGCCGCCGGCAAGTTCCGCGCTCATTTTTTCGAGTAGCCCTTTTACGGCCATCTCAACGTCTTTTCGTTCAAGATGACTTTGGCTACGCCCTAATAATTCTATTAGGTCAGATTTGGTAAGGCTATTGTCTTGTCTAGCTTTCTCGGTCATTCCCATCACCATAATCGGACGGCCATCCTAGCCGTCCGATAAGACACCTAAGGCTGACTAACTTTTATCGGCATTATCGCCAGTGCTATCGCCACTGCTTTCAGCACGATCACCCAGCTGTTCCTTCAACAAATCACCCAATGTACCACCGGTAGTTTCGGCAGAACTTTGGTTGTAATCACTCATTGCTTCTGATTCGTCGTCATAATCTTTCGCTTTGATCGACAAGCTCAGCATGCGTGATTTACGATCTGTTCCAGTAAACTTGGCTTCGACTTCATCACCTTCTTTGTAAAGATGACGAACGTCTTCAACCCGCTCGCGGGAAATCTCACTTGCTCGCAATACACCCTCAACACCTTCTGAGAGTTCGATAACTGCATGTTTTGTATCGACTTCTTTGACAATCCCTTTAACAATACTGCCTTTAGGATTATCTGCAACCCATTGTCCGAAAGGATCACGGTCGATTTGCTTCACACCTAGAGAAATACGCTCACGTTCTGGATCAACCGCTAATACTACTGCTTCGATCTCATCGCCTTTCTTGTAGTTGTGTACCGCTTCTTCGCCCGCTTCGTTCCAAGACAAATCAGACAAGTGAATCAAGCCATCGATACCGCCTTCTAGGCCGATAAAGATACCGAAATCGGTAATTGACTTAATGTTGCCTGATACTTTGTCGCCCTTATTAAACGATTCAGAGAAGTCTTCCCAAGGATTTGGCTTGCATTGCTTAATACCTAGAGAAATACGACGTCGCTCAGAATCAATATCGAGAATCATCACTTCGACTTCATCGCCCAATGCCACTACCTTATTAGGATTAACGTTGCGGTTGGTCCAATCCATTTCTGAAACGTGAACCAGTCCCTCAACACCTTCCTCAATTTCAACAAAACAACCGTAATCTGCGATGTTGGTTACCTTGCCGAACAGACGAGACCCTTCAGGGTAGCGTCGAGTTAGGTCAACCCAAGGATCTTCGCCAAGCTGCTTAAGGCCTAGAGATACACGATTTCGCTCTCGATCAAACTTAAGAACCTTAACCTGCATTTCCTGACCGACTTCAACGACCTCAGAAGGATGCTTAACACGCTTCCAAGCCATATCAGTGATGTGTAGCAAGCCGTCAATACCACCAAGATCAAGGAACGCACCGTAGTCGGTTAGGTTCTTAACGATACCAGTGATTTCTTGGCCTTCTTGTAAGTTCTCAAGCAATGCATCACGTTCAGCACTGTACTCAGACTCAACAACCGCACGACGCGAAACAACAACATTGTTACGACGTTGATCAAGCTTGATAACTTTGAATTC
>CALGND010000180.1 GCA_937958675.1 uncultured Granulosicoccaceae bacterium
TTGTCTCACCCACGCAATAAGGCGCAAGACATGAGAAAAATTGCGGAATACTAATGGGCTAACGGCAAGCATTTCTCGACATGAATAACAGCTAACACGTTAGCTATGCACGTAACACTGCAGACTATTCGTTTAGCTAAAGAATTTCGAAAGTGCTTTTAACTGATGGGGGTAATGAGCGGACATCTAGCTAGTACGTTTGCAGCCGATTCGAGCTGCCGTGGGAGACAAAAAAAAAGCCTTCGTAAGCGAAGGCTTTTTGTACTGCTTTACAACGTCTTCTGCACTTAACCGACGTTTTCACCAAATGGCATATCGCGGTAGCGCTTACCGGTAGCCGCGAAAACGGCATTGGCCAATGCCGGTGCAAAAGGCGGCACTCCTGGCTCGCCAATACCCGTCGCATGCACAGAGAACGGATGCTCAACAATATGCGTATTAACTTTCTTTGGATAGGAGTTGATACGAACAACCGGGTAGTCGTGGTAGTTGGAGTTGGTTACCGCTCCTTTTTCATAATTGATTTTAGAGTGCATCGCCAGCGTCATACCCATTACCGCGGCACCTTCCATCTGCGATGCAACTCGCTCTGGATTAACACAAAAACCACAATCAACCGCAGTATGTACTTCAGGAATACTCACACTGCCATCGTCGCCGACTTTCACTCTGACAACCGATGCAACATAAGTAACAAAGCTTCGATGGGCTGCGATTCCCAAGCCTTCACCCTCTGGTAGATCGCTATCCCAGCCGGCTTTCTCTGCTGCCAGCTCAATAACACCTCGTAAACGTGCAGTGTCATTTGGGAACTCTTCATAGGGCTCACCATAGTTCCACAACTCTTTCATATCCGCAGCGACCGGGTCAATTTTACGATCTGGCCCAATTAGCTCGAGCAGCATATCCTTTGGATCACGCCCCAATTCATTAGCAAGCTCAGCCACAAACGATTGAACTCCCCAGGCGCGAGGAATGTTTGATACCGAGCGGAACCAACCAATACGGGTATGCGATTTTGCTTCACCTGCTTCGATGGACATGTTTTCCACTGCAATCGGCGTATCGACCAATCCCATTCCACCTTCCAAGCCGCTCGTAAAACCTGGATCTGGCATAAAGGTAGAAAAAATCGTCGGCGAAACCGAGCGATGTTTCCAGCCGACAACGTTATTGTCAGCATCAAGTGCCGCCTCTAGACGTTCAACTGAAGTGGTGTGGTAAAAACCGTGGCGGATGTCGTCTTCACGAGTCCATTGCAGTTTAACTGGTGCACCGATCTCTTTAGACACCAACGCTGCCTCAATAACGTAATCACATTTGGACTTGCGCCCAAACCCACCACCGAGCAAACTCACTTCGACGGTGACGTTATCAGGTTCCAGCCCAACAGCAGCTGCTACATCGGTGCGGGCACCATAAGGGCTTTGTACTGGCGCCCAGATATTCAGCTTGCCATCTTTGTAGTCCGCCACTGCTACCAGCGGTTCCATTTGCGCGTGCTGCATATGCGGCTGATAGTACTCCTGTGCAAACACTTTAGTAGCGCCGGCAAACGCAGCGTCCGGATCACCCATCTTGCGCATCACATTACCAGGTTTTTTAGCTGTCGCTCGCATCTGCTGCGCAAAGGCTGTTGTGTCGTAGCTGTCGTGCGGGCTTTCACTCCACTCGATTTTCAGCGCATCTCTGCCTTTGATGGCAGCCCAGGTGTTGCTTGCAACAACCGCGACGCCACCCAGCGGCGCAAATTTAGCAGGTGGCATAGAGCCTTCTATGTTAACGATGCGCTCAACACCAGGCACTTTCAACGCTTCGGACTCATCAACTGATACAACCGTCGAGCCAACGACCGGCGGGCGGGCCACTACAGCAAACTTCATTCCCTCTACTGTGAAGTCGGCACCGTATCGAGCCTTACCGGTGGTGATATCGTGCAAGTCATAAAGTGGTATCTCACCCTTACCAAGATAACGAAATTGATCGTCAGTTTTAAACTTCAGTGATTCAATCGCAGGCATGTCCATTGCCATGGCTTTCTCTGCCAATTCGCCATAGCCGATACTCTTTGACCCGTCAGCCATATGCACTTCATGTTTTTCAGCCTTAACCTGATCTAGTTCAACAGCCCATTGGTCAGCTGCCGCCTGTTCCAACATGGTT
The DNA here is from genome assembly GCA_937958675.1 of uncultured Granulosicoccaceae bacterium. Taxonomy (GTDB): domain Bacteria; phylum Pseudomonadota; class Gammaproteobacteria; order Granulosicoccales; family Granulosicoccaceae; genus Granulosicoccus. The sequence continues at coordinate 2,164 of CALGND010000180.1, forward strand.
CGCACAGCCGCGCCCATTTGCCGCATGGGTTGAATGTAGTGGCGCAAACTACGAGAACCATCGGTATCTTGATTACCGTATTTTGGCTCGTCACCTTCGGCCTGAACCAGTTTCACTCTGTCCCAATCAGCTTCCATTTCGTCGGCCAATATTAGAGGCACATTGGTGCGGGTACCGGTGCCCATCTCTGCGCGATGACTAACTAATGTTACTGTGCCATCCGCATCAATCGAGACGAATACCTGTGGATCCACAACGGTGGCATTCGGCATACCATCGGCACCCGTTGGATAGACTTCGAATGCCTTGGCGTTTGTCGGTACAAGCTGCATTGCCAACATCAAACTAGCGCTACCACCCGTAAATTTAAGAAACTTGCGGCGGCTCATCTTTACAATAACTGCGGCCGACTCACCCACGCTGGGTTCAGCAATCGGCGCTTCACCAATTTGCGATAGAATTTCCTGCTCAATAGATTTATGCATAATCTAACCCTCCATTTCCGAAGCAGCCATTTCTACAGCTTCTGCAATACGCTCGTAGCACCCACAGCGACAAATGTTGCCAGCCATGGATTGCTCGATTTGCTCGGACGATGGCTTAGGGTTATCTGATAACAATGACGCTGCGGACATTATTTGCCCAGCCTGACAGTAACCACATTGAGGCACGTTGTTGGCACGCCAGGCTTTCTGGACAGGATGATCGCCATTGACGTCCAGCCCTTCTATTGTGGTGATTTCCTTACCCGCCGCTGCTTCCAAACTTAACAAGCAACTGCGCATCGCCTTGCCATCAACATGAACGGTACACGCACCACACTGGCCAGTGCCACAACCAAATTTGGTTCCATGCATGTTGAGGATGTCGCGCACATACCAAAGCACAGGCATCGACGAATCACCTTCAAACGAATGCTCTTGTCCATTAACCTTAAGGGAAATTGCCATGATTCCTCCTGTTGTATCAGCCTGTTTTGTCAACCACTACCGACCTTGTGGGGATACTACTCAGAACTGATGAATATCAGAGCTAAACTCAAATAGGCAAAAGGCGCAGCTATCGAGTGTAGCCGACAAGTAAATGACGTGGCTTAATGAGTTAAGCCTAGTCAGATTAGTCAATACTACCAATTGCAAGCCGTTACACCAAGTTTGCTGAAGTGTTATTTAACACCAGTTGAGACATTCTTAGGCACACGCCTTATACCAATGATGCAGCACTGCGCAGATGATCGATTAGGCTCTGCCGCCGCGCCCATTCAATATGCACCCGAAACTGATCGGCCTTTGCCGCGCGATAGATGATCGTATCCAATCCAAACAAACGGCGGAGCACACTGTTAGATGGTGTTTGTAATGAAATTTCTGCACCTCGTTGCAGTAGCTCCAACGCATAAGGGCCAGACAGATCAAAAACAGCGTAGGTATCACTAACATCTGATATCGCCTGTTGGTTTTTTTGGTCCCAACCTGAGTCTCGCTCTATACCGCTTCTTTCTACGCCATCAACCAGCAACACCCTATCGCGACGTAAGCATAACGCATAGCGTTGCTCATCTATAATAGTTGGCCAAGCAACCAATGGCGCATCAATCTGATCTAACACATTGGGGCCGGATATCATGGTTTGGCGAGCCATTTCGATAGGCTTGAGAGACGCATTGCCTAAATCAATGAATGACTCATTAAACGAGTCTATTGCTTGCGCAGGTGGCCACTTATGGCTGTCGTTACGCATGTAGGCGCTCCCCATCTGGATCAAAGAAACACGGTGAACACAACGTTGCTTGGCGCGACTCATTCTGATGCCACACTTGCACCGTGTCCCCCACTCTTTGTGCGCCACCTTCAACCATGCCCAACGCTATGGGATGGCCAAGGTAAGGGCTGTAGTAACTCGATGTGACATACCCCAGCGAGCGCTTGTTGGTATCGTCACTGGTGATAACATGCGCGCCGGTTTCCAAAGGCGCATCCCCAGATGAAAGCATTAACCCGACGAGCGATTTACGCTGTGTACCGTTAGCCTTTGCATTGCGCAAACTACGGTCTCCTATAAACGCGCCGCGTTTATTTTTTCGCGGAATACCAAAGCCTAAATCGTGGGGCATGGTTTCACCATCGGTATCTTTGCCGATCATAAGATACCCTTTCTCTGCGCGTAAGATCGACATGGCTTCAATACCCACCGGCACCGCCCCAATAGCAGAGCCAGCTTCCATCGCCGCTTGCCACAAGTTGGATGCGCACCGGGTGCGTATGCTTATTTCATAACTTGCCTCACCGGTAAAGCTTACGCGCGCTATCCGAACGGGTTCGTTACCTAATTTGCCATCAACAAAACTCATATGACTATACGCTTCACTGGATAAATCAACACCCAGATCAAGCGCGGTAAGAATGCTCCGAGCTTGTGGGCCAGTTACGGTTACCGTTGCATAGTTCATTGTTAGATCATGAACGAAAATCCGATCAGGATCGTTACCGTCTTGACGCCATGATTCTAAGTGGCTGCGTACGCTATCAACATGACTGGACGAACATGAAATCAAAAACCGGTTGGAGCCCAAGCGAGAGATAACACCATCATCCATCACCACACCCGCTTCGGTTAACATAAACCAATAGCGAATCTTGCCGGTTTTTAAAGTACTGATGGTGTTGTAGCAAACGAAATTAACAAATGCTTCAGCATCGGGGCCTATCACTTCGATTTTCCCTAGCGGCGAACCATCAAATATACCGGCAACGTTTCGAACAGTTAGTGCTTCATTGTGAATACACGCCTGCGCATCACCTTCTCCATACCAACCCGGCCGCAACCAGCCACCGTATTCACACAACGCAGCATTTAAAGTGCGGTGCTCAACTTCAAGTGGCAAACGCTTTACCGGGCGCCAATGCGTTTTGCCATGCTGTCCGTGATAGGTCTCAATCGGTATCGGCACAAACGGCGGACGAAACGTGGTGGTACCCACCTCAGGTATTGAGCGCCCCTGTATCGCCGCCATCGCAGCAAGGCCAACCATGTTGGAACTTTTACCCTGGTCAGACGCCATGCCAAGCGTTGTATAACGTTTTAGATGCTCAACTGATACATAGTTTTCACTGGCGGCTAATTCAATATCTTTCAGCGTGACATCATGCTGCAGATCAATCCACTGCCGCCCTTTGGATCCTGGAGTTGGCCAGTGTGGAACCACTTTATAGTGACTGAGCGATTGCGATGTGGTATCGCCAGCAACATCATTAGCAACCTTTGATGCGCCCATGGCTCGTGCATATTCAAGTGCAGGTTCTAGATCAAAATCACCATTGGCCGCCCCAATTGCTTGCATACCATCAGGCGCTGTACTCGGTACAAAGGCTTGCCGCTGATCGCACCAATGAAGCTTGCCACCGGCATGTCGCCACAAATGAACCAACGGAGTAAACCCAGCGGATACCAACACGGTATCCGCATCATGCATTTTGCCATTAACCGATAGCCCTTTTAAACGCTTACCGCCAATCGCAGTTAGCTGTGCATCCTGCGCATCAATCCGGTTCATGTTGATACCCGCGGCTTCAAGGTTATTCGCTGCCGCATTAGCAGCACTGTTGTTACTCAGTGCAATTGCATTCGAGCCCACTAGCACACCGTAGCGTGCCAAAAATTCATTTGCAGCCAACAAAGACATCACACCAGGAGAATCATTATTGGCAAATGTCATTGATCGATCAACGGCACCTGCGGCAAGAATGATTCGTTTGGTGCGCATTCGCCAAAAACGCGGAGCAACACCAAAGCTTGTGTTTTGCACCAGGCCGACCATCTTGTGATCGAACACACCAAACGCTGTGGTATGCGTAAGCACACGCCCACCCGCCGCTTCAAATGCTGCAATTTCAGATGCTATCCATTCTTCAGGCTTATAGCCTTCCACCATTGTTTCTTGAAACAAACCACCACCGAGTTCCCTATGGTCATCAACCAGTACAACATCTTCTCCTGCTTCTGCCGCAGCACGAGCGGCGGCAATACCTGCAGCACCACCGCCCACCACCAAGCTATCGCAAGTAGCAAAACGTTGATCGGATACGTAATCATCGTATTGATCAGGCGACACTGTGCCCAAACCTGCAAGCCTACGAATGATCGGCTCGAACAGATGCCAGTTAGGCCACATAAATGTTTTGTAGTAAAACCCAGCCGACCATAAAGGGTGCGCAAAATCTAGCACGCCTTTAAGATCATTTTGAGCAGAGGGCCATGCGTTTACCGCACGCACATCCATGCCATTTTCCAGATAGGTAGTGGTGGCTAAACAGTTAGGCATTTCCTGATTGTTCAGCCTTATTGAAACAATGGCGTT
>CALGND010000181.1 GCA_937958675.1 uncultured Granulosicoccaceae bacterium
CGTAGGCCTTGGCCTCTCCACCCATCGCTTCCGCCTGGCAAATGGTCAACGCTGCTGTCAACGTGGTTTTGCCATGGTCAACGTGGCCAATCGTGCCTACGTTAACGTGGGGTTTAGTTCGTTCGAATTTTTCCTTAGACACCTTCGGCCCTCATAATTTCACGGTAGGTGCAAATAGCACCCAATCGGTCGCGTATCATACAATAACAACCGCATTAAATGCGGCTTTTAATCATAAATTCAGTACCTTTTCGCTCACAGCTTTGCTAGGAATCTCATATCGGTCGAATTCCATAGAATACACCGCCCTACCCTGTGTGGCAGAGCGCAACGCGGTGGAGTAGCCAAACATCTCAGCTAGCGGCACATCTGCCTTGATAACCTTACCCCCAGGTTGGTCATCCATGCCCTGAACGACGCCACGACGGCGGTTAAGGTCTCCCATGACCTCCCCCATGTAATCCTCCGGCGTAACCACCTCTACCCTCATCATAGGCTCTAGAAGCGCTGGCTCTGCTTGCTCGGCCCCTGCTCGAAAACCCATGGAGCCAGCAATCTTGAACGCCAGCTCGTTGGAGTCCACATCATGGTAGGAACCGTCATATAACGTTACTTTAACGTCCATCATCGGATAACCGCCCAAAACACCGTTGGCTAACTGATCTTCCACGCCTTTTTCAACCGCAGGGATAAACTCTTTGGGTATTGCAGCATCTGCGATTTGATTAACAAACTCAAATCCAGCGCCACGATCAAGCGGCTCGAGGCGCAACCAGACATGGCCATACTGGGCAACGCCCTCTGTGCGGACAAACTTGCCTTCTGCCTCAACTTGCTTGCGAATAGTTTCGCGATACGACACCTGCGGCTTACCCACATTGGCCACCACCGAAAACTCTCGCTTCATACGATCGATGATGATGTCTAGATGCAGTTCGCCCATACCGCTGATGATGGTTTGGCCCGAATCGTCATCAGTGCTAACCCTAAATGAAGGATCTTCACGTGATAGCCTGCCAAGGGCTGCAGCCATTTTTTCCTGATCAGAGAGCGTTTTGGGTTCGACCGCTACCGATATCACCGGCTCGGGAAACTCCATACGTTCCAACGTAATAGGGGCTTTTTGATCACACAGGGTTTCGCCGGTAGTCACCTCTTTAAGACCCACTGCGGCAGCAATATCACCTGCCCGTACTTCTTTAATCTCTTCGCGATTATTGGCGTGCATTTGTAGCAAGCGGCCAATACGTTCTTTTTTGCCCTTGATTGGGTTGAACACCATGTCGCCGGTTTTCATTACACCGGAATAAACGCGAATAAACGCAAGCGAGCCTACATGGGAATCGTTGGCAATTTTAAACACCAATGCTGCAAAGGGCTCGTCATCTTTTGCCGCGCGCTCGCCTTCTTTATCACCGTGCTCCAAGCCGACCACGGGCTTTATGTCATCAGGTGCAGGCAGATAATCAACGATGCTATCGAGCAACGACTGCACACCCTTATTTTTAAAGGCCGAGCCACACAATGCTGGGACTATGTCACCTGCCAATGTGCGCAAGCGTAAGCCTTCGTGAATTTGGGCGTCGTTTAGCTCGCCACTTTCTAAATACTCATCCATAAGATGCTCGGATGACTCAGCAGCTGCCTCAACCATTTGCTCGCGCATGCTTGTAGCAGTATCGACAAGCTCTGCCGGTATATCGCGCGCATCAAATGTTAAGCCTTTGTCGGCTTCTGACCAATAGATTGCTTTCATGCTGATAAGATCCACAACGCCTGCAAAATCTTCTTCTGCACCGATGGGTATTTGAATAGGGATTGGATTAGCCCCAAGGCGTTCACGGATTTGTTCAACCACGCGCTCAAAGTCTGCGCCAACACGATCCATCTTGTTAACAAACGCCAATCGCGGCACGTTGTATTTGTTGGCTTGTCGCCACACGGTTTCTGATTGTGGTTCTACTCCACCCACAGCATCAAATACAGCAACCGCACCATCGAGCACACGCAAAGAGCGTTCTACTTCGATAGTGAAATCAACATGACCCGGTGTATCGATAATATTGATGCGATGTTCAGTACGCGCCCCATCCATGCCTTTCCAAAAACAGGTGGTAGCGGCAGAGGTAATCGTGATACCACGTTCTTGCTCTTGCGCCATCCAATCCATTGTGGCGGCACCATCGTGCACCTCACCAATTTTGTGCGACACGCCTGTGTAATACAGTATGCGCTCGGTGGTGGTGGTTTTGCCCGCATCGATATGGGCCATAATGCCGACGTTGCGGTATCGGGATAACGGTGTGGTACGAGCCATGTCGTTTAGCCCCTGCCAATATAGGGCATGCTACTCGCCATAATAGTCATGAACTGAACATTGGCAGACAACGGCAGAGCTGCCATATTCACCACCGCCTCACCAACATGTTTTACGTCCATAACAGGTTCAGCTTTAGTACTGCCATCCGCTTGGATAATGCCAGCGCTTATTTCTTCCGTCATGACGGAAGATGCATTGCCAATATCAATTTGCCCGCAGGCAATATTGAACGGCCTGCCATCTAGTGATAAGCATCGAGTTAAGCCTGTTATGGCGTGTTTAGACACGGCATAAGGCACCGACCCGGGGCGCGGTAGATGAGCGGAGATAGAGCCATTATTAATGATACGACCACCTTGGGGATCTTGATGGCGCATCATGGCGAATGCACCACGTGCAATCAAGAATGCACCATGCAAATTAACATCTATCACTGACTTCCATTGATCAACTGTTAGCTCGTCAATCGTCATCGGCGGCACATTGGTGCCGGCATTATTAAAAACAACGTCCAGATGACCATGCTGATCTTTAATAGCACTAAACAGAGCATCGACTGAAGCTGAGTCAGCTACATCGGTTGCGATACTGGTCATTGATGCAGGTTTGGGGCTTAGTTTGATAGTTTCATCTAATGATGCTGCTGTGCGCCCACACACAATAACGTGCCAATCCGCGCTTACTAAGGCATGTGCTGTTTCTCTTCCAATACCCGAGCCACCACCTGTGACCAACGCAACTTTTGTCATAGTAATCTCCGAGTAAACTTCCGAAATGGGAACACAAATAAAAAACGCCGGCATGCCGGCGTTTTTTTTATTCTAAGCGGCCTTATGCTACCAACGGTAGTGAGAGAACGCCTTGTTTGCTTCTGCCATGCGATGGACATCATCACGCTTCTTGACTGCAGCTCCACGCTTTTCAGCCGCATCGGCTAATTCGCCAGCTAGCTTTAGCATCATTGATTTCTCACCACGCTTGCGTGCTGCATCGATGATCCAACGCATTGCTAGCGCACTACGACGAACAGAACGCACCTCAACTGGCACTTGGTAAGTCGCACCACCCACGCGGCGTGATTTAACTTCTACTGCCGGAGCGACGTTTTCAAGAGCCGTTTCAAGAATCTCGAGAGGCTCTGGTGAACCCTTCTCCTTAATCACATCAAGCGCGCCGTAGATAACTTTCTCGGCAACGGCTTTCTTGCCGTCTAGCATCAGGATGTTGATGAATTTAGCTAAACGAGTGCTACCGTACTTAGGGTCAGGTAGGATTTCGCGTTTGGGGGCTTCGTTTCTGCGTGACATATCTAATTAGGCCTTCGGCTTCTTGGCGCCGTACTTCGAACGGCCTTGACGACGTGACTCAACACCTTGTGTATCAAGACTGCCGCGCACTGTGTGATAACGAACACCCGGGAGATCTTTAACACGACCACCACGGATCAGAACAACTGAGTGTTCCTGAAGATTGTGCCCTTCACCACCGATATACGAGGTAACCTCGAAACCGTTTGTGAGACGCACACGAGCCACCTTCCGCATAGCCGAGTTCGGCTTTTTAGGAGTAGTGGTGTACACACGGGTGCAAACGCCGCGGCGTTGCGGGCAAGCCTGAAGCGCTGGTACGTTGGATTTCTCCGCCTTACGCTTACGAGGTTTGCGAACCAATTGGTTGATTGTCGCCATTACTAACCATCTGTTTTTGCCGTCAGCAGCAGCCGACGAAGCAGTATTAAATTCGAATTTGACAGAATCGGTGATATTTGCCGTTCTGCAATCAGTACAGGCCGTATAAAACGGCCCGTTCGAGCTGCGAGATTATAGGAATATTGAGCCTTTGCGTCAAGCAACTCGCAAAGATAGTTGCCCCTAATTCGCCGGTATCCTGAATCAGGGGCTATTTTGTCCGAATTTGCTGTTTTTAGCCCATTCCAACAGGGACTTACAGTCATTCCTTGCGAGGTAGGCTCGCCGGGGTTGAGCGCTTGAGAATGGACCGGAACACACTGCGATAACTCCACCCTCAGCCTAAAAAGCATGTCTGCGACACAAGTCGGCATACCAGTGACCGCTACGCTTAATGGTGCGTTGTTGCGTAGCGTAGTCCACATGAATTAGCCCAAATCGTTGCGAATACCCCTCAGCCCACTCAAAATTATCCATTAGACTCCACGCAAAATACCCCTTCACATCAATGCCTTGCGCGACTGCCTTGGCCACTGCCTGGATATGTTGTTGTAAATATTCCTGCCTAGGTTTGTCATCAACAACGCCCTCCTCTACTTGATGATTGTACGCAGCGCCGTTCTCGGTAATGTAGCAAGGCGGCAGTGAATATTCGGCATAAAGCCTCTTGAGCAAATCTGTCAGACAATCTGCATTGACTTCCCAGCCTATATCGGTGCGCGTGACTTGCTCACGATCAACTACTCTGGTGGCAGGGTAAGGCTCATCCGATGCAACAGCGTCTGTCACCCAACTCGGTGTGTAGTAATTCAAACCCCAGAAGTCTAAGGGTTGAGCAATGGTCGGTAGATCGTCCATAAAGTTTTTTGGCATTAATGGTGACAACGCCTCAACCGCTTGCTGTGGGTACTCACCATGAAACAACGGTTCGAAAAATAAACCATTATGAAATTGTTGATGACGTTCTGCTGCGTCTTCACTTTGAGCATCAACGGGATAGACCGCTTGCGCGTTTAACACTATGCCCAATGGTAAATCAGCATGGCTTGAACGCATTGCTTGTACCGCTAAGCCATGAGCCACATGTTGACCATGAATTACCGATAGCGTTTTGGGTAAATCTTTTAACCCCGGCGCATGCACGCCGAACAGGTAACTCAGTATTGATGAACACCATGGTTCATTAAACGTTGTAAGCGTCCGCAAACGATCACCAAATTTATCGCTAATCAGTTTTGCATAGTCGGCGAACGCATAAGCGGTGTCTTTTGACGCCCATCCACCATTGTCGTATAGGTATTGAGGAAGGTCCCAGTGATATAAGGTCGCGAACGGTCGTAGGTTGCGAGCAAGACAACCATCGATTAGCCGATCATAAAAATCGAGGCCTGCTAGATTCACCTGTCCATCAGCAGATGGGAACAATCGCGGCCAAGAAAAAGAAAATCGATAGGCACCAACGTTAAGCTGCTGGATAAGGTCAAGATCACTATCCATACGATGATAATGATCACAGGCGACATCACCGGTGTCACCGTTTAGTACCTTACCCGGGGTGTGAGAAAAGGTGTCCCATATGGATGCGGTGCGACCATCTTCAGAAGCGGCACCCTCGATTTGATAGGCGGCGGTTGCTACACCGAAAATAAAGGTATCGGGTAGCTGAATCTGATCAGCAAGCTTGCCTGAAGTCATTGTGTCTCACACTTAATATCGTTAAGGCCAAAATCATACACCGACAAGCTGGCAGAAGGTTTGTGGTTCGGTTAGCATTCGAACACTGAACCAACCAAGCGCGGGTGTATCTACAAGGTTCGATACACTAAACAACTACTTATACTGATTCGGAATACTATGACTGACACTGAATACACTCCACCCAAGGTATGGACTTGGGATACAAGCAACGGCGGCGAGTTTGCATCAATCAACCGCCCAATTTCCGGTGCGACGCATGACAAGGAACTACCAATAGGCAAGCACCCATTACAGCTCTATTCACTTGCTACACCCAATGGTGTAAAGATCACAGTACTACTAGAAGAATTGTTAGCCGCAGGTCATACCGGCGCCGAGTACGACGCTTGGCTTATACGCATTCATGATGGCGATCAATTTGGCAGCGACTTTGTCAATATCAACCCTAATTCAAAGATCCCAGCCTTGATGGATCACTCACAAACACCGCCACTGCGAATGTTTGAAAGCGGATCTATTTTGCTGCAACTGGCTGAACGATTTAATGCATTTATCCCTACTGATGCCGCGACTCGTGCCCAGTGTTTAAATTGGTTGTTTTGGCAGATGGGTAGTGCGCCCTACCTCGGTGGCGGATTTGGTCATTTTTACTCCTACGCACCGGTGAGATACGAATACCCCATCGATCGCTTTACGATGGAAGTTAAACGTCAGCTTGATGTGCTTGATAAGCACCTGGCGGATAACACCTATCTTACTGGCGACGAATACACGATCGCCGATATCGCCAACTGGTCATGGTACGGCCAGCTTGCCTTAGGCCGCTTGTATAACGCTGCAGAATTTTTGGATATAGAAAGCTACAGCCATTTGATGCGTTGGTCGAAGCTCATTGATCAGCGTGAAGCTGTGCAACGCGGCCGCAAGGTTAATCGTACCTTTGGTGATTTGGATAGTCAGCTTCATGAACGTCATGATGCCAGTGACTTCGATACTAAAACGCAAGATAAAATCGAAGCTAGTTAAGCGTCGTCCCAGCGCAGCCGGCGATCCGGGACCCATATGAGACCCATATGAGATTGTGTATGGTTCCGGAACGCCGCTTTCGCGGGAAAGACTTTAGCGTAACGCTTAAGGGCGATCTACAGGGTTCGTTGTCACGCTAACATCACTAGATGCTACCTCGACGCCATCAGCATCAGTCGCAATAACCGACATCTGATACTCGGTACCCGCCATTAACCCTTCGATAAATTGACTGCGACCATCAGTGACCTTAACTAACTCACCGTTTTGGTAAACAGAAAACTGGTAATTATTATTCGCATCTAGTTGATCATCATTCCAGAACAGTTCAATAGCACTTTGCGAATAAGCCTCGACAGTAAGGTTTAGGCTGGCACTATCACTAATGCCATTATCACCTGTGTTATTAGCAGCAACACCGGTTGTAGTCGCACTAACACCTTGCTGCCACACAACATCACCCGCTGCATTAATAGCAGTGACAGCGTAATTGTATCGACTACCGGCAGACAAACCATCATCGAAGTAACTACGGCCATCGGTGATTGTCTGTAATTGACCACCACGACTTACTTCGAAACTCAGCCCCTCAGTACCGCCATCAGTCCAAAAAACCTCTAACGCAGACGCAGAATATACTTGCGCTGTAACCATTGGCACTACCGGATCAGAAGAACCTTCTACAGTAACCGTTTCGGAGCGACCCCATGTTTCCCAAGTACCCTCGCCTGTTGCTACCAAATAATAAGTGCCCGCACCTGGTGCCTGCCACTGTGTGGTAGCAGCAGGCAACGACTCAAGCCATTCGCCTGAACCACGATGCACGTTAATGACAATCGCGTTTACAGCTGACCAACTAAGAGTATTGTTTGATACAGAAACAGACGGAGCATCGATTGACACTGGGTCGGCGCTCACAACTGGTTCAGCTACCACAACTGGCTCCGCCACTACTACTGGCTCTGCGACGACAACCGGTTCCGCCACTACGACGGGCTCGGCAACGACGACGGGCTCGGCTTCGACAATTGGCTCAGCGACGACAACTGGATCTTCCGCCGGTGCCGATGTACCTGATCCAGTGCCGGAGTTAGGCAGTGAATCAAATTTCGAGCTAGAGAACGAAACACTGTCGTAGCGATACAACGCAATCTTATCAATCGCGTGACCACTTGATCGCCCAGAAATTTGAACCGTGTGAACGCCCGCTGAAAAGAATTGACGAATAGGCTGACCGGCCCCATCCACAGTGGCAGACTGCCAAACCCATTGATCGCGAGTATTCATAAACACTTTAGTCCAGCCACTAAGCGCGTGCTGACCACCGATATTTCTACCGCTTGGGAATCGGACCCAGCTGTCGTTGTGTTCAGTACGTGAAGTACCCTTACCTATGCGCGAACGCCAACGCATTTGATAATTACCAGCCGTGGCGATTCGGAATGTGTAAGTGATCGTGCCACGCCCAGCCGATGCTTTACTGAAAGCGTCAGTGCCTCTCCAAATGTAGTAACCATTGCCCGAATACCCACCGAGTGAACGCTCTAATTTCCAATCACCTTGCGCTGCAGATGATTCAACTTCCATCATGACAACGCCATTGTTCTCGACAAAGGTCGCGGCATAAGATGGAGAGATGGTGAGTGCGCAAAAAAT
>CALGND010000182.1 GCA_937958675.1 uncultured Granulosicoccaceae bacterium
AATCTCTGCCGGGATACAAAAAGAGATCCATTACTTCTCTTTGCATTACGATAAAGGGCCACAGTGGTATGCGGATCATTTTAAAAACGTTGAGCCAGGCATACGTACGATAGATGCTAGCCCGACATATTTTGATACAACGGAAACTGCCTTGGTACCAAGGCTGATTAAAGCCTATACGCCTGATCCACGAGTAATCGTCATAACACGCGATCCGATCGAGCGGGCTATCTCGCAATTTATACATTTGAAGGTAACTACTAAGGCACCGCCATTGCAGAACGTGGATATCGATGAGTTTTTTGCACAGGATTTTACTGATGCTTTTCGGCGTACTGGCATCATGGGCTACTACCTCAATCTGGTATTAAGCTTTAGTTTGTACACGCGTAAACTAGTGACCTATCAGCAACTATTTGATCCGCATCAATTGCTTGTGCTGGACAACAAGGAATTGCGTAATGATACGCCTGCAGTGATGAAACGCGTATACGCGTTTTTAAATGAAGACTATGTAGCGGACGAGCAATTTGGTGTAATTAAGCGCTCTAATGGTAGTAGCATTAATCAAATTTCGCTTGAAACCTACAACAAATTAGCAGAACTATTTTACCCGGACTACCGCTTGTTTTGTGAGCGGGCCGGCATTAAATTTAGCAAAGTAGAGCATAGTAATGAACAGCGTAGCGCAACAGCAGCCTAGCCCGGTCCATGTAGGAAAAGACGGCTGGCTGTTTCTTACTGCCGGCAACAATAACGTCTTAGATCTCTACCGTGAAAACTCGTCGTTTACCGATAAGCTTGCTCGCCAATGGGTTGAGCTACTTAATTCGCGTGATGAAAAGTTAAAAGCAATGGATGTCCGTTATGTGCATCTGCCAGCGCCAGAGAAGCTAACGGTATTACATAAGTTCTTCGATGGTGAGATCGAAAATATTCAAGGTAGCCCGATCATTCAGTTGTCGTCTAAATACCGGGCTGAGATTCCGGCATTTATCAATCCAGTAAATTATCTGTCGCGGCAGATAGACAAGTCTCCCATTTATTGGAAGACAGATACGCATTGGTCTTGCTGGGGTTGTTTTGCTGCCTACCAACTATTGTGTAGCCAGTTACAGGTGGAATGTAATCGCGAACTACTACATTATCCTTATGATGAAGGCCAGGTGATGTTTGACTTGGGTGGAAAGTTATCGCCACCTGAAAAAGAAACTGGCCGCTTTTATAAGCTTGCTAAAAATGCCCAGCGTATATTCGCTAATGGCATGGTGCAGTTTAAAGAGCAAGAGAATCAACTAAATGAAATACATCTACATGTGGGCTCACATGTGGTTTATCGTAACGATTCGCCCGATGCAGTAAAGCAACGCGTGGTGTTGTTCGGTGATTCGTTCTCTGAGTACCGGCCGCATCTGTTAACAGGCATGTTGGCTGAGACGTTCCAAGAGGTTCATTTTATCTGGAATTCCAATATTGATTATGATTACGTTGAGCGCGTAAAAGCGGATATCGTTATCACAGAATTGGCAGAACGGTTTATGACAACTGTGCCGACAGACAAACTCGATATAGAATCGTTTTCAGAAAAGACACTAGAAGCTTTCTTAGAGAAGCACAAAAAATCCTTCACGGCTGAGTTTGAAACACGGTTTGATAAGCCGTGTGAAAAGCTGTCTAAAAAAGCGGATATAAAGCCGCGGTTAAGAGATGTGGATGGTGGTGTAAAAAAAGTAGAATTAAGTGAGGACGTATCCCAGCTCGCTGCTAACCAGCCGAGTAATACCAAGTTTCCAATTAAGCCAACTACTAGCAGGGCGATTTTTCCAGAAGAAACCTATCACTGCGCAGCTCCGCAAATGGTGCAGTCAGTTCCAGCTGATGCAGTCTACGATAAGACGCTAGATGTCAGGGCGATAAGAATTACTGAGGTTTATAACGCTAAGGTGTTCTTAACCGGCATGAAGTCGTTAGTCATAGCGCCTGATGGTAAATTGCACTCGCGTTACCGTGTTACCGATGAGGAAGTTAAAGAGCTACCATGGAATAGCTACAAGCCCTTAGCAGGTACATCGGTGCTATTCGCCGTATCAGCTGGTGCACATTGCTATTACCATTGGATGGTTGACATTTTGCCAAAGATTGGGGTGCTTGAAAAAGCGGGTTTTAAACTAGACGATATCGATCATCTGCTAATGCGAGAGGCCGATCGTGCGCCGTTTCAACAAAGCACATTAAAGCATTTTGGTTTTGATAACGATCGGATAGTTGAAACCAAAGACAACAACCGATTGTTGTGTGAGAAAGTCATCATTGTTGATATTCATAACGGTATCAATATGAAGATGAATCGCTTCTTGCCGGCTTGGTTAAAGCATTCGTTTCCGCCACCACCGGTCGATGCTATTGACGAGCGCATCAAACTTTATGTTAGCCGTCCAAAAGGTGTACGCCGAGGGGTCGCGAATGAAGATGAGCTGTTGCCGATTCTTGAGCGCTATGGCTATACGGTAACCGCGATGGAAGGGATGTCAGTGGCGGAACAATCAGCATTAATGGCAAAAGTCGATGTATTGGTGTCGCCTCATGGCGGAGCTCTGACTAACATGGTTTTCTGTAAACCGGGTATAGATGTAATTGAGTTGTATGGCCGTCATGTTTATCCTTTCTACAATGGCTTAGCACAACTATGCGGACATAATTATCACGCCATATTAGAAAATATGGATGACTACAATCGTCTGGTTAGCCACGATGAAGCACAAGAGTTTGGCACTGAAGATCAGAAAAAAACACGTGCACTTTCATTCGATGTTGATCCTGAGCTTTTTGAGGCTGCACTTAAAAAGGTCGGCTGAATTTGCTCATCAATACCATCACTCGTAAATAGTCAAGAGCATTGGTCCTTGGCTACATAGGCTCGTGAATATTACCGTTAGATGCAGGTCGAGAGATGGCTCGGGTAATGTATCTTGTATTGGGCAAGGTCCGCGCAGACAACGCTCGACAGCACCTGCTATTGAGCCATTTATTTGGCGTTCGTCGGTTTGTGTGATAACCATGCTATGAAATGACGAAATTATGACTACGTAACTATCAAAAATTGTGGCGAGAAACTCGAAAAGTGGGTCTGTTGTCGCTGAAAACACCTCAGTTTGGCTTAGGTTGCGACCTGGGTAGCTTGGGTTGCTGGTTTGCGAATCTGGTGCAAGCTATCGTGGCTTGTTACTTGCTCCTCAATAATGCTCACGTATATCACTGGGCGGCTTGTATCTCGTGAATTGATCACTATTTGACCAGCAAGTGTAGGCCTGAGCAGCTATATATAACGAGGTCTTGATGGCTTTAATAGAGCCTTGAACAACTTAACCGATTGGAATATTTTTAAAATGAGCGATGTAGCTTCTAACTTAGGGAATGTAATTCGTAAACGCATTCTAGTCACAGGCGGTGCAGGTTTCTTAGGTTCGCATCTTTGCGAAAGAATCTTGAATGATGGACATGAAGTTATCTGTATGGATAACTACTTCACCGGCCGTAAGCAGAACATCATTCACCTGATGGATAACCCCGCTTTTGAACTAATACGTCACGACGTGACCTTTCCGACTTATTTGGAAGTAGACGAAATCTATAACCTGGCGTGCCCAGCATCGCCAGTACACTACCAGCATGATCCGGTGCAAACCACTAAAACGAGTGTCCACGGTGCGATCAATATGTTGGGTTTGGCAAAGCGTACAGGTGCCAAGATATTCCAAGCTTCCACAAGCGAAGTGTATGGTGATCCAAAAGTTCACCCTCAAACTGAAGACTATTGGGGACACGTTAACCCAATCGGTTTTCGCTCTTGCTATGACGAAGGCAAGCGTTGTGCTGAAACGCTCTTTTTTGACTACCACCGCCAACATAATTTACGAATCAAAGTAGGGCGAATCTTTAATACATTCGGCCCACGTATGCATCCTTCTGATGGTCGTGTTGTGTCAAATTTTATCGTCCAGGCGCTCACTGGCGAAGACATCACGATTTATGGCGAAGGCGATCAAACTCGTTCTTTTTGCTATTGCTTAGATTTAATAGAAGCGTTTGTACGCCTTATGGGTACTGACGATTCGTTCACAGGCCCAGTCAATGTTGGCAACCCCGATGAATTCACAATTCGACAATTGGCAGAGAAAGTGCTGGAGATGACTAACTCTAAATCGAAACTGGTATTCAAAGACTTGCCAAGTGATGATCCGACGCAGCGTCGTCCGGATATTACACTTGCAAGAGAAACCTTCGGTTGGGAGCCCACGGTCAAACTTGAAGAAGGTT
This sequence comes from uncultured Granulosicoccaceae bacterium, assembly GCA_937958675.1. Classification (GTDB taxonomy): domain Bacteria; phylum Pseudomonadota; class Gammaproteobacteria; order Granulosicoccales; family Granulosicoccaceae; genus Granulosicoccus. The sequence goes on from CALGND010000182.1 coordinate 4,318, forward strand.
TGGGAAAAACAATTGCATACTTCGATGAGCTCCTACAAGGGCAAAAACTTTCGGAGGAGAGCAAAGCAGTTCTAGGAGCAGTGAAATAAAATGAAAGGCATAATACTGGCAGGGGGATCGGGCACACGCTTGCATCCTATTACTCAAGTTGTATCAAAACAATTACTGCCGGTATACGACAAACCCATGGTGTATTACCCGCTTAGCACATTAATGCTAGCGGGAATACGCGACATTCTATTGATTTCGACACCGCGCGATGTGCCCTTGTTCAAGCAATTGTTTGGTGACGGAAGCCAGTGGGGTTTAAATATTAGCTATACCGTCCAGCCATCTCCTGATGGTTTGGCGCAGGCCTTTATTTTGGGCGAAGATTTTATTGGCGACGACAGCGTTGCCTTGGTGTTGGGTGACAACATCTTCCATGGCCATGAGTTGAGCAAATTGCTGACTAATGCGTCTAAACAAGAATCAGGTGCTAGCGTATTTGCCTATCGTGTCAGCGATCCAGAGCGATATGGTGTTGTGCATTTCGACAAATCAGGTAAAGCACTTGGTATTGAAGAGAAGCCAAACAAGCCGCAGTCTAACTTTGCGGTTACTGGTTTGTACTTCTATGATAATCAGGTTGTTGATATTGCTAAATGTATCAAGCCTTCTCCAAGAGGAGAACTTGAAATAACCGATGTAAATAAAGTCTATCTTGAGCAAAATGAGTTGATGGTTGAAGTCATGAGTCGCGGTTACGCTTGGCTCGATACCGGTACCGGCAATTCTCTACTTGAAGCAGGGCAGTTTGTTGAAACTATGGAGCGTCGTCAGGGCTTAAAGATCGCTTGTCCTGAGGAAATTTCATGGCGCAACGGTTGGATTGACGATGGCCAATTGATGTCACTTGCTCAACCACTATCAAAGAACAGTTACGGCCAATACCTGTCTGGATTACTGCTCGAAACTTCTGACAACATTCTTCCTTTACGCAGAGCCAGCTAAAACTTCATTCCCGGATGGGTGCTCGCTAAGAGTACCTGTTACTGGCTTGGATCCTGCAATGATCCATTGAGTTCTTAAGGATCATTGCAGTGTCTGCTGTCTCTTCTGCACAAACTAAATCTGCTTCTGAATCAACGGTAAACGTGGATGAGTCGGCTAATGATGCCGATATCAACGGCGCTGCTGAAAATACTGTGGACGCTAGTAATCCAGTCAAAGCTATTGTCGAAGAGATTGTAGGCTTAATGGGGTTGACTCATGAAGAGCGTGAAGAGCTACTTGCACGCGGTATTCCTTTCCATACTGTCAATATGATGATCGAGTTGGCAACTGGCGAAAAGCATGATGAGCTTGCTGAAATCAAAAAAACAGCTTTGGCTATGTCGGTTAAACAGTATGGCACGGCTGCAATCACGGCAGAAAAGCTTGACGAACGAATTGATGCGCTAGTCGCATTGAAAAGGGACACTGCCTTGGCCCATAAAGTTGCAAAGTCTGGTGGACACAACACGGCTGTGATTCAAATGCTAACCATGACTATTCGGCAAAACCCTGGTGATGGTGGTGAGAAGGCGATCAATACATTTCTTGCTTATGCCATTGCATGCGGTATACCGGTTGCCAAAGTAGAACAAATGGTGGCTGATCTAACTGCGGGGCCTAAATCTGTTTTGCCACAAATAGAGCTTAATCATGAAAATGACAAAGTCGCTGCCAAAAAGAAACTAATTTCGGATGTCGCAATAGGATGTGTGCTGGCCCTTATCGCCATGTTGCTATTTACCTGATTGGCAAATGACGATGCAAGTACACAGCACAGCCACAGCCTTACAACCACGTCGTGCAGTGTGCTTTTCTAGTGGTATCAGATCACTAAGACATATCGAAGCGTTTTTAGAGGTAGATGAAGTCGTAGCACCTTCAAACGTCGACGACAAACTGTCAGGTGTTGAGTCGGTGATTGTGTGGGGTCGTAAGTCCAACACTACTGCTGCAAAAAAATACGCCACTCAACATAAGTTGCCGTTGATATATCTTGAAGATGGTTGGTTGCGAACAAGCTCACTTAATGCTCACTCGCGTAATAGTTATTCCTTATTAATCGATCGTTCTGGTGTTTACTACGATGTTAGCGAGCCAAGCGATATTGAGACCTTGCTGAACCTAAAAGATGAAGAGTTCGCCGAGAGAGTAACAAGTGATGATGAGCAGTATGCGCGCAAATGTATGCGGCAATTGGTTGCCAGCAATATTACCAAATACAATTACTGTGCATCGGCATTGCCAACGTTAACGCAATCCACAGACAAACCCCTCGTGTTGGTTATTGATCAAACGCGTGATGATGCGTCAGTGGTCCACGGCGCAATGAATGAAGCTCGGTTTCTGGATATGCTAGAAACCGCTTGTGGAGAAAACCCGGAAGCTGACGTAGTAGTGCGAACTCACCCCGATGTGGTGAGTGGTAAAAAACGCGGCTATTTGCTTGAGTTAGCTCAAGTTAAAGGCCTAACTATTTCCGCTGGTGGTACCAATCCAATGCAAGTAGTGAAACAGGCTAGCAGGGTTTATGTTGGTACATCGCAACTAGGGTATGAGGCGTTATTGTGTGGCATTGACGTATCGGTTTTTGGCAAACCATTTTACGCTGGTTGGGGCTTAACTGATGATCGGCAACCGATTGGCCATCGCAAACGTCGACGTAGCATAGAACAGCTATTCCATGTTAGCCATGTGCAACTTGCACGTTATATAAATCCAGCTACCGGTGAGCGGTGGCAGTTACATCAGTGCTTAGAGCATATTCAACTGCAGCAATTTTACTTTAAACAAAATGCACAGCGCTTTCTGTGTGCGGGTATCACTCTATGGAAGCGTCGCTACATAGAACAGTTTTTACGCTCACCCGATGGTGATGTTCGATTTGGCAGAGCCAAGCCAGCAGAATTTGATCAAAGGGTTACCTGGAGCTTCCGTACGGTTGAGGGGGCGTTATCTTCCGATGCAGCGAAGGGAATCACGCGCATTGAAGACGGCTTCATTCGCTCAACTGGCTTGGGGTCCGATTTCAACGCGCCTGGGTCATTGGTTGTAGATCAGCGAGGTTTGTACTTTGATCCCAGTAAAGAAAGCGATCTTGAGCACCTATTAAATAACCGTGATTGCTCTGTGGCTGAAATATCACGCGGAATAAAGCTAAAAAAGCTAATTTTATCGGCTGGCCTGTCGAAATATAACGTAGGGGAGGCCGTATACAACGTCCCTGCAAGTAGCAAAGAACGTTTGTTGGTCATTGGGCAAGTAGAGGACGACCAATCGATAGCCAAAGGTTGTGAACTGGTTAACACAAATGCCTCCTTGTTAGAGGCGGTACGGGCAGGAAGGCCCGATGCTTGGATTACTTATAAGCCTCACCCGGATGTGATGTCAGGTAATCGAAAAGGGCATGTATCGAAAACTGTTTTGACTCAATGTGCTGATGCAGTTGAGTCATCAGCATCGATCGTTGATTGCATAGAGCAATGTGATGAACTGCACACGATGACATCGCTAGCGGGTTTTGAAGCCTTGATGAGAGGCAAGCCAGTAGTGACATATGGTGCACCATTTTATTCTGGGTGGGGGTTAACAACCGATCACCAAGGCGTTGAACGTCGTAAACGCCGACGAACACTGGACGAGTTGATTTATATAACGTTGATCGAATACCCGCGCTATCTAGATTTAGTATCGGGGGAATTCATCAAACCAGAGGATCTGGTTCAAACGATAATACAGCAGAAAGCTATGAACGAAAACAAAAGATCCAAAAAATGGTCCAGCCGTCAGTTGGTGAAAGCTGCCAATATTGTTAGAGGCTTGCGCTATGCGCCGTGATGTATTGCTTTTACAAGGACCTATAGGGCCATTTTTTAATCGCTTCGCCAATGAGCTGGAAGGCCGCGACTTTGTTGTTCACAAGGTTAACCTCAATGGTGGCGATAAGTTTTTTTACCGTCGCAGCGGCGCTGTTGATTACACGGGTGAGCTGGAACACTGGGGTGCTTTTCTCGAACGGTTCATTATCAACAACGAAATAGGCAGGATATATTTATTTGGTGATTGTCGTGCTTATCACCGCATCGCCAAGAAGGTGGCGGAAGCTAACAACGTGCGAGTCTTTGTGTTTGAAGAGGGCTATATAAGGCCTAATTTTATTACCTTAGAAGAAAACGGCGTTAATGGGTATTCATCCATGCTGCGTAAAGGCTTAGTGATTCCCAAAAACCAAGCTAAGGCAATGAATGAGAGCAGTTCGCCAAAGCACATATTTTTGATTACTGCGATCTACTCAATGATCTACTATTGGGCCAGTGCGTTCTCTAGTAAACGTTTCCCTCATTATCAGCACCATCGAGCATTTAGCTGGTTACCAGAGGGTTGGCGTTGGGTAATATCAGGCATGCGCAAATTACGCTATCGCCGGCGCGAGAAAGAAGTGTTGAATAAGCTGCTGTCAGAATTTTCAAACAACTATTTTGTTTGCCCGCTACAAGTGCATTGCGATATGCAAGTGGTGGTGCACTCAAATTACAACTCGATAGAGCATTTTATTGGCGATGTAATTACATCGTTTGCTAAATATGCCCCTAAGAACAAAGCCTTGGTATTGAAACATCACCCTATGGATAGAGGCTATACCGATTACACTCGCTTGTTAGAAAACTTGGTTAGCGAACTCGGAATGCAAGGGAGGGTATTCTATGTTCATGATGTTTGCCTACCCACGCTATTGCGCAATGGACAAGGTACCGTGTTGATTAACTCAACCGTGGGTATGTCGTCGTTGTTCCATGGCACACCTGTTAAGGCTTTGGGCAAAGCAATTTACGATCACCCGGGCATCACATCCGATGCGTCGCTAAAACGCTTTTGGAAAAACCGTGAAACTGTTGATGTAAAGGCCTTTATCAATCTTCGCGAATTTCTAATCAATCGCAATCAGATTAATGGAAATCTATATCGGGCTGTAGCATCTGACTCAGCTGCCGGTTTGGTTTGGTCTAAAGGGCTTGATATTGAGCATCGCTACATGCCTGATCGCCAAGAGATAAAAGAAGGGCCGGTTACCTTGCGTGTAGTAGGGGGGCTGGATGTCGATCCGCCTTCGAATCAAGACAAGGGCGACGACGCAGCGGCAGCGTAATGGTGTGAGCCGGTTAAGTGATCGAGCCAAGCAATCGTTTGGCCTCGGTTAAAGAAATCGAGCCTTGTCGGGCTAGTTTAAATACACTTTGTACAATGGTTTGTTGCAACTGTAACAAGCTACGAGCGGTGTGCCAGCTATCGTCCCTAATCGCTACTTGTATTTCGGCGTTAAATTCCAACCACTCATAGATCGTTGTCCAGTCGGCTAAACCAGAGTGATGGCATAGCTTGCAACCAGGGGCCGACATAAAGCCTTTGTAACGTGGATTAATCCAAGCGTCTATTGTGTTATCGGGCTCTAACCAATCGTCAAGCCAACTCTGATGCACTTGCGTATTGTTATCCGGGCATTTGCAATGCTCGCACTGTAAGCGAACCGGGTACTGCATCAAAATCGCCGTGTGCCCATGTCCAAAGCGTGATTGGTTGAGTCGCAGGGCTTGCAAGCGATGAAGGGCGTGAGATGTATTGTCAGCGCATATCGTGTGTATCACCGTGGCTTTAGGAGAGCTGATATTGGCAAGCGATTGCAGCCATCTGTCATGCACGCCATCGAGGATATATCCATCAAATGACGTAGCTAGTGCTTGTTGCCACACCATCTCGCGGTGTTGCTCTTCAATATCTCGCAGCGAGATTTGGTTAATTCTGGGTAAAGAGTATCGTTGATCCGGGGCCACATACAGTACTCGTGATTCTGGCGCTGACACCGCTTGCAATAAAGCTAACTGTCCGCGAACGTTCAGTTTTCTGGATGGGCCGGCCACCGCAATCCACCCACCTTTGACTGATAAGTACTCCCGTATTCGTCTGTCAATTTCTGCTGGCAGCCGTAGCTCGTTTAATGAACTCGGCATGGGCTGCCAAGGTTCCATGGTTAAGCTGAACATCACACCATCAACACCCGGTAGCTGGGTCACTGTAACGAGATAGCGTTGCTTATCCACCCGTGCAAGCACCGAGTGCAATCGGCCGGAATCATCGGCAGGCGGCTTTAAAATGTTGCTAAGGTTATTAGCTAATTGTTGTAGGCTTGCGAAATCGTATTCAATTTGTTCTACGTTCTTATCAGCTGAGAAAAACCGGGTACGCCAAGCGCTTTGCTCTGGCTCAAGAGTAATCTGATCGCAACGATACTCCAAGGCTTGATAAAGCAACTGCAACAGTAGCTCCCAGCCAAGCTTCTGCTCGGCGGATGCACTTTGAAGCAATAGCGCCAAATCTAGCTCGCGCGTTGATTCCTGCAGCGCTGATACTGCCAAATTGTGTGAGCTGCCTGGTGCCACGTGTGGTTTTTTGATAAGGACTTATGGCGGTATCGGCGAGGTTCTCGACTATCTGGATTGTGTATTGCCTTGCTGAGGTGTATTGGTGAAATGCGCCACGTTTCACGCCAAAACCTTGATTTTCCTTGCTTGTATCAGCAAGGCTGCGGATCATCAATAAACCCGTTACAGTACGCACTTCAAGCCATTTCAGTGAACCCGTTCATGCAAAGCCCAGTAATCGCTCCATCCATATTGTCCGCAGATTTCGCCCGCTTAGGAGAGGAGGTCACCGACGTGCTGGCTGCCGGCGCTCAATGGGTGCACTTTGATGTGATGGATAATCACTATGTACCCAATTTAACCATCGGCCCATTGGTGTGCGAGGCCCTGCGTAAGCATGGGGTTGAAGCGCCTATTGATGTACATCTGATGGTAAAGCCGGTTGATCGTTTAATGGGTGATTTTATCGATGCAGGCGCAAGCTCAATCACTTTTCACCCGGAAGCCTCAGAGCATATTGATCGTAGCTTGCAGTTGGTACGCGATGCGGGTTTACAATCTGGTCTCGTGTTTAACCCAGCTACGCCACTAAACGTGTTGGATCACGTTATGGATAAACTGGATATCATTTTAATGATGTCGGTTAACCCAGGTTTCGGTGGGCAATCGTTTATCGAACACACACTCGAAAAAATTAAAGACGTACGTAGGCGCATTGATGCGAGCGGTCTCGATATTCGTTTGCAAGTTGATGGCGGTGTGAAGGTCAGTAATATTGCTCAGATTCACGCAGCGGGTGCTGATACTTTTGTAGCAGGCTCAGCTATTTTTAATGCAGCTGATCGAAGTGCTGCTAATCCGTATGATGCTGTGTTGAAACAGTTTG
>CALGND010000183.1 GCA_937958675.1 uncultured Granulosicoccaceae bacterium
CGCTTTACGCTTAGCTGGGGACTTCTTCTTAGCAGATGGCTTTTTAGCTACCGCTTTACGCTTAGCTGGGGACTTCTTCTTAGCAGCTGGCTTTTTAGCTACCGCTTTACGCTTAGCTGGGGACTTCTTTTTAGCCGCTGGCTTTTTAGCTACCGCTTTACGCTTAGCTGGGGATTTCTTCTTAGCAGCTGGCTTTTTTGCTACAGCCTTACGCTTAGTAGGGGCTTTCTTCTTAGCAACCTTTTTCTTGGCGGCGGGTTTACGTTTTGCTGGCGCGCTTGCCTTTCCAGCTGACGACTTTTTTGCAGCCTGCTTCCTTGTGGTGGTTTTGCGAGTCACCGTCTTTTTAGTAGCTTTCGATTTCACCTAGTACTCCTCAAATTTATGTCTAAAGTGCGTTCTAACCCAGCAAATAGCGTTCACATAACGGAAAACTTGATGAATTAATTGCAGTTTTTACTGTCTATTTTTGAAGTGAACGGAATTTAGCGTAAATATTTCGCGATACTCCGCTTAAAAAGCTTGCATAGCGCTTTGTCATATTTCATGCTGATAAGCGCTAAGTCGTCATCAATCGCGTAGATTTTTCGCCTAGGTGTTGGGTAGTTTTTCGTGATAATTCTCGTAGCATTATCGAGTTAATTTTAGGATACTGTCAAATTGCATGGCTTCATAATTTTTGCTGAATCTAACTCGATCAACGCACTTTTGGTCAGTTGGTTCATAGGGGCAATGACGAAGAGTGGATAGACGCGCTCAATAGCGTCATGGTAAGTCGCTAGTACAATGGTAGATAAAAATCTACTATCAAATTTGATAGTTAGAAATTACTTTTCCGTTACAAAATGGTACGCTTGCATATGTTGTACACGTTGTACAGGCCCCGCGAATACGGATTCTTGCGGTTCTTTAAATCTGTGTTGGTATAAACAGGGGGGAGTACTCAGACATGTTAATTCTGAGCAGAAGAACGGACGAATCGATCGTAATAGGTGATGAAGTCACCATTACTATCCTCAGCGTCAAAGGGAAACAGGTCAGAATAGGAATTACTGCGCCTGCCGATGTGAGCGTACATCGAGAGGAGATTTACCAGCGAATTCAATCAGGTGAGCCTGTATCAGGGGAAAGCGCTGAAGCGGAAAAACCTGCACCAGAAGAAGGCGAGTAACACTTCTGAATTGAGTACGAAGAAACCCCAGTATATCTGGGGTTTTAGATTCGGTTTGCTTTAAATTCAAACACCCAGCATCACAACTCGCACAATTCAAGTTTCATATCCATCACTTCCTTAACTGCTGCATTTTCTGCATTGGTCACCACTGCAATACTGGCTTTGTCGGCATCAAAATAGCGATTTCCCACTGATTTCAAATCATCCATACTCACTTTTAGTATGCGTTGCCGAAACGCCTGGCGGAAACTAGCTGAGCGCCCAGTGAGTTCATTTTGATAGGCATTACGCGCTTCACCTGCAGGTGAGCCTGGTTTATCAATACTGCTGATGACATTCAAAATAGCTTCTTCGAGTAGCCTTGGATCTAGATCGGTGCTATTCAACCACTCGATTGATTTTGTAAAATCATCCAGCGTTTCACTCAAGCGTGGGTCCCGGTATGAGTAGAATCTAAACGAGGCTGAATCAGCATCAAACGATGCACCGCCACCATATGCGCCGCCTGTTTCGCGTATCGCACGATGTAGGTAACCGTTTCGAAGCACAGGGCCTAGCACAGATAAAGCTGCCGCATCTTCATGGCTTGAGGTAACAGCAGGGAAGGCGCTAGCGCAAAAGTTAACTTCTGTGTTTGTTGTCCAAAGCTGTCGAATCTGTTTGCGAATCGGCTCAGCTTTCATCGGTTCAAACGCTTGAGCGTCTGTGCTCTGATTGTTTGTAAAGACGTTATTCATCTGTTGTTGAATGGCAGGCCAGTTTTCCTCTTCGCTAACCACCATAAATTCGCGAGGTGCGGCTTTCATGGTCTCGTGGATATCTGACAATTTGCCGGCAAGTTCAGCAAGCTTTTTGTCGTCACTAAGGCTGTCATCGAGTTGTTTGAGTGATTTAATGCCTTGGAGGCCGGATAGTTCGTGTGACCAGTGAGCGGTAGGGCTCATACCACTGCTTGCCGCCATCATGGCAAGCATATGACCACTGCCAGTTACACTTTGTTCGCGCGACATGCGTGCTTGCGAGATCAACTCGCGCAAGCGTTCATGTTCGTCGAATTTTACGCTTGTCATGGTGTCGTTAATTAGCTCGCTTAAGGCCTCGCTATTGGGTAATAAGGCTTTGCCACGCACAATCATATGGCCGTTTACCGCTTGCTCATCATCGATTGACCCGCGTTGTACTGTGTAAGCACCGATACCACCGGTGACTTCGGCTTGTCGTTTTTGTGTTTGCAGGTAGTCGCGTCCACCTGATCCAAATTCTGCTAAAAAACCGGTGTAAAACGGTAACGCCCGCCGCAGCGGCTCGCTTAGATTTGGCAAAGGTTGAACCACGTGTTGATATACCAGGCCATTAGTGCCTTGGTGGTAAACGCTAGCGATTCCTGCGTTTAGCTTTTCGCTGTTAGCTTGCGCAATGTTAACGGTTGCAGGTATGTCTTCTAAGGTAACCTGCGGAAGGATAGAAGGGTCGTCTTCTTGTACTTGACGATCTGCAAGCTTTTTAGCGTAGTCAACTATGTGTTGTGCTTCGCGAGAGTCTAAACCTTTTTTGATCTCTGCTAATCGTGCTTTTTCAGCCAGTATTCGGCGTTGGCTTATAGCGGAATCAGGCTTTAGTGTTAGTGTAACTCGATGATGATTGTTGAGCAAAAGGTCAGTAACAAGCTGTGGAATAAACTTGGGGTCAGCTGCCTTTTCTCGCAAACGCTGCAGGGCTGGGTCAAGGTCCAGCGCTTCAAGAGTGTCGCCACGATGCATCGCAGCGGACAAGCCACTGAGCACGAGTTGCAATCCGAACGGCATACCATCGCCGCGTATCTCACGCTGGCTTAGTTCCAGTTGGTGAAGCACAGCATCAACTTGTTCTTGTTCTACCCCCTCTTTGGCGACTTTCTCAAGCACATCGATGATGAGTTTTTCAGTTGCGTCGCGTGCTTCTGGATTGCTGCCATCCAAGCCACACACAAACACCATCTCTAGCGCACTGTCTTCAACGCCACAAAGCGGTGATGGAGCACTTCCTAAATCTGTTTGCTCTAAGGCCTGCAATAAAGGAGATGCGCTGTTGTCTAGCAGAACGCTGGAGAGCAGATGCGCCTGTAGGCGTTGATCAAGGTCTGTGCTTTCGCTCAGTAGCCAACTCATGATGATATGAGTTTTGTCTTTGGTTTCTTCATCTTGGATTGCGTAGGCATCTTCGATTCGTTTTGGCGAATGAAATCGATGAGTTTTGGCAACGCTAATTTCTCGCCCTAAAGGTTCGAAGCGACTTAACGCTGCGGTATCAAATCGTTCTTGTAGTTCAGCTGGCGGTATGTCGCCATAAGTCATAAAGACAGAGTTTGATGGGTGGTAATGTGTTTCGTAAAACTCTCTTAGCTCCTTGTAACTAAGCTCCGGAATCACCTCCGGATCACCGCCACTATTAAAGTGGTATGTGTTGTTGGGAAATAAATGCGAACCCACTGCATCCCACAAAATGCTGGTAGGAGCACTCATTGCACCTTTCATCTCGTTAAATACAACGCCTTTAAATACTAAGTCAGACTGAGGATCATCGGCCTTTTCAAACTCGATTCGATGGCCTTCTTGCGAAAAATCGAGTTCGTTTAAATTGGAGAAAAAAACGGCGTCAAGATAGACGTCTAAGAGATTGAAATAATCTTTACGATTTTGGCTGGCAAACGGATAAGCCGTCCAGTCGCTGGATGTAAAGGCATTCATGAAGGTGTTAAGTGAGCGGCGGATCATCATAAAGAACGGATCGCGAACTGGGTACTTTTCGCTGCCGCACAATACGGTGTGTTCGAGAATATGGGCTACGCCGGTGGAGTCGGTGGGTACGGTGCGCAATCCCACCAGAAATACGTTTTCGTTGTTATCTGTGGATAAATGGATGTGTGGAGCGCCGGTTTTTTTGTGACGGAATTCATGAACGTCGATATCGAGCGATTTAATTTGGCTACTGCGCAGGTGCTCAAAACTAGGGTGACTGGACATGTGATTCATGCTGGGTGGGGCTCCTACGAGTTAAGTTTCAATTCGAGCCTCTAGTATAAGGCTCCGGAGTGGTTTTCGGGACTGAATTGCTGGTTATCGCTGGTTCAGGGGAGGTTTTTTCAGCCGATAAATTGCTCATGTAGCGGAAGATGGATCATCCGCCCTTAGAACACCCGCCCTTTTTTGGTGTTGGAAGTGAAACTAGTTATCATACTTTTGGCAATGGTGGCAGTAGGTGCTGGCTCATTGCACTCGTACCATGAGCGAAATCTTTTCGTTAAGGCCGCGTTGCTGTCAGAGGCCTATACCCTGATAGCGCCTGTCCAGCGTCAGATTTCCGATCATTACGTACGCCTCGGAATCATGCCGCATGATAATGCTGATGCGGGCCTACCTCCGGCTCAAAGCATATTTGGCGCTAGCGTCAAGCGTGTCGCAATTAACCGTGGTGGTGTACTGTTGGTTGATTTTGAGAAAGAAATCGGTAAACAGACGCTTACTTTTTCACCATCAATCAATTCATCCAGCGGCTTATTAAATTGGCGTTGCACCAGTGATTCAATCGATCACAAGGTGCTTAAGAAGCTAAAACCCAGCTGTACCTACCTGCCTAGTACCCTGTCTAGTCAATTGATGCACGCCATTGCAAATCGCGCGTTACCAACTGTTAAGGCGCTGTTGGTCGATGGTGCTAATGCTGATGCCGTCGTCAATGGCAACACGCCGTTGATGTTGGCCGCTAAAATTGGTGAGGTTTCCATTGTTGAGCAATTGCTAGAATCGGGAGCCTCTGTAGACAATAACGCCGTGAACGCTGAGCGTAGAACCCCGTTGATGGTTGCCATAAGTAGCAATAATGCCGATGTGGCGGCATTGTTGTTAAGCCGTGGTGCGTCAATTACCCGAACTGATTACCGTGGGTTGACTGCGCATGATTACGCGATTAAAACTGATCGGCGATTAGGTGGGCAACGTTACGTTTTAATGGTTGCAGCAAGGCTTAATCCTGACTTTGCTGGTCGCCGGCAGTTTGCAACAAACGCTAGGCCCGAAGCCCGGCCAGAAGACATGCAAGCCTTGTATTTCAATCTTAGAAATGCTGCCAAGGAATGTAATACCTACCGCCTTAGTAGCTTGCTGTCAGATCAAAAGGACTTAAATTCCCCGGAGCTAGTTGCTGGCAAGCCCCTTAAAGATCACAAATCGAAACCCGAATGCAGCGTAGCGCTACTCGAATTTCTAACAACCCGAAAGTCGTATCAGCAAGCAATGAGCTCACACTTTGCCGATGCCATGCAAGCGTGTGATGTTAGGCGCGTTGAGCAAATATTGGAAGACAACGCCACGCTGGATGTATTCAGAGAGGTTGGGCGTAAGAGTCACTTCAGCAGGGCTGTGACTGCTGGCTGCTCTGATGTGGTTTCCATGCTAACCAGAAAACAACTTATTGTCAGAAAACTCGAAGAAGATGTTCTGATTAGTGCGATTCGCCATGCGCCACAAGGTAAGTTGGTTGAGCTGGTGGGTGTGTTGATAACCGCTGGTGCCAAGGTCAATACGGTGGGGCAAAACGGTGAAACTGCTTTGTCTCTTGCGATTGCACTAGAGCAACCTGTGGTTGCTAAATACCTTGTAGATGCTGGTGCCGAAGTTAACCGTGTAACGGGCAATCGGTCTTACCCTATCATTGAAGCATCTAAGAAAGGTTTTGAGCATCTAGTGAATCAGTTATTACAGCGAGGCGCTGATGTAGACCAACAAGACCAGCTAGGACGCTCAGCATTAGTTTCGGCAGTGGCACAAGGCCAAAATCGTATAGTGAATACCTTGTTGAAGGCAGGTGCTGATGCTAGACAAAAAGATAAAAACGGAATTAACGCATTGACGCTTGCTGAAAGTAAAAATCTGGGGCACATCCACAGCCTATTAACTGCTGGTGGCGAATTCTAAGGTTAGCTCTAACAAACTGCAATTTATTAGCACGCGCCGTTACTGCAAGATAGCAGTGCCCATGATAGATGGGTTGATAAAAGTGAAGTCCACGTCACTAGTACCTCTCGGGGGGTGAAACCAGCCCCACTTACCGTCGCGCAGATTGCCATCATCATCATCGTTGATTTGTAACTCCAAACCAAACGGTTCGTTTATGGTGATTCCTGCACTAGCAATGGATACACGGATTTCGTAAATATCTTGCTCCCATCGAGCGATACGAATGCCATCAGGGCCAAGGCCTGGCCCGGTTGCGAAATTTAAATCTAGTGTGGTAACCGTTGAACCAGAGCCAAAACTAAAACGGCCGTCTTCGTCGTCGTTTGAGGCAGTGCTATTTTGTCGCTGTAGCGGTATATGTACCTGAATATCATCGCTATCGCCATACTCGTCCAGTTTGCTGTTATCACCGTCGATATACAATTCAAGAGCGTCGTCGTGCCAGGGAAAATCGGAGTCACTAAATCGTAAGCCTGTGTCGTCAGACAATACTAAAAAGTAAATGTACTCACCATCATGCATCGCATACCAGCGTCGTAGTATCTGGTTGTCGACATGATCCGCATTGTTGTCAATCATTAGATTCCCAATCGCTAGTGGGTCGCCATTAATATCAACTGATATTGCATTGGCCCAATCGCCGATAATTTGCTCGTTGCTATTTAGGCTGATCTGACCATCTATTTCTGGCGCATCGTCTGGATCAATCAATGGGATCAAAACTGTTGGGCTTGTTGCGCCTGTTGTTCCAGTTGTAGTGCCGGTAGTGTCGCCAGTAGTTGTACCGGTAGTAGTGCCCGTAGTGTCACCAGTAGTGTCGCCAGTAGTTGTACCGGTGGTAGTTCCCGTAGTGTTGCCAGTAGTTGTACCGGTGGTAGTACCCGTAGTGTCGCCAGTAGTTGTACCGGTGGTAGTGCCCGTAGTATCGCCGGTGGTAGTACCATTTTCGGCAGTGAAAGGATCGCTTTCGGCTTCGCGTTCATCCAAGTTGGTAACGCCATCGCCATCGGTGTCGATATTAGTATCGTAGTTACTCTGCTCGATATTGAGTACATGTGCATCTGCGCCAACACTAAAATTTTCGTTGAGATTAGCTAGCGGTAGGTCTTGATCCTGAAAACGCTCAATCCAACTAATACTAATAGAGTAATCCTGGTTGGATACTACTGTTGTTGTGCCGGTCCATCCGCCATTGGTCGATCTGAACATGTTGACGGTTTGGCCATCGGATAAGGTCACTACAGGACGTAACTGATCGTTGTCAACTCTTAGGCTGTTACTGAGGAATTCCGGTGCGGCTAAGTTAATCCCTGCTGGCGCTGGAGCTTGTGATTGGCTACAGCCCATCATGACTAAAAGCGAACCAAGCAAGCTACTACGATAATGGTTGTTTAATGAAATCATCATTGTGGCAACGGTAAGTTAATTGTTAGTTCGGAGCGCGGAGGGTCGTTGTCTGAGCTGCTACTACTCGAGGCGACTACAGCTGCTGCAATAACGGCCAAGCCGATGAGCCACCATTTAGTATTGCTTGATCTTGCCTCAGGTTTTGAAGTCACCTCAAT
>CALGND010000184.1 GCA_937958675.1 uncultured Granulosicoccaceae bacterium
CCGAGCACTACGCTAATGTTTTTTAATGAGCCAAGAAGTCATGTCTGAACTTAAGCCAAATAAAAAGCCTTTAAGTGGTATTCGCGTTTTAGAAATGGGGCAGCTAATCGCTGGTCCGTTTGCGGGTCAATTATTGGCATACTTTGGTGCGGAGGTGGTTAAAATTGAGGCTCCAGAAAAAGGAGATCCTTTGCGTTCATGGCGTATCCTAGATGATCAAGGCACATCTTATTGGTGGACGAGCATAGCGCGCAACAAGAAGTCACTGACTATTGATCTATCGCAAATAGAAGGTCAGCAAATTGCGCATCAGCTTATTAATAAAGCTGATGTGCTTATCGAAAACTTCCGACCGGGAAAAATGGAATCATGGCAGCTTGGCCCTGATGAATTTACCAAAACCAATCCAGGTTTAATCTATACAAGGGTATCCGGTTATGGACAAGATGGTCCCTATGCATCAAAACCTGGTTTCGCATCCGTTTGCGAAGGCGTTGCTGGGATGCGTTACGTTAATGGATTTCCTGGCGACGCGCCAGTTAGAGCCAATCTAAGCCTTGGCGATAGTTTTGCTGGAATGCACGCAGCGATGGGTGTACTGCTTGCTCTATTTAACCGGCAATCGGATGGTGGCCGTGGTCAAACGATTGATGTTTCAATTGTCGAGTCTGTATTTAATTTAATGGAAGGCGTAGCGTCTGAGTACGCTGGTGCAGGCGTGGTTCGAGAGCCGTCAGGTACGACCGTTACCGGTATAGTGCCAACCAATACTTATCGTTGTGCAGACAATAAACATATCGTGATTGGTGGTAACGGTGATTCCATTTTTAAACGCTTGATGATTGCGGTGAACAAACCTGAGATGGCGATGGACCCTGAACTCGATAACAATGCTGGTCGAGTGCGCCATCAGCAAGTTATTGACGATGCATTATCTGCATGGACTGCAAAGCGCAACTCAAATGAAGCACTTGAGATTTTGGAGAGTGCGCAAGTACCGGCTGGCCCCATTAATTCAATTGCTGATATTACGCACGACCCGCACTTCAAGGCACGCGATGCGTTTGAATCAGTAACGGTTGATGGCCAGAAAAGATTGGTTCCTGCAGTCCATCCCAAGTTAACGCGAACCCCGGGATCTACTGATTGGGCGGGCCCAGCGCTTGGTCAACATACTGATGCAGTGCTAAGTGAATGGCTATCGGTAGATGAGTCAACAATAGTAGCGTTACGCAAACGCAAAGTAATTTAGCGCAGAGCGCGAACTCGCGAGAAATCATTGGTGCAAACCATGCACCACCCCACTGTAAAACACTTCCCTACTCTGGTTCGCAGCGGCGTTCCCTCTTGTTGTTGCATATTTGTAATTTTCTAGTCAACTGCCGGCTGCGAATGACTATTTATTAAATATTGAGTTCTGTCGCATAATAACGTTTTTAATAAGCGTTTATAAATGACTGTACTTAGTCTTGTTGCTGCAGCAGTACTTGATGTCACGACAAAATTACGTATTTTTTCAAGATGATTCGCGCGTATATGGAAGTTAGTCCGAGGTAACAGGCTTATTGAGGTTGTTACAAAGACAAGGTTTCTTTCCATTTGGTCAACACATTCTTCGCTGCAGAAGTGCACTCTTAGTGTATCGACTCTTGTTTACGGCTTGGACCGAACAGCGTATCTGTTTTCTGCCCGCAGCGTAAACTATCAATTTCTGCAGTAGCAACATTCAACGTTCACGTTGCTGACTGCCATTGGCCTTTCATTGAGGAAAACCAAAAGTTGTTCAAGATCGACCGCACATCATGGATACTCATCGGGATTGCCGGAGCGTTGTTATTGGCTTTGTGGGCGTTTTTCAATCGTCCTGTATACTTGCCTCCATGGCCTCAGAGCATCCAGGGTGCTTCTTTTTCGCCTTTTCGTGCTGATCAGTCTCCGGGCGAATCTACGCAGGAATCCATCTATCCAACTGAAGAACAAATCAGCCGCGATCTGCAACTGTTGTCTAAAACTGTTCGCTCAGTGCGAACCTACTCAGTGGATCAAACCCTAGGTAGCGTGCCTAGCTTGGCCAATGCATTCGACATGAATGTATACGTCGGCCTGTGGATCTCAGACGATCTTGAACGCAACCGCCAGGAAATCGCACGACTGCGCGAACTAACCCCCGGCTTTGGCACAACCGTGACAGGCGTGGTGGTAGGCAACGAGGTATTGCTGCGCAAAGAACTCGACGTCGATGCTTTGGCTGCGTATGTCGATGAAGTTCGCTCAATCGTCTCACCTATTCCGGTAACGGTTGCCGAGACTTGGGATATCTGGTTGAAAAACCCGAAACTGGTTAATCACGTCGACTTCGTAACTGCCCATGTGCTGCCCTACTGGGAAGGAATACCGGTAGCGCATGCGCCGGATTATGTCATTGAACGATATGACGAGCTGCGCTCTGCCTTTGGCTGGTCAGTACCGGTCGTACTTGGCGAGGTAGGCTGGCCAAGTGAAGGACGCAAGCGTGGCGGCGCTACCCCATCGTTGATGAATCAGGCGGCCTTTCTTCGAAATTTCTTACAGCAGGCTGACGCCCGTGGTGCTGACTACTTTGTGCTGGAAGCATTCGATCAAATCTGGAAAACCAATGAGGGAACGGTAGGCCGCTATTGGGGTATTTACGACGCCAATCGGCAGGCTAAGTTTCCATTCGCCGACCCCGTAACTCGCGTACCCGAATGGCCGGCTCTAGTGGGATTTTCACTGGCATTCGCGATAATGATCCTCACTTTGTTATTGCGTGATAGTCGTGGCTTGGTGCATGGAGGTCGCGGTTTTTTGGTTATGATCTCGTTTGCAATATCAACTGCCGCCGTTTGGCTAGTCTACGATTACTCACAGAAATATCTGAGCTGGGAACAAGTGCTAGTCGGTATCGGGCTGCTTCTTGCCGCTTTTTGTATCAGCATTGTGCTGCTGACTGAGGCACACGAGTGGGCGGAAGCGATATGGGGTCGACGTTTTGATAGAGCAAGATGTCTGGCATTGCAGCGATCAGGAGTGCGACAACCCAAGGTGTCGATCCATGTGCCAATCTACAACGAGCCACCAGACATGGTGATTGAGACACTTGCATCATTGCGTGAGCTGGATTACTCCGACTTTGAAGTCATCGTCGTCGATAACAACACCAAGGATGCCGCGCGCTGGCGACCAGTGGAAGACTGGTGCGAACGTCAGGGCGAGAAATTTCGCTTCTTTCATGTTGATCCACTATCGGGTTTCAAGGCAGGCGCGCTTAACTTTGCGCAACAGCGTACAGCTAGCGATGCCGAGCTCATTGCTGTTATCGACAGTGACTATGTTGTGGATCCTAGCTGGTTAAAAGACTGTGCGCCAATGTTCGATGATCAGAACGTCTCTATTGTGCAAGCGCCACAGGACTATCGTGACGCCGATGATAGCCTCTTCAAATCGATGATCTACTGCGAATACGCCGGCTTCTTCGGAATTGGCATGGTCAATCGAGATGCCCGCAACGCTATTATTCAACATGGCACCATGACGATGGTGCGACGCTCGACACTCGACACAGTCGATGGCTGGTCCGAATGGTGTATCACCGAGGATGCAGAGCTTGGTCTACGCATACTGGCTGAAGGTCATCGCGCGATTTACGTTCCGCATTCTTACGGTCGCGGTGTTATGCCTGACAATTTTCAGGATTACAAGGCACAGCGATTTCGCTGGGCCTACGGGTCTGTGTTGATACTGCGGCATCATATGCGCCACTTTCTCAAGCTCAGTCCATCGAAACTCACCACCGGGCAACGCTATCACTTTGTTGCTGGCTGGTTACCGTGGATGGCGGATGGCCTGAGCCTGCTATTCAATTGCGTAGCGCTTGCCTGGTCAGTCATGATGATCCTGCAGCCCCACTCCTTTACCCCTCCAGAAGTGATGTTAAGCCTGTTACCGGTTGCATTCTTCGTGTTCAAATTATCAAAGATGCTGGTTTTATATCGTTGGCGTATGAAAGCCAGCCTGCGGCAAACGATTGCTGCGGGCATCGCTGGTTTAGCTGTTTCGCATACGATCTCGCGTGCAATGTTGGCCGGTTTGCGCACCACCGGCATTGGTTTTTTGCGTACCCCGAAACTCGCTAATCGACACTCAGTGCTTCGCGCATTACAAGATGCGCGTGAGGAATTACTGCTTGGTTCTGCTCTGCTGTTATCAGCCACGGCTATCGGTACTCGTGATGACAGTTACCTACTAGACACCCAACTTTGGATGACACTGCTTGTCGTTCAAAGCCTGCCGTATTTTTCTGCGGTACTCCTTTCACTGATCAGTTCGATCAGTAACTTACCGACAACGCTGATTGATCGTGGCATGGTGCAGGGAGATAGTCTCTTGGGTCATCTACCCGAGTCATTGAGTCAGGACAGAACGTAATGCCATCAAGGCGGCGTTCACGGCATCTAGTTAACATCGCGCTACTGGCGGTGGTGATACTGCTTACGACCTTTGTGTTGCGCGCGTTACTCGATAACGTTATGCAGCTGGGGCTTGACTCTCAGTTCTGGTATCGCGACTTTGTGGGTAATCTCTTTATTGGTCTATTGCTTTACGGCTTGATACAAGGTCTACGCAGCAGCGTGCTGATGAGCATATTGATAATCAGCCTGATGCAGCTGGGCAACGGCTACAAACTTGCAGTGCTCGGCACACCAACTAGCCCAGATGACTTCATTAACATCCAGAATCTGTTTCTGCTCGCTGATGGTGCCGCGCTGCTAGCATTAATTGGTGTTGTTGTACTGCCATTGATGCTACTTATTTTTCTAGTGCGTTGGCGAAGTGCCGTTACCTGGGCGGCTATCTGTCTGATGGTGTCACTGATAATGGGAGCTCACTCACAACGCGAGCCCCTGCGTGCTGCTCTAGACAAACGTTTTGGAAATTCGGTCTGGAACCAGCCGCAGAACTTCAAACGTCGTGGCCTGGTACTTCATGTGGCGCAGGAATCAGTACGCACAATGGCGAAGGTGGGCCAAGTGCCCAGCGAAAAGGAAGTCTCTAAGGCGATGCAGAGTCTGTCACTGACACCGCGCGAATCTGATTCACTTGTAGCTAGCTCAAGCGATATGCGTAACGTGCATATTATCGTGCTGGAGTCGTTTTACGACCCATTGACACTCGGTGAAGCATGGGTGCCCGAAGACCCATTCCCGTCAGAGTTTCGAGCGCTATGGGAGGTAACCGGAAATTCTACTGCTTTATCTCCGGTATTTGGCGGTTATACCGCCAACGCAGAATTCGAAGTACTCTGTGGCTTCCCTGTGACCGAAAACGCTGTGTTTTTTGAAGGTTGGCTTCGTCGCCCAGTCCCGTGCTTGCCCGATGTACTTAGGCAGGCAGGTTATCGAACTGTCGCTTCGCATCCAAATGTTGCTGGCTTCTGGAATCGGACTCTAGCCTACCGGCTAGTCGGTTTTGACGAGTACCTCAGTAAGTCAGCTTTTGATACCAGTGATCGCGTTGGCAGCTTTTTGCTTGATCACAGTTACTATGATCAACTATTCGAAAAACTTGGACCACTCAACTCCGGGCCTACCCTTAACTACATGTTGACCTACCACGGACACCTGCCTTACCCGAAGAGTGACAAGTACCCAGATCAGGTAAATGCTGGCCAGGATGCCCCTTTGCTACAAGGCTATCTTAACCATCTTTGGTATAAATCACGCGATTTGATGCAACGGCTGGAAAAGCTGCGAACCAATGATCCGACTGCACTGATTGTCATTTTCGGTGATCACTTGCCATTTCTGGGTAACAACTATGGTGTACATACCGAAGCGCTTGGACTACCGGCGGATCGCGCGGATTTCACTGCAGAGCAGCTCGAATATCTGACCTCTACGCCATTGATCGTCATTGACGGCAAGCGCGGCCCGCTAAACATCGGCACACTGCCATTGTATCGCCTGCCCTCACTGATCCTGTCACTTCTTAACAAAGAAGACGATGGGATGTTTGCTTGGACTGCTAATCCGCCTGGAGAGATCGTAAGGCCAGTTTACGGCATGAACTACACGCTGCGTAAGGATGGTGCAGGCGCCAGTTGCCCAACGGAAAGCAACAACCCACAGTGTAGGGCTAGCAAGCATTGGCTAAGTCGCACTCGCATTTTAATTGCAGATATTTTTACGGGTAAGCAGCACAGTCTAAAGGCCATCGAACAGACCAAAGAGGTTGCACTTAAAGCACGTTATACACAAGACTAACGGTGACTTCTGCATCGATGCTTTCATCAAATGGCCCGTCTGGACTGTTGTTGTCACTGTTCATGCGTGAATCGACACCTAGCTTTAAAGAGACCGGATCGCTGACTTTCCAACTTAAGCCAAGTGAAATCTCGGTCATTCGATTGTCGCTACCAAAATCCGTATCGATGCTAAAGTCGAGAGCAGTTTGCTCATTGAGTTTACGAACCAAGCGCAAACCGATATAACCAATGGCGTCCTTTTCTCGTTCCTCGCCCACTTTTTCCAACAGCTTGTGACCGACACCAACTCCCATCGACAGAAAATTTTTCTTGCTCTCCCACCAGCGATAACCAAAGCCTCCCACTTGCCGGCTTGATACAAGAATGTTTGCTGGTTTGTTCTCTTCGATATCCAACAAACCGAATGCATAAATACGTTCTTTGATAAATAAGCGCGGCTCTACACTTAGTTTGCGACGATTGTTGGTACGCTTACGTTGGACAAATAACAAAGGCTCACCAGAATCATTAAGTTCTGCATCTCCATTTTCATCGATCTGAGTCGTGCTCACAGAAACGTTGCTACGGTGTAGCTTTGCTTGAAACCTATTTTCCCAGCGAGCACTACGATAGCTGGCATCAGCAGATGCATGCAGGCTGTCATTGCGCGAAGCTCCAAACGTGGCTTGCGCGCCAAAGGTGATCTTTGCATCCCAGCCTTCGGGCATAGTTTTAGGTGTCGGGAATGCGTTCGCATCGCCCAAAAACACACTTCCGGCGCAAAGTAGCAGCAGGAACACTCTCAGGGACGTGTATATATTCGAAGACGTCTGCGGAGGCATTCGGTCCATCGGGCGACGAGAAACTTAGCCTTTTGCTAACAGAATCCGTACCAGCTATTTCACTCCAGCTATCAAAACATTAGCGGTGTAACCGAAAATCGAGATTTCAGCTGCCCCAATGGCTGATATTTCGCCTGCATACTCATGACCGGACACTAGCGGGAATGCATTTTCGCCGTAATTGCCCCGTAACACTTCGATATCAGTGTGACAAATACCAGAAGCACGAACATCGACAACCACCTCGTTGTTGTCTGGTGTCGGGTTATCCAGCGAATTGAGTGTGGTTTCGTTTTTCTCTTTGTAGACAATAGCGCGTATGGATTACACATCTAGATAGGCTTGTATTGCCGACTCTGTTCCGTCTTTCCACACTTTATTCAACCAATAAGAAAAACGTTCAGAGAATTTCGCGTGGTTGGCAAGCTCTCCATAGAGATTGGGCTGTAGCCAAACTGATGGATTATCTTTAGATTGTTGAGCAAGCTGCTTTAATGAATCCCAGTGAGGGTCGTTTGCTTCAATGGTGGAGCCGTCTTCCCGCTCACCCTGACACATTCGAGCCCATATCGCCTCGGCTAGAGCCAGGCCTTCAAAACTCTTTTCGCTTTTAAGTACATCTAATATGGTGGGCAGCAAAAATGCTGGATGGCGCGATGAGCCGTCGAAGGCCACACGACGCACCGTATCAATAATTTCAGCGTTGGAAAATCTGCGATCTATCAGTTCAACATAGGCTTCGGGTGTCATGCCAGGTACTGGCGTTACCGTGGGTGCAATCTCCGTAGATGCCACTTTTCTAAAGAACGACTTAATAAAACTATTATCCATACATTGATCAATTTGGTTTATGGAAATAACCTCACCTGCGTTGGCAATAATTTGATGACCACCATTTAGTATTCTAAGCTTCATCGCTTCATAATCGTGAACGTTGTCTGTGATTGTTACGCCCACCCTAGCCCAGTCCGGGCGACCACCCGTAAATTTATCTTCTAAGACCCATTGACGAAAATTCTCATGCGTCACTGGCACGGCGTCATCAATATTGTAGGTTTTAACAAGTGCCAGCTCTTTTTCACCCGTTGCCGGCACAATGCAATCGACCATTGAATTTGGGAAAGCGCAGTTTGACGTAATCCACTGAGCCAAATCTGGGTCAGATAATTGTGCGAGCGAAACGATTGTCTGACGTAAAATATCTCCATTGCCCTGAAGGTTATCGCAACTCATGCAGGTAAATGGCTTTGCGCCGTTTGCTCGTCGTATTTTTAGCGCTTCTATCATTGCACCAAATGCGGTGCGCGGTTCACTTGGATTTTGGGCGTCATGAATGATGTCTTCATGGGCTGAATCAAATTTATTAGTCGATTGATCGATATAGTAGCCACCCTCTGTTACCGTCAGTGAGGCTATTCGAATGTACGGTTCAGCAAGTTGCTTGATGAGCTGAGCGTTATTGGTTTCGATGGGAACATAGCCAATCATCGAACCCACAATTTCGGCAGTCTTGCCGTTGGGGTCTAGTTGAATTAGCGTAGTTAAACAATCCTGCTCAAGCAGTTTTGATCGTTGCGTTGCGTCGTTGGGCCTAACACCTGCTCCGATAATTGCCCAATCCTTCGAGTCGTCCAACTGCATAAGTCGATGTAAGTACCACGCTTGATGCGCTCGATGAAAGTTTCCCAATCCTATATGAACAATGCCGGGCGTGAGGCTGGAACGATCATAAACAGGTCTCAATATCTCATCGGATATGGCCGATAGAGTTTTTTCGCTTAGTGCTACGATATCACCTGCATCCAAAGCCTCTCTATTCATTGGGAAGCCAAGCCTGCGTTGTCAAATCGATAAATTCGATCAGGATTGGCATCAAGTTAGACTTGCCACAACCTGACGGTCCCACGAAGACTACAAACTCGCCATCTTCAACGACTAAATTTATAGGCTGGATAACTTCAATGTTGCCGAAGCTTTTGGTGACTTCTTTAAGTGTAATTTGTCCCATTATGATTCCTATTTAACTGCACCAAAGTTCGAGCCACAGAGGTAAAGAACAGATCGTTAGGGTAAGGGACAATCACTCCAATTATACGGGTCGATTGGCGGTTCATTTTTGTTACAAAAAATTTGGCTATGTAATCAATCGTATCGAGAGCTTGTTCTATTGGATCTCGCGTACGACTTGGAACTGAGCCGGCGTCCTGAAAATGCTTAGAAAGTGTTGGGCGAGAGATACCGATAGTGGTTGAGAGCTCCTCCATTGTTCGAATCTTCTGCTTGAGTTGTCCAACGGTGCTAACGGAGCTCACTAGTTGTTCCTACAATCCACTCGTCTTGCTGTTGTTAAGTCTGCAGGGCTCTAACTAAAAAATGAGAACACTGTGCTAAGTCGATGAACTTTACAGCATATCTTTACGCGTGTAAAATTCCCCAGATCATATAGCGCTATGTATAGGCAGGTATTATCAGGCTTGCGGATACCAATAGATCACCGCTAATACCACAGGAAATAAAATGTCTCAGCAAGTCGTGTTGATCACCGGAGGCACTGGAGCAATTGGTGTAGCGCTATGCCGTGAGTTGGCCAAGCAGGATCTGTTAATAGTGGCTAACTGCCACGCTAGTGATCAACAACGCAGTGAAACCGTGATTGCTGAACTGGTAGCCGAAGATATAAATGTGCAGCTTTCTATGTTTGATGTGGCAGATCCTGACTCATGTGAAACTGCGATAGCAATAATTGAAAAAGATATTGGCCCGATCAACACGGTCGTCAACGCAGCCGGCATTACTCGTGATGCAAAGCTTGCGAAGTTGGACTCAAAACAATGGAACGACGTGATGCGCACAAATCTGGATGGCGTATTTAATGTAACCAGGCAATGTATTGGCCCAATGACCACTCGAAAGTTTGGCCGAGTCATCAATATCTCTTCGGTAAATGGTCAGCGCGGACAAATTGGGCAAACTAACTACTCTGCCGCCAAAGCCGGCATGACTGGTTTTACAAAGGCTCTTGCTCGCGAAGTTGCCCGAGATGGTATTACCGTCAATTCGGTATCGCCTGGCTACGTTAACTCGCCCATGATAGACGCTGTGCCGGATAAGGTGAAAGTTAAGTTAATTAGTGAAATCCCCGTTGGTCGATTTGCTGAACCAAGTGAAATTGCCAGAGCTGTTGGATTCCTTGCTAGTCGTGAGAGTGGCTACATTACTGGAACTGATCTTTCTGTAAACGGTGGCTATCACATATTTTAAACGGCGTACAATCCTAATTTACGTTCACACTGGTCATATACCCGCTAACACACGCCTTTTCACCAGTGCACCTCTGATTTGCTAAATCAATTTTTAACATTAATACTTTGTATTTCTACATTGGATTTCAGACAATAATAGAAGTGATGTATTGTTTTTGCATAACAATCTAAACTAACTATATCGCTAGATGGCTCACATAGATTTTCTGACTGCAATGACAACAGTCTGTTCAGGGTTTTCTGTAAACGTAAGCTCTATCTTAAGTCTATACAAACAAGATTAATCAAAATA
Organism: uncultured Granulosicoccaceae bacterium; assembly: GCA_937958675.1. Lineage (GTDB taxonomy): Bacteria > Pseudomonadota > Gammaproteobacteria > Granulosicoccales > Granulosicoccaceae > Granulosicoccus. The sequence goes on from CALGND010000184.1 coordinate 10,660, forward strand.
TAGACTGGTATTATTACTAAACATATCGATCAATCCCAATGTACATTTCACCGCCAAATAAAATAGAACCACTAGACAGCATACTTCCAGAAGAACCACTTCTAATGATGGGAGCCGGCCCTGTCCCAATCCCTGCCCGTGTTGCCGCGGCAAACTCAATCGTGATAAACCATTTGGGCGACACCATGGCAAAGATCATCGATCAGGTTAAGAATATGTCTTCCTATGTGTTCCAAACAGATAGTGCAAGAATATTAGGCGTTGCAGGGCCTGGCTCTGCCGCGATGGAAATGGCAGTGGCTAATCTCGTTGAGCCCGAAGATCGATGCCTGTGCGTATGTAACGGATTTTTTAGTAATCGACTTGCTGAATTAGCCGAGCGTGCACAAGGTAACGTCACTCGGCTAATCGTTGAGCCAGGAACATCTGCGGCACTTAACACCGTTACCCAATATCTAGAGCAATACAAACCAAAAATTTTGACTATAGTTCAAGGGGAAACATCAAGCACCGTTTGTAACAATGATCTTCCAGCGATTTGCAAAGCTGCAAAAGACCATAACTGTCTGATCATTGTCGACGCTGTGTGCACGCTTAGCACCATGCCTTTGCATATGGATGAATGGGGTATCGATGCTGTCATAACCGGCGGCCAAAAGGGCTTATCATCGATCCCAGGCGTATCGCTGGTTGCGTTTTCTGAGCTTGCATGGCAAAGCATACAAGATCGGCAATCGCCTATGAGGCACTGGTGCCTTGATGCGACATTAGCTGATCGGTTTTGGTATAAAAAGTCTTATCACTACACAGCACCCGTATCAGGTGTACTCGCAATACACGAAGCCTTGAAACTTGTGTGTGACGAAACACTTGAATCTCGCTTCCAGCGACACTTACGCTCATCCGGTGCTTTCCAAGCAGGTGTTGAAGCAATGGGGTCCAAACTTTACATTCAACCCGAGCACAGGCTTAACTCTGTTGTCGGCGTTTGCGTGCCAGAGAATGTCAACAAGCAAGAGCTGATAAGCTCAATGTCCAGCCGTTATCGGGTAGAAATATCGGGTTCTTTCGGTGCTAATATTGTACGTGTGGGCCAAATGGGTGAACAATGTCGTGCACATAATATTTTTCGCACACTTCACGCCTTGGGCGCTACCTTGGCTAGTCTAAAGGCAGAAGTCGATCTACCGGCGGGAGTGTCAGCGCTCGAAAAATCACTACAAGACTTTGATAGTGCCGTCACACCTCACTAACCATTTAGCCAATGCGTTCAATACTCAAAGAGCGCTAAATCCTCTACTATAAAGGCGTTACGACCAGAGTCTTGCATAACCCTAAGCTCGGCATTTGGGATTAGCCCAATGATTCGTTCAGCGCCGGCTTGTGGTAGCACTGGAGGACCATCACCGATAGTGGCATAATGAAGTACGCAGAGAGGAGTGACAATGACTATCCATCAATTTGATCCCAGTGCTTTCATCGCGGAAACAAAGCAAAAAATCAAATCGGGAAATAACGTCGTTAAACACTATTCGAATGCTCGGGATGCATTGCGCCGCAAGGTGGAAGACATTGTTGATCAGCACGCTAGAAGTGGACACCTCGTTCCGGAAGTAGCCTATGAACAAGTTCGGGATGCCAAAGTAAGCCGTACTGATGTGCAAGCGATACGCGAGCGCGGATGCGTCATTGTACGAAATGTGTTTGAGCGGGAGCAAGCAGTTGAATGGAATATTGAGCTAGGACAATATCTAGATAACAATAAATACTACGAACGAGCAAAAGAAAAAGCAGGTCTTGATACTTATTTCGGGGATCTAAAAGATGCTCAGCCACAGATATTTGGCGTGTATTGGTCGCGTCCGCAAATCATGGCTAGACAGGCGGCTTCAATGGCCAATACAAAGCGCTTTTTAAACAACCTTTGGGATATAGAGGCCCCTGCTGGGCCAGAGTTCGATCCAAACACTGACTACAGCTACGCTGATCGTACACGTCGTCGCGCACCGGGTGATGCAACCTTGGGTTTGTCCGCGCATATGGATGCTGGGTCGTATGAACGTTGGGTGGATCCAGCTTTTCAGAAAATATACTCACATGTATTCGATGGGCAACTTGATCAATATGACCCTTGGCGAGCGGCTCACCGAACCCAGACCCGAGAGTACTCATCGCCCGCAGTTAGCTCGATGTTTCGCACCTTCCAGGGGTGGACAGCTTTAACAGAACAAGGGCCGGGCGATGGAACACTTGAGTTAGTACCCGTCGCCAATGCTATTTCGTACGTACTACTACGTGCATTGCAAGAAGATATCCCAGATAACGAATTGTGCCTAGCTGTGCCTGGTCGAGCGCTTGGCGTTAATGCCGAATTGCATCCAGATCTTATCGCGGGTTTGTTACCCATACAAACCGTTGCACCTGGTGACACCGTCTGGTGGCACCCTGATGTTATTCACGCAGTTGGTAAAGAACACAAGGGAAAAGAATACGCAAGTGTTATCTATGTTGGCGCAAGCCCTGTTTGTAATAAGAATCGAGCCTACGCACTTCGTCAGGCAAATAGCTTCATTAGTGGCCGTAGTGCTCCTGATTTTGCTGCAGAAGACTATGAAGTTGACTTTAATGGCCGTGCAACAATTCATGACTTAACAGAGCTCGGCAAGCAACAGATGGCCTTAGTGTAGACATAATGTTAACTCCTAAGCTGCCCTAAATTTTTATAGCTTAATGAAATATAAGATATAAACATGATTAAACCAAGTTTGCTCAATACACACTATTAAATGAGGCTACATTAAATCGATGATTAAAGTATGGGGGCGCGCAAGCTCTTCTAATGTGCAGTGCGTGATGTGGTGTATCGCAGAGCTTAATTTACCATTCGAGCGAATCGATGCTGGGTTAATGTATGGGGTCAATAAAACACCTGAATACCTGGCTATGAATCCAAACGGTACGATCCCCACATTGATTGATGGCGACAATCCTCCACTGTGGGAATCTGGTGCGATCCTGCGCTACCTTGCCAGT
>CALGND010000185.1 GCA_937958675.1 uncultured Granulosicoccaceae bacterium
GGTTCAAGTTGTTTGGTCACACCAAAACAGCTCAACGGATAGTCGCTCAACAACTCGATTACTTTGCGGCCCTGCGACTGATAAGCGCCATCACATCCCCAAGCCAACACGATGCGGTCTGCGCGACCGGCAGATTGCCTGATCACCCTTAAATTGCGTGGCCCTACCGGCGCATCGGCCAGCTTAAGGTCTTCAGGTTTTGTCGCACACCAAGCGAACAGGTTAACCATAATCAGCTCCTGATAACCCCAGTCGTAAGCAAATTGCATACAACGTCTGATCGTTGGATCGTCGCGTCGATGGTCCGCAACACTTGGGTTAAGACCAATCATCACACAACAACCCCGGCCGACACTGAACTGCCTAGTTAGAGAATATCGATAACCTCGACAACGGCTGAAACTCGCGCGTCTGAGCACGGTTGATTGAACGGATTGCAAAGAGGAAGACATGGCTCATTATCACCGAACACAGGCGCAACGACTACCCAATTAAATACTGACCTAGCTCAAACTATTGGAACAGAAGCCACCTATCAGGCACACCTACGATTCCAAGAAACTAGATTATTTCTTAAAGATGTTAAGCAGCGAACAAATAGCGTAAAGCTAGAATACACTCAAAAACCACAGCTCATAATAAAAGCTAAATTCTCTGTTCGATTTAAATCGCATCAACTCTCAAATACTGGGTCAACTATGCCCATCCTGTTGACTCCACCCCCTACTTATCGCTATATTCGGCAGAAGTGAAATACGCTAGGGCATTGTCATTTTTGGCAATTAGCAGCGACAAACAACAGAAAAACAACAAGCGACAATGGCCTCATCGGACAATACAGGGAAATGGACGGTGATCGCCACATCGGCAGAATTAGATTTGCCACGACCAGTCATACCCATCGTTTTAGCAGGTGAACAATACGTTCTTTTTCGTGACGATGAAGGTGAACTAGGATTAATTGGTCGCCACTGCCCCCATCGAGGGGCTGATTTGTGTTTTGGGCGACTTGAAGATAACGGCTTACGCTGTGCGTTTCATGGCTGGCATTTTGATCGCACGGGTCAATGTGTTGAACAGCCGGCCGAACCGATCGGATCAACCCTTCACACACAGATTAAAGTGCCTATGATCTCGGTAAGAGAATCAGACGGTAAAATTAGTGCTCTAGTGCACGAAGAATAGGAATCTCCATGATCAGTCGACAACGTAATGATCAAATCACACGCATTGGCCCAGGTACGGACGCAGGTGCTGTTTTGCGTTGCTACTGGCTACCGGCCGCATTGGAAGATGAGCTTGCGCATGGAGATAAAGTTCCTGTCAATCTTTTAGGTGAACGTCTGGCACTGTTTCACGATGATAAAGGCGAGCTTCTTTTGGCAACAAGGGTCTCCAATGCGAACGAAAATTCTACTCATTACCCAAATGCAAAAGATATCGTTATTAATACTGAAGGCCCCACCTACCCCGTTAAGATTATAAAAGGTGCCATATTTGCTTACTTAGGCCCAGATGCCGTCCCTCCATCATTACCTAATTTAGATTGTTTTCGCGCACCTGATAGTCATGTCTTTTCTTTTAAGGGATTGTGGGAGTGCAATTGGCTGCAAGCATTAGAAATTGGCATCGACCCAGCGCATGCATCGTTCTTACATCGTTTTCTTGAAGATGAAAACCCTGATGACAGTTACGGAAAACAATTTCGTGATAAGACAGAAGGGGCGAACATGCCTATTACACAAGTTTTACGCGAATACCCTAGCCCCGATATTCATGTCGATGAAACTGATTTTGGTTTAAAAATAACGGCCTTACGGCACATGAAAAATGAGTTGACGCATGTGCGAGTGACTAATCAAATTTTTCCAGCAGCGATCTGCATTCCCATGTCGCGCGAAATGATTATCACTCAGTGGCATGTTCCTGTTGACGATGAAACATGCTATTGGTTTACGATGTTCACCAGTTTTGATAAACCGGTTGATAAAAAATTGATGCGTGAGCAACGCTTAAAAGAACACAGCTTACCCACCTATGCACCACTGAAAAATAAGTCTAATAACTACCACTACGACCCAGAAGAACAACAAAAAAAGACATTCACAGGCATGGGTGAAGATATCAATGTTCATGATCAATGGGCCGTTGAAGGGATGGGCCCTATTCAAAACCGCACACAAGAGCATTTAGGTCGCTCGGATGTGGCGATTATTCGATATCGCCGAAAGCTTCGTGCTGCTATTGAATCGGTTGCCAATGGTCGCATCGATGAACTACCCATGCGCAACGCCGATGTGCCAAACATCACTGGCCCACTATCTAATGACGTCATCGCAGACACAGAAAACTGGGAACATATCAGTCAGCAAGCCGATACGACTCGCCGGGCCGACTGCCCTTGGGATGCAACGATTTAAATGAGCGAACATACTGGAGATCGACTTCGAAACGGAAGCCTATACGCATCACAGTATTATGATGACTCTGCCATTGATCAAGCAGTGCAGATTCTTAAACGGGTTGAATCAGAGGGCATCGAAACCATCCGCGTGGTGTTTCCCGACCAACACGGAATATTACGTGGCAAAACCATTACAGCGCATGCATTAGAAAGCGTGCTGTGCACGGGTATGGGAATGCCCTCGACCTTATTGTTAAAAGACACATCGCACCACACTGTTTTTCCAGTATGGGATAATGATATCTCATTCGATGCCCAAGCCCTGGCAGGGGCAAGTGATTTCATTTGCGCACCGGTAGTTGGCAGTTTTCGTAAAATTCCGTGGTCGCCACATTCAGCCCTTTTAATGTGCGACTCACTGCATCGCTCCGGTGAGCGAGTTACGCTTAGCTCACGAGAAATTCTACGTCGCTCTGAATCAAAACTCAGCGATGCTGGATTTTCTGCAACATTCGGTCTTGAAGTTGAGTTTCAGGTATTCGAGCGTGTAGACGACGGACTGGAACATGCGCAAGCCACGATGCCACCTGCTGCAATTTCCACACGCAACACAACCCAAGGCTATCAGTTCCTAACAGAAACTCGTTACGGTGAATGTGAAGCACTATTGGATCACCTACGACGGATGGCTGAGCAGCTGAACCTGCAACCGTGTAGTGTTGAAATCGAAATGGGGCCAAGCCAATTTGAGTTTACTTTCGAACCCTCCTCACCGATGGATCAAGCCGATCGTTTTGTATTGTTTCGTACGATGGTAAAAGAGGTTTGCCATGCACGTGGTTTGCACGCAAGCTTTATGGCCAAGCCGAAACTAGAAAACGCAGCCGCTAACGGCTGGCACATTCATCAATCTGTAACCGAGCTTAAAACCAACACGAATGCTTTAATGCCAAAAGCGTTAGGTTCACTAACGCCAACGGCCAATCAATGGATCGCAGGCCTATTAGAAAACGCAGCCGCTAGCTGCTTAATGACCACACCTACCATCAACAGTTATAAGCGCTTTTTGCCGCATCAACTTGCGCCTAATAGCATCCAATGGGGAACTGACAACCGCGGAGCTATGGTGCGAGCTCTGTTATACCCTGGGGACCATGCCAGCCGCATAGAAAATCGGGTTGCTGATAGCTCCGCCAACCCCTATTTCGCACTGGCATCTCAACTGTTATCAGGACTGGATGGCATCAATCGCGAACTGCAAGCTCCTGCTGCTACCAACACTCCCTATTCCAGCATCGCACAAGCTTTGCCTGCCAGTTTATTTGATGCTATCAAGGCGTTTGAAGCGAGTCCACTTTTCCAGGCAATGCTTGGAGAGGAATTTGTTCACTATCTTGCTCACATTAAGCGAGCCGAATGGGAACGTTATTCGATGACGGTTTCAGAATGGGAGCAAAACGAATACTTTAATTTGTTCTGATGAACAGCTTCGCATCCTCGATAGAACCCGATGGCCATCTTTTTAACGATACGATTGATGGATTCTTTCCTCTGCACGTATCGCTTCGTCATATGTTGGAACGCAATGGTTACGCATCGGCCGTAATCACCTTGCAATACGCTCCCATCATGTTCATCCCAGCGTTACCGCACGATGCTCCAGTGCCACTGAATATAAAATCCAGTGCTACCACCGGCATGATCAAAACCATGTCATTCTGCGTGGCCCCTGATCGAATTTGTGGAACGGGTACATGGCAGTGGCTACCTAGTGATGATGCGATAAATGAGCCCACTGCCGTTGAGCTGAATGCTATGACTCGCCTTGCAGAACCTGCCTATGTTGAAGGATGTGGCTTTACTCAGGGTAAGCTGCCTACCACTTTGTTGGGAGATGTAATGCAAATCGAGCGAGGAGTTTCCAACACCCTTGCCGGTGGGCTTAGCGAAAATAGCGCTATAAAAAAATACTTATGGGGCCCATTCCAAGCGTCGATGTTTCGCTACATTGATTCTAGTTGCGTGATGCACGGTACGAGTGAGCTTGAATCAATCAATTTCGCTGAAGGTCAGTACGTTAGTCATACTACTGTTTGACACGCTGGTTGGGACCGACGCAGCCTGCTCTATCACTCATCTGTTACCTGACCAATCACCGCCGCGCAGCCATTACCCTACTCGCCTCTTACTTATTCCGTATTGATCGACATCCCTCGCCGGGCGACTGTGGCTCTTGAGATGGCTCGCAAACCGCTGACGTGGCGCGTGCTCCAAGGCGACGAGTCGGTGACTCCTATAAACCCCTGCCCTCCAGGTGAGACAGGATCTTCTCGATCAAAAATGGATCCTCAATTCTGCGCTCCAGCTTTCGGTAATGATCTTCATTGGACCGCGATTCGTAAATAACATATCTCTTTGGAAAGTAATTATTTCTATTTTTTCGTAGAGAATTTTTACGTGGAGGCTCGTTATCTCTATCAGAAACTAATTATTCACTCTTTCAACACGCACAGATATACGTATCTGGCATCGATCATTGATAAACGAAAATTGCGATAAGTACATTTTGAAATAAACCACAGTATTTGCATTGAAAGGATTTCTTTTGTGAAACAAGTGATAACTAGCATAGGACACGAGGCAAAGGATTGCTGTGTTCGCAGAAAAGATGCAACGCCGCGAAAGGTAGCATCAACAAAAAACAACCCACGTTACATTCAACGGTTGGTTCTACAACGAAAATGGAATGCTAAACGTAAACGAATCCACATTAATACTCAATTAAAATATAAGCTGCGCACTCGACTAATGCCAAAGTATGGAATAGGTGTCAGTAGCAACAATCAATCTTACACTTATAGCAAACCTGCCCCAAAACTAAGTACAAGTTCAAAGCCCAAATTAAATAAAAAACAGACCGCAAAAAACAACACTACAAATGTCAATTCAATTGCATTGACATCATTCGTATCGTTTATTTTCGGTGTAATGCTCTCAATACTGCTGTTCATTTACACAGAGTTGCACACACTGCCTATCTTTACGGATAATGCCTACTGGCAATCTATGTATCCTGTAGATTTAATTATCACTATTATTTTGGTTTACTTTGTTGGAGGAGCGCTCAAAGGGCTAGCTGGCCTCGGCATGGCGCTAATTTCCGTACCGATCATCGGTCTTCTATACGACCCAGTATTGGCTGCCACCATTGTGGCAATTCCACTTATTGTCAGTAACGTCAGACAAGGTTTGTTTGGGGGCAAACTGACTTACACCGTGCGTAACTATATGCCATTCTTGATCAGTATGAGTGTGATCATGGCTCCAACTGTGTATTTCTCCACCTTATTGCCGATCACTTCCATTTCAGTATTGCTTGGATTGCTAGCCATAACTTACGCTCTGATGAACCTAGGCTTTAAACTACCCACCATTCCAGATTCTAAAGACTATTCAGCACAACTCATATTTGGTTCTGCTGCAGGCTTTGCAGGAGGCTTGTCCGGACTTATTGCAATTCCTCTGGCGTTTTACGTCATCAGTCGCAATATCGAAAAACTTACCGCTGTATCGGTTATGGGACTAGCATTCCTAATTTCAGGAATTGCGTTGTTAGCGGGTCACTTCTCTAACGGTAATCTTTCTCAGCAATTAATGTTCGTCTCAGTGGTTGCGACCATTCCTGGATTAGTCGGGACCTTAATTGGAGAAGTATTCAGAAGCAAAGTCAATACACAAGTGTTTCGTAAGATCATATTGATCGTGGTTCTTTTAATAGGAGTCAAAATATTGATTTCGCAGTGAGCGCTAACGCAAACACGTGCGAAAGGATGATTATCAGCATTTTCATAAATCGAATGCCCAGCCCCAAAATCAATAACACAATTATTATGCTCTTGAAGGTACGTCAATATTTGGGAATGTGTTCGTTAACTGTTCTATATCCCGACAATATTGGATTGGAACGTTTAGAACGAATTAAGCGATATCACTATATTAGCCTTAGCCGCATTGTTAATTGGGTGGATTCCCTATTCATGAATTTCCAAAGAGCTCAAAAAAGGTTCACGCTGTCAGTATGCCTTTACCGCAGCAAATGATAAAGTACAACTTAATGAGCCGTGACCA
>CALGND010000186.1 GCA_937958675.1 uncultured Granulosicoccaceae bacterium
AACCAGAAAATGCGGATTCAGCAATGATTCGCGCGTGTTGTAACGTAAATCACACAATTTGGTATCGGTAAAATGGCCACCTGCTTCTTCAACGATGCATTGAGCAGCACCTGTATCCCATTCTGAGGTTGGCCCGAGGCGAGCGTAAACGTCAGCGATGCCTTCAGCAACCAGGCATGATTTGAGGGCCGCCCCCATCTGAATCTCATCATGGGTACCCAACTTATCCAGAAATTGCTGAAATCGCCGCCCCACTGTTGGACAACGACTGCAAGCCACCACAGGGTTTTTCTTACGCACTGATCGCACATGGATCTCGACGGGCTCGTAACGCCCGTATTGCTTCCAAGAACCACACGAGCGAGCAGCAAAATAGGCCACATCCAACACTGGTGCAGCTATTACGCCGATCACTGGGCGGCCGTTTTGAATCAAGGCAATATTGACCGTGAACTCACCGTTACGTCGTAGAAATTCAGCCGTACCATCTAAGGGATCAACCAACCAGTATAGAGGCCATTGATTGCGCTCAGTGTATGGAATCTCATCGGACTCTTCTGATAGTACGGGCAAGTCTGGGGTGAGTGCTCGGAGTCCATCAGTGATCAAGCGATGTGCCGCAAGATCAGCATCCGTGACTGGCGTGTTATCAGCCTTATAGCTTACTTTGCAACCATCTTCGACGTTACGATACACATCTAAAATGCGATCACCCGCTTCGTGCGCTAGCTTAAGCGCTCGGTGAGTGAGATATTCGGTTGTCTCGGGAGTGAGAAACACCGTTTGCTCCGTGCTGGTTCTAAAAAACTTAGCGGACGAACACTCGGTTTATTAAACACTCATATAACGTTTTGCCTACTGTTACTTAAACAGTACCTTCTGTGGCATTTTTTGCGCCGTGGTTTACAAACGCCTGCCTACAAACGATTAACGTTGCCACGCTGCACCCACCGATAACGCCCTTGTGCATCGCGACGAGCAAACTGGCTGAGCGTGTTAACGATATCAGGAGAGGCGGAGCTAGTAGGCGTAAGAACCACATCTGCATTGAAATCACCCTGCAAGGTGATCGTTACTTTCCCATCAGCATCAACCTCACCACCACGTGCCTGGATGTTTGCAATGTGTGTATTTTCAGCTTCTGGCTTGATGTCCAGCTCCACTTTGCCAAGCACCATATTGACGGGAAGCGTTAGTTCGGCATCATTCCATAATAGTTCGCCAACGAATTCGGTCATCAGCTGGTTTTTAAGCTGTAGCGATTGCACCGTACCTGACACATCACCCTTCAGGCTAGCAAACGGCAGCGTAAACGAATCGAACTCAGGCGCTTTGGCTGTGAAATTCATATCACTGACTGACATATCGCCATTCCAGGCGCGTTTAACTAAGCCTTCGCCATTGCCACCGTAACCATCAAACTTAACGTTCACACCGCCACCCGTCGGGATTGAAGAAGGTGCAAGTGTCCAACGTACGTTCTGAAATTCCAAGGGGAGTAAGTCGTCTTTGTTTTCAACTAAGCCTACTGAGCCGTTATACAATTTGCCCTCAACATTGCTTAAGGCAATGGGCATAATGTCAGCTTTGATTTTGTCAGTGACGAAAGAGGCTGGAAATAACACTGCTATGGATATCACAAACGCCAATATGCAAAGCAGGCTTAACCAAATAACACGCATCATTTGCCCACCATCGTCATGCGGGCCGACACATAGCCAGTATCCTTCTTGCGAGTGACGTTAATGGTATCCACTTGTACCCCATAGAGCTCAAGCTCTGCGATAACAGACACGAGTTTGTCAAAGGCAACATTGTTAAAGCTCATACGTACTTTTTTGTCACCCACCGGTTCGGCTCGTTCAGGTTTACCGGACTCTAGTTCATCAGTTATTTGGTCTTGTAACTGAAACGGCGATTTGTTAGTTTCCTTTTGAATACCGCCACCTGCTCTCAAACCTGCAAGCGTTGGAATGCTCTGATTCAGAAAAGCTAAAGAACCCGTTTTAGTTTCAATTGCAGAACGCTGGCTTTGAATACTACTGTTCAGCGGGTACCACAGCAGCGCATACAATAATCCAATTAGCGTCAGCGCAGTAACCGCGATAACGATCATTCGGTCTCTAGGCGATTGTCTTAAATACCACTCTTTCATTGTCTTGTATTCAGTTGTTCGTTTACGTTTGCACTAGCGCTATTGGCGATCATTCGATTCGAATACGGCTACGCAAGCCATCACCTTCACGATTAGCTGATTGCGTCGTCATGGTTAAGTTACCGCGCTTGTTAAGATCAGCTGCAAGCGAATCAAGGCTGGGTATGGCATCGGTGTTGATATCCAGCTCAAATCGCCCACTGCGAAAATTGATTGACCGCACGACAGTTTGCGGCTGCTCTGCTAGTGCTCCGGTGATGTGGTGCAAGCTATTAATAAAACCCTCTGGCGAGCCCCCACTTAACTTTGCAAGCTCCGCCCTTACTTGCCTCACTGGACGTTGCATCTTGACACCAGGCATGGCTTTTTTAAACGCGTCAGTCATTTGGGCATCCAAACTAGCCACCTGACGCTTAAGCTGTTGTTGCTCCATCACCTTGCCGCCTAGAAAAATAGCGCAGAGCACCGCCGCTAATACCGCAGTCCAGCGCCAAGGCTTCCAGTTTTTATTTAGTTGAGTTTTAGGGTTGTACTCGCCTTGCTGCAAATTGATACGTGGCGCAGAGGCCAAGCCGCTTGCATAGAGGCTAAGCTTACTATCGCATTCGCGTGTTTCCATTTCGATATCGTCGAACTCTGGAACGCAAACACCTGGATCAGTACGGAAAACCACCATCGATGCATTGATGTCGCTTGGTAAATCCTGACGCGCACCGTCGAGCATAATGCCCGCCATTGATGCATCAGTTGCAAAACCGGCATAACCATTTAGCCTCACCACGGCTTGTTGTTTATCCAACAAAGCAGTCCATGCAGACTCACCAACGTCGGCGCCACTGAATTTTGGCAAAGCTAAGGTTTCAGGCACGATTTCGCTAGCACGTAGTCCCGCATCAGCGCATTGCTGTTTTACTGTGTCCATAGTCTGGCGGCCAACAACGGCTACCGGATAATTATCATCCTTACCTTTACTGCCAAGCGCAAAATGCAATTCATCCACGTCATCAGCAAGTTGATCTTCTAAAGCGAACGGCACAGCCTGCTGTGCGCGGGCTGCTGAACCACCTGGCACCTTGGCTTGCGCAAGCAACACATCATCGCCAGGTACAATCAATACCGCACGTCGGCCATCTACTGAAGCTGCGGCTTCGCTCAATGTGCCACTGGATTGATCGCTAGTAAGCTGTCCCTTGTCATCGGACACAGCCCAATGCGCAAGATCTTCCCCTACTACGGGTAAATGAATGATGACGTTCTTTGCCAACTTATTTAAACTCTTTGTTTAGGTTAACCAGCATGATCAACCTGCTATTAGTAACTACTTGTTGTTACATCTTAAAAACACGTAAATATCGCCTTCGATATCGCTCAAAAAACATCCCGCGAACGAGATAGCACTCTAACCTTGCCGTCGTCTTGTCTTTCTAACAACGTAAACTGCGATATCGCTAAACCTTCTGTTGCCATATCGATACGCAATTGATAGTAACGCGACTGAACATCGTAACTGCCCGCCGGCGCCACCTCGTCTCCAGCACCTGGGGCTGCCTCCTCGTCAAATAGCAGCACACTTTCGTATGGCAACAACTCATCATCTTGCAAAATTGATCCGGCTGTTTCTTCAGCATCTAAATCAAAAATATCCTCACACTCGGGGTAGTCTTCATAAGCACCTGTATCCCAACGAGACAAAGTACCACCCAAATCCTTTAAAAAAGGAGACAACGATGCAAGAACTTCTGGCGTCGCCGTATTAACATTAACCGGAGTTGCCCTGCCGTCGTGGGGTAACGCGGCTAAGTGCGGTACCAGCAAATCAAAATCTGCTTTTTCCTCTTCTACATTTGCGCTAAACCCTTTTACCAACAACAATTCGCTGACACTATAAAACGGTTGATTCGCAGCGCGATACGCAGGATTTAACCCAGTATAGTAATCATCCTCTGCCCCATCTGGCACGGTTGCATTGACGTCTTTATCAACCCAGTCGGCAATCGCCTCCGCCTTCGCTTGATCAATATTCAATTCGCTTAGCAGGCTCTTAAGCTGCTCGACGTACTGATCAACTAAATTACCTTCCTCGTTGATCAGGTTATTCAAATTAAAGCGACCTTGCATGTCCACAATGCAACCTTTGATAGATGCGTTGTCGATCGGTACTGGCGGTATGGTTTGCGCCCAATCGTCGTCCAATGAATCAGAGTTGTTACGCAAACCCTCCTTTCTGTCCCTATAGAGCATAGCTACGGCAAAGCGTTCGCCACTAATCGAGAAATCTCGAGCCATTTGAATCAGGCCCTCGTTCTGCTCTCGCTGCATATCAAATTGCTGGCGCGCCGCAATCGCTACTACAGTTATAGTCCCTAATGCCACAATCAGCATGGCTGTGATGACGGCGATACCTTGTTGACGCTTCAAATAGCTCATATCACTACCCTGGTAACGCAAACAGGCGGCTAACAGTGCCAAAATCTTCCAGCTCAAAGGTGAATTCTATCGCTCTTGGCATGCCTGGGTCTTCTACGTCTAATGGGGGCCAGTTAGTTTTCCATTCACCTTGATTATCAATAAAGCGTAGTGTCAAATTCTCAACGCCACCGAGCAGCCGCCGTCTTTTTGTCGGTTCCTCTTCAAGTGGATCGAGATGATACCAATAGCTACGATAAAATCCGTCGCCCTCAAGTGAATAACTTATACGTTGCAAGCTGGAGCGTGTGGGTGAAACATCTTCTGCAGGATTAGCCCAACCCGAACGGGTGAACTCCATCAAGGCACCGCCTTCCAAGCTGAACTGTAAACCTGGCAGGTTCGAATCAAGTGCCGAGCGCACTGGTCTGTCGATCACTTGCGTGACGTCTTCGGCCATCCAATAAAAAGTACGTTGCAAACTGTGTAAACGATCAGACTGGTCTTCCATAATGCCGCGCGCGCCATTAATTTGCGACAGCATCTTGAAACCAGCCGCACCCATAACGGAGAGCAGAAACATCGCCACTAATAGTTCGATCAGTGTAAAACCGCGTTGGCTTTTTTTACAAATAACGTTATGGATAACGCTGCCAACCGCGAGGCGTGTATTAGCTGGGGCGTAAGAGCGGTTCATGGCCGCTGCTCCGGATTTCCAACAAAGCCTGCTACCTTATAGATATAACCATCTTCGTCTTCTTTTCGGCGCACTTCAACATCTAAACGGCGCAAGTCACCGTCGGCCACTTTTTGAGTGATGGTGCGCACGTACCAAACTGTATTGCCCATTTCTACTTCTGTATTCTTTGTACCAAATGAAGGCCAGCCTGGCGATACCTGCATAAACGTTAAATGATTACTGGCAACCCACCTGCCCATTTCTCGATCACGCAGAACGCCCGCTCTAAATGCACTAGCGCCTGAGGACGATACTAGGGCAGCAACACCAATTGCCAGAATAGCCAGAGCGACCATCACCTCTATTATGGTGAACCCTTTAACGCGCCGAGCCATATCAGTTGAGTTGCTCAACAACGATGGGCTCTTCTTCTCCAGTCATGACCTGATGCTGTATATCGCTATCAGGATCAGCAAAAACCACCCTAAAATCAGGCATTATTTCGCCATTTGATAAAAACATAACGTGCGGCTTGATGGGGTCTTCATCTGTAGCATCGGCCAATTCATCCGTCAGTGTTTCGAGCACAATGGGTAAACCAGAGATATCAACAGCGATATCGAGCTTCTCAGCAAGGGGCTTAAATTTGAGCTTGTCGTCTTCCAGTACTTGCCAAGTCTGTTCGCCTTTTTCGCCAGGCTCTAAAAAGTAAAACTCATAGGATTCAGGATGAAATCGAATTCCGAATTGCTGGCGTGTATAAACGGCTTGATCTGATGCTAGCCCCATTAGTAAATAGGTGCGCACTGCCGTATCTTTAATATCTCTAGCTGGGTTTTTGACACTTATTTTGAGCACAACCGCGCCCACTAAAATCGCGATAATGGTTATGACAACCAATATCTCGATTAGTGTAAAACCTGCGGATTGATATCGCTTGCGCATCGAGCGTATTTAATTCCGTGTAAAAACCTAAGAACTTAGTTATTAGTGATGTCGGCATCGTAGCGCTCGCCGCCCTCAGCACCATCGTTACCTAGGGAGATAATGTCGTAATCACCGTTTTCACCTGGGCTAAGGTAGAGATATGGGCGATTCCACGGATCCTTATTTAGCGTTTGGATATAGCTATCTGTCCAGTTAGCAGGCTCCGGATCTCCAGTAGGCTTTTCAACCAGAGCTTCTAAGCCTTGCTCAGTAGACGGGTAGCTATAATTTTGGAGCTTGTACAGCTCTAGCGCTTGAGCGAAATTATTAATGTCGGTTTTGGCTCTCGTCACCCGGGCATCATTGGGGTAGTTGATAACCTTAGGCACAACGGTTGCACCTAGAATGGCGATAATGGCTACTACCACCATGATTTCGATCAAAGTAAAGCCGCGTTGCAGGCTAGTGACAGACAACTTATTCTTCATACTGCTGTTCAAGGGTATCTCCTGTTAATTCTTTGGTGCCAAAAGGCACTTTCACTGCTATCAAGAATAGCATGTTGGTGTAAAGCCACAGAGCAATCGACGCCAAGCTAGTCGGTATTCATACCGCAGGAAAAACGCACGATAAGCGCAATTTAACCTACATTTAGCTCATGACATCCACACTCCAGCAGTACTTACGCAACCCGGCTATTTGGTTAGCGATCGGCATAGCCGTACTATGCCTTGTATTGCAATTCTCTGGCCTTGAGCCTACTTTGCGCTTTGACCGTCAAGCCATCGAAAAAGGTCACTGGTGGTTGTTACTTAGCGGTAACTTTGTACACCTTAGCGACAGCCACCTGGGAATGAATATGGCGGGTCTTGCACTCATAGTGGCGCTAGTGTGGACACAATTCAATGTGTGGCAATGGCTACTAATCATCATTTTCTCAAGTATTTGTGTGGGCCTTGGCTTATTTTTCTTTGATCAGCAGATCAACTGGTATGTCGGATTCTCTGGCACCTTGCACGGGCTAATTATCGCCGGTAGCCTTGCCGATCTGAAACGTTACCCACTATCAGCCTCAGCACTTCTGGCGATGGTTAGCGCAAAGTTAGTGTGGGAGCAGGTGGCTGGCCCATTGCCAGGCAGTGAATCTGTAGCAGGAGGCAGTGTCGTGGTTAACTCTCACCTCTATGGCGCAATAGCCGGTTTGGTAATCGGGGTAATTATGCTTGTGATCCGATACCGAAGAGCCGACGCCACGGCTACCTAACAAAACTGACAGTGAGTGCGGTACCCTAGACCCCGCCGTAGTCGTTCTTCTCTTCTCCTATCCAGCGTCTTATCAAACCGTGAACGTTTTCAGGATATGCGTCGAGTAGGCGATCACCAATTTCACTAACAGTATCGAGCAAATCACTGTCACGGCCAAGTTCGGCGATGCGAAACTCTGCTAACCCTGTTTGGCGAGTACCCAGCACCTCTCCTGCGCCTCTGATATCAAGATCCTTTTGGGCAATGACAAATCCATCATTGGTTTCGCGCATAATGCTGATTCTCTGACGCGCTGTTTCAGATAATGGGCCTTGAAAAAATAATATGCAATGACTCTGTGCGCTACCACGACCTACACGCCCGCGCAGCTGATGCAATTGCGACAAGCCTAAACGCTCTGCATTTTCAATCACCATTAGGGAAGCATTCGGCACATCAACACCCACTTCGATTACCGTAGTAGCCACCAAGACATCAAGCTCTTGATTTTTGAAGCGTTGCATTATGGCTTCTTTATCAGATGGTTTTAATCGCCCATGCACTAAACCAACCCGCCTACTAGGTAGCGCTTCTTGCAATGTGGTGACGGCATCTTCGGCAGCTTCGGCTTGCAATGATTCGCTTTCTTCGATCAAGGTGCAGACCCAATAAACCTGCTGCCCGCTTGCAATCGCTTCATCTACCTTGGCCACCACTTCCGCGCGGCGGTTATTTTCAACAGCAATAGTGGTCACTGGCTTTCTCCCTGGCGGAAGTTCATCTATCACCGAACAATCTAAATCAGCATAGGCCGTCATGGCTAGCGTGCGAGGTATCGGGGTGGCGGTCATGATGAGCTGATGCGGCAGCACATTTGAATGCGCTCCCTTATTACGTAAGGCCATACGTTGATGCACACCAAAACGATGCTGCTCATCGATAATCGCTAAGCCCAAACTTTTAAATTCAACATCATTTTGAAATAATGCATGAGTGCCAACCACTATTTTTTGTCGCCCCATCGCTACCGCTTCAATAGCGTCTCTGCGTTGTGCTGCGCGTAATTTACCGGTTAACCAACCAACGTCTATCCCCAAGGGCTCAAACCATTGCGCAAAATTAAGCAGGTGTTGCTCTGCCAAAATCTCTGTTGGCGCCATCATCGCAACTTGATAACCAGCCTCCACAGCTTGTGCCGCCGCCAAGGCTGCAACAATAGTCTTACCCGAGCCTACATCGCCTTGTACTAGGCGCAACATAGGCTCCGGTGTTTTCATATCGAGCACAACTTCTTTGAGTACCCTGCGTTGCGCTGCTGTTAAATCAAACTCTAAGGACGCCAACAAGGCGCGCGCAGTGTTACCTTCAGGCGTTATTAAAGGAGATTCGCGTGTTTGAGTGCGCAGCCTCAGTAATCGCAAGCCCAAGCGATGTGCGATGAGTTCTTCAAGGGCTAAGCGCCTGTGCGCAGGATGCAAGCCATCCATCAAGGCTCTTACGTCAGCATCAGGTGGAGGCCTATGTACTATCGATAACGCGGTAGCAAGATCAGGCAACTGATGACCATCAATTAGCTCTGCTGGCAGCCAATCCCTTACTCGGTTATTTTTTAATAGTGCTAATGCTTGATCAGTTAAACGACGCAACGATGCTTGTTGGACACCTTCAGTTGTGGGGTAAAATGGTGTCAGTGTTTCTTCAAGCGCCGCCCCTTGAGATTGCATACGGTACTCAGGGTGCACCATCTCAAGCGAGCCCGGGCCACGCCGCGCTTCACCAAAACAACGCAACTTATTGCCTCGTTTAAATTGCTCTTGTTGTTTTTTATTAAAATGAAAGAAACGCAAAGTGAGTAAGCCAGTACCATCCGACACCCTAACCAACATCGAACGCCGTTTGCGAATCACCACTTCGCACAATTCAACCTCTACTTCAATCACACCTTCCATACCAGGCCGCAGCGACCCAATTTTAGATAGGCGCGTACGATCCTGATAACGAAACGGCAAGTGAAACAGCACATCCTGAACTGTCCGGATGCCAATACCTGCAAGCTTTTCAGCCACCGCACTACCCACTCCTTTAAGCTGGGTGACTGGAATATGATCCAGCGCGGTGGGTTTGGTTGGAGTGTTAGTCAGCTGAGCACCCTCCCATAGATTCTGGAACACCCGACCCATTTTCTACCGTGCACAGATCCCCGCCTACGCGGGGAAGACGGAAGCCCGTCATCCCCGCGTAGGTGAGGACATATGCATGATGCCTTCAACTTCAACAGCCACATCTTTAGGCAACGATGCCACACCAATTGCTGCACGCGCAGGATAAGGCTCTTCAAAACGATCAGCCATGACCTCATTAACGATGGGAAAATGAGCAAGATCAGTCAGGTAGACATTGAGTTTGACGACATCGGCAAATGAGCCGCCAGCGGCACGGCACACCGCATCAAGATTGGTAAACACTTGTTCTACCTGGGTACGAACATCATCGCTGACGAGCTCCATTGTTTCTGGCACCAATGGAATAGCACCTGATAAATACACGGTATCACCGCATTTAATGGCCTGAGAATAAGCGCCAATAGCACTGGGTGCTTTATCTGTTACTACTGGATTACGAGCCATGTGACACCCCTTATAATTAGAGGCATCAGTATAACCCGCGCGCTAGCGATCGCGCTTAACGTTCCTTACAACAGTTAAATTACGCAAGCGACGAATGATACGAGCAAGGTGTAAGCGATCAGTCACTGATAGCACAAAGCGAATCTGGATATCATCGTCACCTTTTTTATTAAAATCCAATTGCTCGATATTGACGTTCATCAATGACATGGTGGATGTGACCCGTGCTAAAGCGCCCGGTTGATTCATAAGCTGGATAGTCATTTCAGCTTCAAACACATCAGTTATATCGGGCGCCCATTCCACTGCCACCCATTCTTTTGGCCGACGACGATAGCGACGAACATTACGACATCCTGCACGATGCACCGCAACACCCTGCCCGGCCGTGATAAAGCCTTGCACGTTATCACCCGGGATTGGGCTACAACATTTAGATAAACTAACCACCGAGCCTTCCCGGCCTTCAATCAGCAACGGCGCTGTTTCCCGAGTTGGAAAAACCTGCGTACCGTCGTCTCCATCTGTTTTGGGCTGTAACAAACGCTGAGCAATTTGGCTAGGTAAATGATTACCGAGGCCTACATCTGTAAACAGATCATCAACGGTATTAAAATGGAATTCGGCTAGCAGGGCATTGAGATCTTTTTCAGGCACGTCGGCCAAAGTGTGCTCATACCGACTCAAGGCACGTTCGACCAAGCGTTGGCCAAACTGTTGAGCCTTAGTTTGATCGAGGTTGCGTAAAAAGTGACGAATCGCCGTGCGCGCTTTTGCAGTGACAACAAAATTCAGCCACATTGGGCTAGGTAATTCGCTTGGCGACGTTTCTATTTCAACTGTCTGACCAGACTCAAGCGGCACGTTTAAAGCGGTTGTCACACGATCCACTTTGGCGCCCACACAAGTATTACCCACATCGGAGTGCACAGCGTAGGCAAAATCCACTGGCGTTGCATCACGCGGCAGCTGGATAATCTTACCCTTTGGAGTAAAGACGTAAATCTCGCCCGAGAAGAGATCAACTTTGACACTTTCGACAAATTCAATGGTGTCACGCGTATCACTATGCATGGATAGAAGATTAGCTAACCAATACGGTGTTTGCGCAGTATCTGCCGATGTATCGTTATTTTTATAAGCCCAATGCGCCGCAACGCCCGACTCTGCAAACTCATCCATCTCACGAGTACGTATCTGAACCTCGACCGGGATGCCTTCAACGTAATTAAGCACTGTGTGCAACGACTGATATCCGTTTGCTTTTGGCACAGCGATGTAATCTTTAAACCGCTTAAAAATAGGCTTATAAAGTTTGTGAATAATGCCAAGCACTTGATAGCATTCATCTTCGCTGGAAACGATAACTCGCAAGGCGAACATATCAAACACCTGCTGAAACAACAGCTGCTTTTTTAGCATCTTGTTGTAAAGGCTGTATAGGTGCTTTTCACGCCCAGCGACAACAGCCGAGATACCTTTTTCGCCAAGGCTTGCCGTAATGCGTTCCTCTATTCGCTTAACTAGCTGGTCACGATTGCGATGTGCTTTACTGACCGTTACATCAAGGATGCGGCTACGCATGGGGTAAACGGTACGAAAGCCCAAGTCTTCAAGTTCGTTTTTAACCTTAAACATGCCAAGTCGATTGGCAATTGGAGCATACACTTCAAGCGTTTCACGAGCGATACGCATCTGGCGTTCTCGCGACAAAGCGTCGATAGTACGCATATTATGTAAACGATCGGCAAGCTTTATTAGAATAACGCGCAAGTCGGTTACCATGGCCAAAAGCATCTTACGAAAACTTTCGGCTTGGGCTTCTTCTTTGGATTTGAACTCTAGGTAATTAAGCTTGCTTAAGCCATCGACAATCGTCGCCACCTCATCACCAAAAGTGTTAACCAGCTCTTCGCGTGTTGCACGGGTATCTTCCAGTACATCATGCAGCAATGCCGACATCACGCTGTAGTGGTCGAGCTGCATTTCTAGGGCAATACGCGCTACCGCGATTGGGTGCGTTATATAGGGATCGCCTGAGCTACGCGTTTGCCCTTCATGAGCATCCCGGGCAAAAGTGTAGGCTTGCGTGACCTCAGCAATCTGCTCTGTAGTGAAGCGAGGCTTCATCTCTTCGAGCAACTGTGAGTAAGCTACAAGTTCGGGTTTATCACTAGATGGTTGGGGTGCTTGCCTGGAGTCGTCACGCGCATTTGAAGAAGTGGACGAAACCATTGCTTAAGCCGTCTTGCACGCGGCCTTGCCCACCGCCCTACACTTCGCCTCAAACCAAGGCGAACAGGCGGTTCGCATAAAGCGATTATTTGATTTATGGGAAATCAGAGCGGAGATCTTGTTCAAAGGGCGCAGGCTCTGCTGGAGCTGCCACCGGTGCCGGCACAGGCGCAGCTTCGTTTAGTATTTCTTCGCCAACCAAGCCATCAGCAATTTCGCGTAAAGCGATAACAGTTGGCTTGTCGTTTTCAGCAGGCAGCATAGGTTCAGCACCCATTGAGATATTGCGTGCGCGCTTTGATGCGATCAATACAAGATCAAAGCGGTTGCCTACGTTTTCGAGGCTGTCTTCAACGGTAACACGAGCCATTAGTGGCGATTCCCAAGTTTTACGAACCTTCTAGTTTAGACAATATTGCATGCAAACACCACACCCAAGCCCAGTAAAACTAGGCTTTCAGGCTAATTAAGCTCTGAATAAGATCGGCATGCTGCTTAGTTTGACGCGCTTGAACCACTCGTTGAGCCACGATCACGGACTTAAGCTCAGTTAAGGCCTCATCAAAATTATCATTAATGATTAGAAAATCAGCATGTTGGTGCTGACGCATCTCGTCTACTGCCTCGAGGGTACGTCGTTGAATCACTTCCTCGCTATCCTGGCCTCGGCTGGTCAGTCGTTCAATCAATGATTCGCGAGATGGTGGCAAGATAAATATAGAAACCGCTTCTGGCAGGGATTTTCGCACCTGCTCAGCGCCTTGCCAGTCGATTTCTAGGATCACATCGATACCGATAGCTAGCATGGCCTTCACAACATCAATGCTGGTGCCATAGTAATTACCAAACACGTCGGCATACTCTAAAAATTGCCCGGCCTCGATCATCTGCTCAAACGCTTCGCGATCAACAAAATGGTAGTCCTCGCCGTCAACCTCCCCGGGCCGAATACCACGAGTGGTATGCGATACCGACACTGAGAGCTGGCTTAGCTCTTTGACAGTACGGCGTACTAGGCTGGTTTTGCCTGCGCCAGATGGTGCTGAAACAACAAATAGTTGCATGAGAGGCCTCTAATTTCCGTGCCTTTATTATATGGCACATGTACGCTGTTTTTTCAGCCCTGTAAGATAGTCATATGCCTGCAACGCTTATATCGGTGCTCATGCCAGTGCGCGAATTGAGCGACTATTCCCATCAGGCCATTTCCAGCATCCTTGGCCAATCCCATTCACAAATTGAACTCATACTAGTTGGCCAAGCCAAACAAGCCCCTCCAACCCAACTTCGGCCAGACACACGTCTTCGATGGGTCAGCCGCGAAGAGCCTGGCATCATCAATGCGCTTAACACTGGGCTTGCCACAGCAAACGGAGAGTACATCGCTCGAATGGACGATGATGATATCGCCCACCCTGATCGCTTGAGTGCTCAGCTCGATCACTTACTCAAGCATCAACTGGATATTTGTGGCGCCCAGGTTCGCTTTTTTAGCGACGGTGAGCCAATTGGCGAAGGCAACCAGCGTTACGCCAGCTGGCTTAATAGCTTGAGCTCGCCCGATGCTATTAATCAATCCATATTTATAGAAAGCCCTATCCCGCATCCCACCTTCTTTGCGCATAAAAATACTTGGAAGCAGCTTGGTGGATATCAAGACAACGGCTGGCCAGAAGACTACGATCTATTACTTCGAGCCTGGCAGCTTGGCCTTGTGATGGGCAAACCTAAAGAGGTGTTACTCGATTGGCGAGAACACGCTAATAGGCTGACTTACACAGATAGTCGCTATAGCAAACAAGCATTTGTGAACGCAAAGGCTGCCACGCTGTGTCGAAGCAATGATGCAATTCGAACCAATCAGCGGCCAGTTTGGATCGCAGGTACCGGGCGCAACTCACGCTATTGGTTTGATGCATTGCAGGACAATGGCGTGCAAGCGGAGGGCTTTGTTGACTTACATAGGCTTGGTATTAAAAACACCAAACGACAAAAGCCCGTGCTTAGTTACGAAAAATTCGGAGCCGCGATTGAAAACCGTTTTTTAGTTATTGCGCTGGGTAATGATGATGCTCGAGTGCAGTGTGTAGACTGGTGCCGTAGTACAGGCATGATTGAGATGGTCGACTTTATTATTGCTTGACCAATTTATCAAATTACATTCATATCACATCAACTATCGCGCAAAAATAGCAATGTGCTTAGTCTGAAGGCAACTAAAAGATACGCCGACCGCGCATCATGCTACTCACAAACACCGCCAAGTAAGCCGATGATGTTGCTGCGCTAGCGACATAGGTAAACGCAGCTGCTGTTAACATCGATTTAGCGCCTTTGTAATCAGACTCATCAACCAAGTTTAAACGAGTCAGCTCGGCCAGCGCACGCTTACTAGCATCAATTTCTATTGGCAGTGTGAGTAGCTGGATCAAGATGCCCATAAACACCATTCCCAAACCCAGATTGACTAAAAAGCTCATTCCCAACATACCGCCGGCAATAACTCCCATTACACCAAACTGATTGCCCAGGGCAGCAGCGGGCATCAACACGGCCTTAAGCTTTAATAAACTGTACTCAGTGCCATCTTGAATAGCGTGCCCCACTTCGTGCGCAGCTACAGCCAGTGAAGCAATCGACTTGCCGTTGTTAATAGAATCAGATAAGCGCAGTAAGTCTTGGCTGGGAATGTAGTGATCGCTAAGCTGGCCTTTAGATACCTCCATCCTTACATGATGAAGATTATTAGTATCCAAAATATATCGCGCTACCGACTCACCGGTATGCCCTAACTTATTGGGCACACGACTCCATTTGGCATAGGTTCGCTTCATCCACCAACTTACTATGGCAGATAAACCGATGGATGCTATTCCGACTATTAGAAACATTTCACTAACCTGATGTCTTTTATGCGAAGACCTAAACTGCCTGCGAAGGCGGAGGTCCGGCGTCCCGGGATGACACACTCACACTTTAACGAGCAGCTGTTCGCCCAGCACGAAATCTACGTGAGGGATTATACGACCATACGGCGACGGTAAAGAACAAGGCTGTGCATATTGACACAACTATTAATGAAACTGCGCTGCTTGAAGAATATAAGGCAAAACGGATTAGCTCAACCGCATGAGTAAAGGGGTTTATATTACAAGCGGTAGCAAGCCATTGACTCGATTCCCGCATTTTCCAAATTGGATAAAGCGCTGACGACATAAAAAACATGGGGAAGATGACAAAATTCATCACACCAGCAAAATTCTCTAGCTGCCGTATCCAGGACGACAACAACATGCCCAGCGAGCCCAACATCAAACCGGTCAACACCAATACAGGTAACAATAGCCACCAACCAGTTAACGGAATATCAATCTGCATTAACTTGGCGATTAATAGAAAGGCCGCAACTTGCACAAGTGATACCGCAACACCGGCTATTAGCTTAGAAAACAATAGAAACCATCTAGGCTGCGGCGACGTAAGCAACACCCTCATTGATCCCATTTCTTGGTCGTATACCATCGATAGCGACGATTGCATTCCGTTAAACAGCTGAATCATGCCAATCAACCCCGGCACGATATAAACCTCGTAAGTGATATAGGTTTCATAGGGTGGGATTATGGATAAACCTAAGGCGGCACGAAAACCTACAGCAAAAACTAACAACCACACCAAGGGCCTGACCAGAGCTGCAAAAAAACGTTCGCGTTGATGTACGAATCGCATGAGCTCTCGATTAACAATCCCTAATAACGCTCTGAGCTTACGCATAGCTAGGCTGCTCGTCTATAGTTAGAGCGGCAAAAGCCTGCTGTAGATTTTCGGTCCCTGTTTGTTGTGTTATTTGCTCTGTATTGCCATCAGCAACGCAACAACCTTGGTGCAAAATAATCACCCTGTCATCGGGGTTAATCTCATCAACCAAATGGGTAGCCCACAACAGTGCAGCGTTGGTTTGCATAGGCAGCTGATGCAACTGTTCAACTAGTTGTGCGCGCGTAGGAATATCCAAACCAACAGTAGGCTCGTCTAGCAACAACAAACTAGGTTGATGCAGAGTAGCGCGTAAAATTTCAACACGCCGACGATGCCCGCCATTTAGAGTACGTACTTTGTCCTTAAGGCGTTCATGAAGCTGGAGACGACTTGCACCTGCTTGAATACGCTGCGCAGCGGTCGCTTTATCAATACCTTGTAGGGAACAAAAGTAATGTAGATTTTGTGACACTGAGAGATCAACATCCAGTGTTTGGGATTGAAATACGATACCTAGATTGGTCAAGGCATCGACACTTTGCGATCCGACTTCGTAGCCATTAATTTTTATCGAACCTGATCTTGATGCAAACAAGCCACAGATCAAAGAAAACAAGGTTGTTTTACCGGCACCATTAGGGCCAAGTAAAATCACACACTCGCCAGGCTTGATCTTAAGGTTTACGTTATCGAGCGCTAATTTTTTACCGTAGCTATACGATAGAGAGCTGACATTAAGCGAAGTATCAGGCTGCTCTGATCTTGTATCGCTAGATAACTGACTAGATTGCAACGGCTGCTGCATGAGCATTGCCCAATAATGGTTAGGCCCTACAGGCTAACGCATTACGAACGGCTTGACCATGGGACTATCGGCGATATTGATAGAGATTTTGGTAGCGGTATTGCCACCGCTACCAATAACTTGCTTGGGTTATCGCTTACGATTTGCGATATGTATTGCTCTGCCATCAGCACTAAGTGCTGCTTCGTGCATGGCTTCTGACAGGGTCGGGTGAGCATGAATGGTTTGTGCAATATCTTCTATGGTCGCATCAAACTCCAACGCCAACACTGATTGGCCGAGTAGTTCAGATGCTGCTGGCCCTATCAGGTGTGCACCTAATATACGATCGGTTTTTTTGTCCCGAATAATTTTAACCAAGCCGCCGGTATCACCTTTAGCTTTAGCGCGACCACTGGCAGCAAATGGGAATGTACCCGCCTGATACTCAACACCATCACTTTTAAGTTGTTCTTCAGTTTTACCCACCCAAGCAACTTCAGGATGGGTATAGATAACATTTGGCATGGCATCGTAATTAAGCGAGCTATTCTCGCCTGCAATTCGCTCAGCAACCATCACTCCTTCTTCTGAGCCTTTGTGAGCGAGCATCGGGCCCCTGACAACATCACCAATAGCATAGATACCTGGTACGTTAGTTTCACAATGGTCATTAACATGGATAACGCCCCGTTCATCGATACCAATGCCAACTTCATCCGCCACCAGCCCATCAGTAAGTGCTTTACGCCCTACCGCTACAATTAGTTTGTCAACTTCCATGCTGTGGTCGCCGTCTTTATCTTGATAGTTAACGGTGACTTTTTTACCTTTCACTTCGCTGCCCGTTACGCGGGCACCCAGCTGAATATCCAAACCTTGTTTACTAAAAGCACGTTGTGCATCACGCGCAATTTGCTTATCGACCATCGGCAGAAATTCATCCATCGCTTCAAGCAACACGACCTCTGTGCCTAAACGCCGCCAAACACTACCCAGTTCGAGCCCGATTACACCGGCACCGATAACGCAAATTCTGCCAGGTATCGCTTCCCAATCCAAGGCACCCGATGAATCAACAACAATATCGCCCTGCAACGGCGTGATACCTAATTCAACCGGCACAGAACCGGTCGCGATAATCACATTATCCGCTGAATAGCTTGCTTGTGAACCATCTGTTGCCGTCACGCTTACTTGCTTGTCAGCCAGTACTTGCCCGGTACCTTGCAGCCAATCAATCTTGTTGGCCTTAAACAGCATCTCAATACCACCGGTGAGCTCGCTAACGATTTTGTCTTTACGCGCAATCATCTTTGGCACATCAACACTTAAGCTGCCAACGTTTATCCCTAAGTCAGCAAAACCATGCTGCGCTTGATCGTATAGCTCAGTAGATTC
>CALGND010000187.1 GCA_937958675.1 uncultured Granulosicoccaceae bacterium
CGCTTGCAAGATCATTGATATCTTCAAGGCCAACCGATAATCTAACTAGACCTGGTGCAATACCGGCATCTAACAAGGCCTGATCGTCCATTCTAGAATGAGTCGTACTCGCCGGATGAATCACCAACGATTTTGCGTCTCCTACGTTCGCTAAATGTGAAAATAGATTTAAGCTTTCGATAAATCGGCTGCCCGCTGGCCTACCGCCTGCTAATTCAAAACTAAACACAGCCCCGCAACCATCTGGTAATAGCTTATTGGCTAGCTGATGATCAGGATGGGTAGCAAGATGCGGATGATGGACGATTGATACCGCATCGTGTTGGTCCAACACTTCCACTAACTGATTAGTGTTTTCAACATGCTTTTGCATACGCATAGGCAGAGTTTCTAAACCTTGAAGCAAGTGAAACGCATTACTAGGGGACATACCTGCGCCGAAATCGCGCAAACCTTCTTTGCGCGCACGCATGATGTATGCAGCGGGACCAAATTCTTCAACAAAATTCATATTATGAAACCCAGCATAGGGTTCAGAAAGTTCTGGAAACTTGCCACTGGCACGCCAATCAAAGCGACCGCTATCAACTAGCACGCCGCCTATCGCCACTCCATGTCCTCCCATAAATTTAGTTAAAGAATGCATCACGATATCCGCACCAAGCTCTATCGGTTTTTGTAAAGCCGGCGACGTAAGTGTTGCATCGATCATTAACGGTACCCCAGCGTCATGCGCTATTGCAGACACCGCAGGGATATCCAGTACTTCACAACGGGGGTTAGCGATACCTTCAGAAAATATTAACCGCGTATTGGGCTTAATAGCGCTGGCAAAAGCTGCTGGATCGCGTGGGTCGACAAAAGTGGTTTCTATACCAAAACGCTTTAAGGTATAGCTCAACAAGTTATGAGTACCACCGTACAGTGAGCGCGAAGACACTATATGCGCACCTGCTCCGACTATCGTTGCAATACCCAAATGAATAGCAGCCATGCCACTCGCCGTACACACCGCCCCTACTCCGCCTTCAAGCGCGGCGACGCGCTCTTCAAGCACCGCCACAGTTGGGTTTGAAATGCGCGAATAAACATGGCCAGCACGCGCTACATCAAACAGTGATGACGCCTTATCGCTGTCATTAAATACAAATGAGGTGGTTTGATATATTGGCGTAGCTCGCGCCCCTGTTGTCGCATCAGGGCGTTGCCCTGCATGCAGGGCTAGCGTTTCGATGCCCGGTTTATATTGATTACTCACACTTTGCCTCTTTTGTCGCAGTAGTCGCTCATGTTGCCCCTCAAGTTGTTTGTAATGGTTGCTCAGGACTGCTTGGGTTTGCCAATTATAGTGATTAGTCTTTACTATCCGTCCTTGCTGCCAACACTAGGTGATGCCGAATTCTTCTTCTCTTGCTCGTTTTACCACATCGTAGTGCTCAGCAAGTAAATCACTTTTATACACCACTCCTAACAAAATCGGGTTTAAAGAGTCAGACGACTCAACAACAGGTAAATACTCAGCTTCATTCTCAGCCATTGTCTGCAAGGCCGCCACGATATTCGTACTGGGGCTAACCGCATACTCAGCCGAACGGGCAACTGCCGATGCAGGATGATCTAAGCCCATGTCATTGGAATGTGCCACTAGCTCCACGGCCGTGACGCTACCATGAAAGTGATCCTCATCATCAATTAACATCGCCACTCGCCGGCGCTCACGTCCGAGCCTAGATTCAAGCTCGGCAACACTGGCATCTTGCGATACGCGCGTGAATCGTTGATTCAGTAAATGCTCTACCCGGTGCGTCATCAACAAACTGATATCTCGCCCCGATGCAATATTGATATTACGTTGCGCTAACTGCCAGCGAAAAAAAGAGCCATGACCGATCAACTGCATAACGGTACTAGCGAAGGCAGCGGCTGTCATTACACCCAAGGTAATTTCATAGTTGCGGGTAAGTTCAAACACAATGAGTATTGTAGATATGGGCGCTCCAAGTAGCGCTGATGCTACAGCGGCGGTGCCCACGACGGCATATGCGCCCTGGTCGGTTACTGGCAAACCAAGCGCCGAAATAATTAACCAAAAACATCCGCCTAGCATGGCACCGATATAGACAGCGGGGCTAAACACGCCGCCAGCAAAGCCACTACCAATAGCTAGGGCCACGGTGAGTAGTTTGAATATCAACAAGGAAATTAACAAGGTGGCGACCAACTGTCCTTGCATTGCATCGAGTATTGCAGCCGTGCCAATATTCATGATGTCGGGTAATTTTATTGCGATCAAACCAATGATAAAACCTGCGATAGCCGGCCTAAGCCACGTAGGACACGACATTTTCATCCAAGATTTTTGCGTAACCCCTACAAGGCATATCAACAGCCAAGACACACCCGCACCTGCTACTCCTAACAAAGCAAATAGTGGAAGCTCCCAAAGGCTGTTGAGCTGATAAGCCGGTATAGACACCAAAGGCTGGCCCTCAAGAAACGCATCTCGAACCACCACAGCCACCATGGCCGCAATTACAATGGGCGCAAACACTCGCAAGGTGTAGTAACCAACAATAACTTCAAGGGCAAAAATAACAGCAGCGATAGGCGCATCAAACGAAACTGTTACCGCTGCCGCTGCACCGCATCCCAATAGAGCAAGCGATTGCCTACGATCAAGGTTGAGTTTTTCTGCAATCCAGGCGCTTAAGGATGCACCAATGTGTACAGCAGGCCCTTCACGCCCCAGTGGTGCACCTACACCCAAGGAACAAGCCGCCGCCAATGCTGCTGTTATTCCCGAACGAACCTGCATACGTGCGCTATTTAGTGCACAGGCCTCCATAACGTCGGCGATACCGTGATATCGGCCGTCAGGCAATTGCTGGATAATAACGCCAACGATCAAACCACCCACAGTAGGCACCAGCAACGTTTGCCACCATGGCGTAGCCGCTACAATATCGGCAAAACGAAACTCGGATGCATCACCAAACCCTAACCATTGCACTAACAAAATCAATTTGATTAGCCCAACAATAGCCAATGCAACTACACCACCAACCATCGCTGCTAACGAGAATATTAGCGCTCGATTAACGGTAGGTATCTGCAGGATGGGCTGTAAGTTCATAGCGAGGTGAGTGACAGTTGCTAACGCACACTCCGTACGTAGCCTAAACCTTGACTAGTAATCAGCTGGCCAAGTTGCGGGACGGCAGCCATCGTTAACAGGCCTGCGCCACGTATATGCCCAGGTAAACTAGAATAGCCTCGAAATCCACGCGCTAAAGCGTCGGTCAGTTTTACGATACGATTTTGATCTGATTCACGCATGCTGACGAAACTTGCCAATACGGTTGAACTACCTGGATCGACCACCGTTGCATCCTCTAAGGTATTTATTAATCCAGCGACATCGCGAATAGCCAGGTTGTACCCTTGCCCCGCCACTGGATGCAACAGTCTCATCGCATTGCCCAACAGCAGCAGGCGATCGCGCTGTTGAACCTGCGCTTCGATTCTAGTAAGTGGAAAGATTGAGCGCTCGCCCACTTGTTTGAACGTTCCCAAGCGATGTCCAAACTCACTTTGCAATTTCGCTAGGAAAGTATCCGACTCCATCGCTGCGATCTCTTCGCGATGCTTAGCGTCGATACAAAAAACAAAGGAGGCTACATTGCCAGTGCGTGGCAACATCGCCAGTGGCCCTCCAACAGCAAAACGTTCGTAGGCAATATTATTGTGCGGCTGATCCAACTCAACACACCCAAGCACCGCACACTGCTCATAGTTGTGGTGACTAACGCCTATGCCCACAGCGTCCCGCATTGCCGATGCCACACCATCTACTGCAATTACTAACTTTGCAGTGACACTCTTATCAAAGTTATCGCTAGACTCAGTTTTGTAACCCACAGTTGCACTATCACTGTTGGCCTTGTAAGACACCGCTCTCGCCCCAGTGATGTGTTGTACGGAACTGCTCGATAAACGACTACGTAGTGCAGCTAAGTAGTGTTCGTTGTTAACTACAAACCCAAGTGCATCGAGTTTATGATCACTTGCCTGCATACGCACGGTGCCGAAAAAGCCTCGTTGCGACACATGCACTGTGGTCATAGGGCAGGCGTCTGACTTAACCGCATCCCACAAACCAACCGAGTCCAACAAACCGACACTACCAGCTGAAATAGCGGTGCAGCGCTGCTCAAGCGGTGGAACGTAATTAGTTGAGGAACTGACCATTGCTGCCGCATCCAGCAATACCACCTTCCATCCTTGCTGAGCCAACAGTAGCGCCAATGGCGTTCCCACCATGCCACCACCAACAATGATAATGTCAGCCACTGCGGCAGTCACTTCATCAGCGACGCCATCAGTCACGCCTTCGCTCCATCAACTAATGAAGAATCAAGCATTAGCCATCAGGGCTTGAATTTCATCAATTTGCTTTGGCACATCATCTGATAAGACTTCACAACCATCTTTAGTAACAACCACATCGTCCTCTATACGGATACCGATGTTTCGGTACTGCTTAGGAATTGATTTATCGTTCCCTAAATACAAACCCGGCTCTACAGTAAGCACCATACCCGGTTCGAGTAAGCGCCAATTAGTATCAACGCGGTATTCACCAACATCATGTACATCAGAGCCTAACCAATGACCAGTGCGGTGCATATAGTAAGGTCGGAATGCTTGATCTTTAATTAACTTTTTGACTGTGCCTTTCAAAATACCAAGCTCGCGCAAACCCTGCGTAAGCACTTGGACCGCCGCATCGTGAGAGTCATTCCAATGATTGCCGGGCTTGACTGCAGCAATACCCGCAAGATTAGCTTTAAGCACAATGTTATAGACATCGGCTTGAGCTTTACTGAACTTGCCAGTCACTGGAAATGTTCGGGTGATGTCACCCGCGTAAAACTTGTGTTCAGCGCCCGTATCAATTAGCACTAAATCACCGTCTGTCAGCGTACTGTTGTTTTCGGTGTAATGCAGTATGCAACCATTTTCACCGCTACCAACAATCGGCAAAAAAGCATGACAAGCGCCGGATCGTGTGTATTCGTGTATTAAACATGCTTCCAGTTCGTATTCCTTCATGCCAGCCTGGCATTCACGCATAGCTGTCGTTAAACCTGCCGCTGTTATTTTTGCCGCTTTTCGCATTAAGGAAACTTCACTGCGGCTTTTGTGTACGCGCATTTCGTGCAAATGGTAATCCAACGATATAAATGAATCTGGATCGTCACCGGCACTTCTCGTTGATCGCGCATGTTGCAACCAACCTAATAGCTGCGCATCAAATGCTTGATCCTTACCAAGGGTGTGGTACACATGTTTACGGCCTTCCATTAGCCCCGGCAAGATGTCATCAATATCAGCGATTGGAAATGCGTCATCTGCACCTAGTTCATCAGGGGCAGCCTCTACGCCCAAACGTCGACCGTGCCATGTCTCTTGTAGTGGATCCTTTTCGCGACAAAACATAATAAATTCGCCTGCTTTGCGACCGGGTATCAGCACCATCAACGATTCGGGCTCATCAAAGCCACTGAGATAGTAAAAATTACTGTCTTGCCTATACGCGTAATCAGAATCACGATTGCGGGTAGCTACTGGAGCTGCCGGCAAAATTGCAATAGCACCATCACCCATGGCACGCATTAGTGAACGGCGGCGGCGCTTCAGCTCAGCGGCTTGAGTTTTGGTTAGCACAACTAGTGAACCTTGTTTGAAGTGGTTGACGTATTGCTTGCGCGGGCAATCGGTTGCAGTTCATCGTGTACCAGCAACACGCCCATTCGAACGTATTCAGAAATCTCTACAAACGCGTTTTCGTCGGCCTGATCACCATTTGCGGTGTCCGCCGCCTCAATGGCCTGAATATCTTCAAGAAACTCTCGGGTATCGTCAGGAAGCTTCTGATTGCTCCTACCCGCCATGCCAATACCGAATCCATAATTATAGCCTGCACAAAAATCGGCCAAGGCATTTTGGCGCTCAGCAAAACTTACGTTGTCGTCAGGCAAGAACAGCTGAAAGCTCAAATCTGGATCGTTCATGAATTGGACAGATTCTGTGAACCAGTCGTCTAACTCCTTCAACTCGCGCGCGTTTGCGGCTACGGATTCAGTTGAAGCCCCTGCAAGATCAAGCAGTTCAGTGAACCAGTGTTTTTTCGCAACACCTGAGGGCATGGTGCACACCAAGCCGACCAGTATTCCGTGAGACTCTGCCGCAGAGATGGTGACTGCTAGATTCGACAGCCCTGTTGATATGTTTTCGTATCGTGAACTCAAAGATGCACTTGCCAGTATAGCCCCCGATGAGTATACAATGCGCTGTCTTTCTACGCAGGATCAAGCATGCCCCAAACAGAGCTCAACAAAGGCCTCAGCGACATCGAAGCCAAGCTACAAGATGTTATCAGCCTGTGTGATCGACTGCGCCTTGAAAATGCCTCACTATTGGATCAACAAAATAACCTAGTGGAAGAACGTGCCCGCCTGATTGAGAAAAATGAACAGGCTCGCGCGAAAGTAGAACAAATGATCATGCGACTTAAATCACTCGAGGCCAGTCAATGAGTAAAGCAAACACAATAAAGCTGCGCATTCTTGACAAAGAGGTTCAGCTAGCGTGCTCGCCTGGCGAGGAAGATGCGCTTGCAGATGCCGCAGCCCTAGTTGACAAATCGATGCGAGATCTGAGAATCAGGAATAACTCATCAAGCGTAGAAAAACTAGCCATCGTTACTGCGATAAACACAGCTTATTCTTTGCTATCAGAGCGCAGTAGCACCCCAGAGGGCGACAACTTGTCAGAACGCTTACAAACTATCAACAGCAAACTTGACAGCCTGCTACACGAAGACGCATAAATAATCAATGACTAAACGGCCTATTCAAACAAGCTACATAGCCATACTAGTAAAACGTCTTTTGCGCAACAACTAACATAACATCTACGTTTTTTGTAACCTCCTTTTATAATAACTTCCCGTAATAACTTTGCTGTTCACAGCAAGCGGAACTTCATGCTACGCTGAGTGTGTATCTTCTGCGGTGTTTGTTATTCGGTTGGGTATATCCCTTGAGCCTAATTTCTCACCCCGGGAACCGTGCCGGTGGTTGCTGTTGTGCATGTCCGCTACGGCGGAAAGCCTGAGGCAATTCCGGATGTTCCCACCTGAACCGATTGGTTCAAGGTAGCACACCAAAAACGGCATCGTGGTTGATACACTTTTAATCGTTCGACGGAACATGCATGAACAACTCCCAACGCAATCAATTGCGTCGCACTAAGCAAACTCAGCGTCTCGAACTCACACAACAACAACTCGACGCGGCCGCAACCCAGCTGCAGGCTCTGTGTGAGCCCTTTATCAAGGATAAAAAACGAATTGCTGGGTATCAAGCCGTTCGTGGTGAAATTTCCGTAGACACTTTGCTACAAAGCGCTCGTGCTCGAGGCGCAGTAACGACACTGCCTATCGTAAATGACGAAACACTGTTATTTGCACCATTTACCGATCAAACACCAATGGTAAAAAAGCGTTTTGGATTGCTAGAGCCCGATGTGCCGACTACAACTTATCTGCAACCTGAAGAGCTAGATTGCATTTTGGTCCCATTGGTTGCATTTGATAATGCCGCCAATCGAATGGGCATGGGGGGCGGGTTTTACGATAAGAGTTTTGCATTCAGACGCGAACGTGATACCCAGCCGCTATTAATAGGCGTTGCTCACGAATTACAAAAATCAAATACGGTATTTCATGAGTGGTGGGATGTTCCATTAGATATGGTTATTACTGATAAATTTATTTATCCAATGAACGATACGCATTAGCATCGCTCCCAGCATATACAACTGGAGCGCACTGATAGCGACCATCGCCGCGCCAATCGATACTAAGGTACCTAACAAAGAATTTGATACCCCTGCTTGAACAGTCTCATTATCTTCCACTTTGACTGAGCAGTATTCAAATTCATTTTTTTCTTGATTCTGCAGATCGATGTATCTATGCGTCTTTTATCCTGCCACGCAGGAAGTGTCCAAACACTTGTCATGAGCTCTGAATCAGAAACGACCCTGCCTCTATTCGAAAACAAGTAGTACGCTAAATCAAACTCGCGAGGGTTCAAGTTAAGCATGCGTTTCCCGTGAAAAACGGCTCGTGTATCGGCCTTGAAAGTATAAGGGGCAACATCTAAGTCACGGCTTTCATGTTGTAAATGACGTTTTAGTGCTGCATCGATTCGGGCTTCCAGCACCCGCTCAGAATCACGAAGGTCAAAGTAGTAATGAGCGCCCGCAGTTAAAGTTTCGACGATGACATCTTCGTCTATGCGATTAGAAAGAACAATTATTCGAGAATTTATATGTGATGAGGGAACGCTTTGCATAGGCGTTTGTTGCGACGTACTCTTACAGATAATAATTGACCAGAACTTTTCATTAGATTTGCAAAGCCATTCGCATTGAGCGAAGAAGCGATAATTGCGTACCCCTAATAAGCGCGCCATCAACGTTTGATCATGGACGTTGTCAATGACTACCGCTATTTTATCCACAAGGATAAAAACGATTCTGACTAATAATTGATTTGACGTTAAACATATCCCTTGTTAATAGATTACCTAGAGTAAAGAAACCTTACTCGCGTACCACTACAAAATCAACACACGCTAGAGCGTTAATGCAGTTTTGGAATGAAAGTGTGATCGACATCAATACAGTATGAAGTTCTTTAAGGGATTATATTTATTAGAATTATGTTTACTAGATGAATAAAAAACAATGGACGTCTTAGTTTAGGTAAAAAGACCATTGTGCTTTCGCTAACAAATGTGCATGTACTTAAATGGTGTTCGTCCAGCCACCGGGGAAGCCGTGCTGTGGAATATTCTCAGTGATAACATAACAACAAGTTAACGCAGGAACGCCGCATATGCTTCGTTATCAGTTTCGTCCGTTGCTTTGAATCCCAAATGCTCGATAAATTGATCAAACTGTTGTTGATCGCTTTGCGGTAACTGAACGCCCACTAATACTCGGCCGTATGCCGCACCGTGGTTGCGGTAGTGAAACAAACTTATATTCCAACGCTCACCCACTTGATCAAGAAAATCCAACAACGCGCCGGGGCGTTCTGGAAAACGAAAACGTAATAATCGTTCGTTACTTAAACCAGCACTACCGCCAACCATATGTCGCACATGCAATTTTGCTGTGTCGTTATGGGTCATATCCAACACTTCGTAATCGTTGGCTTTTAAGGCATTAATTATTTCAAGCCGCTCTTCCTCAGCATCAGTTATCTCAACACCTGCAAACACAACGGCCTTTGCAGCATCAGAATAGCGATAGTTAAATTCGGTAATACTGCGCCGCCCAAGAATTTCACAGAAACGCCGAAAGCTGCCTGGGCGCTCTGGAATGGTTACGGCGAAAAGTGCTTCGCGGTTTTCACCAATCTCGGCTCGTTCGGCCACATGACGTAGACGATCAAAATTTATGTTGGCACCACTATTTACCGCAATCAGTGTTTGTTGTTTTATTTTGTTGTCTTGAACATAACGCTTGATACCGGCCACCGCTAATGCGCCGGCAGGCTCCACCAAGGTGCGTGTATCAGTAAATATATCTTTGATGGCGGATGCCATTTCGTCAACACTAACCAATACCACCTCGTCGAGGAATTCACGGCACACGCGGAAGTTCTCTTCGCCCACTTGCTTCACCGCCACACCATCGGCAAATAATCCAACTTGCGGCAAAATGATTCTTTCATCAGCCTTAAGCGCGTCGTGCATGCTGGCAGCTTCAACCGGCTCTACACCAATCACTTTGATCTCGGGTCTCAAATATTTTAGGTAGGCCGAGACACCCGCTGCGAGCCCGCCGCCACCCACCGGCACAAAAACCGCATCAATAGGTTCAGGATGCTGCCGACATAATTCGACAGCGACTGTACCCTGCCCTGCAATGGTGTCGGGCGAGTCAAAAGGATGGATAAATTCAAACTGGTATTCCTCAGCTAGAACTAAGGCGCGCTCTAAGGCTGCGGCAAAATCATCACCATGCAATATCGCCTCAGCACCTAGTCCCCTAACCGACTCTACCTTGATGCTAGGCGTAGTTTCAGGCATTACAATGATGGCTTTTAAACCAAGCTTCTTAGCCGCAAGTGCGACACCCTGGGCGTGGTTGCCGGCAGATGCAGCGATAACTCCCGTTAGGGTTTGTGCCTGTGTTAATTGGAAAATTCGATTAAAAGCACCGCGACACTTAAAGGAGAAGATCGGTTGTTCATCTTCACGCTTGAGCAATATATTATTATCCAGGCGTCGGGATAGTATTGACGCACTATGCAGGCGCGTTTCAGAGCTTACATCGTAAACCCTCGCACTGAGTATGCGTTTGATATACTGCTCGTGAAACCCACTCATGCGGTCGCGCTGTAACCTGACTGTAAAATACCAATGTACCGTTTTTCCGTCCCCTTGTGGGCCATATCATCAACTGAACTGATATCTTCATGCAAGCTGCTAAACAAGCCGTCGCCCTAGCTGCGATAGAGCACGTAAAACCAGGCACAATCTTGGGCGTTGGCTCCGGCTCCACGGTCAACGAATTTATCGATGCCCTAGCGTCGCGCAAGATCGAA
Source organism: uncultured Granulosicoccaceae bacterium (assembly GCA_937958675.1). GTDB lineage: Bacteria > Pseudomonadota > Gammaproteobacteria > Granulosicoccales > Granulosicoccaceae > Granulosicoccus. The sequence continues at coordinate 10,688 of CALGND010000187.1, forward strand.
TTAGCTGGCGCGGTGGCTAGCTCTGAGGCTACCAGCGCACGCCTACAAGCACATGGCTACGATATTCTTGATCTCAATAGTTGTGGCAGCTTAGAGCTTTACATTGATGGCGCCGACGAAGCCAACCCAGAGTTGCAACTCATCAAAGGCGGGGGCGGTGCATTAACGCGTGAAAAGATCATTGCTGCCGCAAGTCAGCACTTTATCTGTATTGCCGATGATTCAAAATTAGTTAAGGTGTTGGGTGAATTTTCCCTGCCGGTAGAAGTCATTCCTATGGCTCGTAGCTACGTAGCAAGAGAGATCGTAAAACTTGGCGCGGACCCCGAATACCGAGAAGGCAAGCGCACCGACAATGGTAATGAGATTATTGATTGCCATGGCTTCAGCATCGATGACCCACTTACACTTGAATCAACAATCAACAATATCACTGGCGTAGTAAGCAATGGCTTGTTCGCGGCAAAGCCTGCTAATCTGCTGTTATTGTCTGACGAAAATGGAAACGTAAGAACCATTACTCCAACGCCCTAGCCCGCGCGGCGACGTGGATCCTCGCCCTCGCGAGGATGACGCTCAAGTGAGCAGTTCTGCTCGCAGCGGTAGCTGCAACACAATTTTAGTCCCTTTGCCGGGACTCTCTGCGTGTACCTCACCGCCATGCTGTGACACTACTCGTGACACCAACGCTAAGCCTAAGCCAATGCCTTGAAATTTATCGGCAACTTTGGCATCTCGTTTAAATCGCGTAAACACATCGGCGATCATGGAAGGGTCGATGCCTACGCCTTGATCGATAACGTGCAACACCACCGAACTATTTTTTCGGAAGGTTTCGATTGTTATCTCACCACCATCATCAGAATATTTAATGGCATTGCCGACAATATTCACCACCGCTCTTTCAAGTGACGACGCATCGCCATACAACCAAAAATCGTCGTCTTCGGTATCAATCTCGATTGTTATTTTGCGCTTGCGTGCCTGCGGTAGTAATTGATCCATCGCATTATCAACAACAGAGTTAAATAGCACTTCAGAAAAATTATCAGCTCGTAGATTATCTGCACGCGCCACGTGCAGTAGATCGTCCATCATTTGCAAGCTTCTGTTGATGTTACTTTTTACGCGTTCGGTTTGTTCATTTTGCTCGGCCTCTTCTAAACCATACATTGCTGAAATCAACGGTGAACGTAGATCATGAGAAAGGTAGTCCACCATCTCCGCCCTCGCTCTTTCAGCACCACGAATATCCGACACATCTACGACCGACGCGCAAATCAAACGCTCACTGAGTTGCTCCCCCACTGCACTAAAGTTAACAATGAACTCTCGCTCACCATCAACTTTGATCACTTGCCAAGCTTTGCTTTCCAGCATCAGCGCGCGAAGTAATTGCTGATCAGTATCTTTACTGGGATCTCGATCCAACTGCTTTATAAAATCAATCAACAAAGGCGCTGCTCGCAGTCTAGGAAATAACTTTCGTATCAAGGGATTGCTTCTGACCATTTCGCCCGCTGCATTCCAAACAATGAAACCTGCAGGGCTACCTGCTAAAACGGTTTCCGTGAACACCTTGATGTTTCGAAGCGTAGCCATTTGATCGCTAAGCTTGAGCGCACTGTTTTGAAGTTTTTCTATCGATCCTGAGAATTTACCAGGCTTACTGCGTAACTGAACCCGCGCAAGTGTGTCTATATATCGAGTGAGTTGTTTTCCTACTTCTGCATTTTCAACTTCTAGAGATATCGACAATTTGCCAGGCGTGGGATAATTTTTCTTGTAATAGTTATCGCGCTGCAACCAGCTGTCAGGATTGGTGTGGTCAGGCAAATCGGGTATCGAACTCCCCCCTTTTACTAATTGCCCTCGCGCCGAAAACTGCCATGATTTAATCGGCAGATGCATCGCTGCATTCTTAAAAAACGATTCGAGTGCCGCATTATCTGTACGATCAACGGCATCTAAGGAAGGTACTAATTGCGCGTTTTCTTGCTCTAAAAAACTGCTGACATAACTGAGCCTGTGCCAGCTCCACAATAGATAACTAATTAATATCGGCAAACTGGCAGACAAAGGCGGATACCACAGATTTCCAAAACGATACATAAGGAAGCTAAGCGCTATTGGCAGCAACGCGCCAAGCAATGCCATTGCCAAGCCCCATCGAGTTGCTGCGCGTGAATACACCAACAGCATCAGTGGCAATAGAAGCAAGGCGACGACAAGATTAAGCCAGCCATCAACACGAGTCACTAAGCTGTTATCTAGCAGTGCTGAAAAAACATTGGCATGGATCTCCACACCAGGCACAGGTTGATCTAAGGCAGAAACCGGAGTCGGAACAACATCACTAAGGCCGGTGCTGGTAATACCAACGAATACGGTTTTACCGCGAATAGTGTCAGCATCCGCCTCACCATTAATCAAACTAATGGCCGACACGCTCGGAATGGATCCACTAGGCCCATAAAACGGAATCAAAACCTCGTAATCCTGCACCCAATTTAAATGACGGCCACTAAAATCAGCCACGCGTTTGCCAGGCAACTGCGTTGATGCACGTTCATCGGTAGGAATCGATTGCAGATACGCTGCCAGAGCCAGCGAAGACCAATGTGGTTTGCCGTACCCCGCCTTTAGATAAACGCGACGCACAATACCGTCATCATCAATCGGTAAGTGAATGTGCCCCAAATCAGCCACTAACCTGGTCAGGGCAGGTAGTGGGAGTTTTTCTGCAACGTTTTTACCCTGCTGCCCTTCTGTAAATACCGGTAGGATCGTTATCGTTTGTCGAGCGAGCGATTCAGCAAGTAATTGATCGAACGAACTCTTCGCATCGGGCTCCGTATAAAGCACATCAGCCACCACAGCAGCTGCCCCAAGGTCGGCCAAACGATTGTAGAGTAGGGATTGTACGTCGCGCGCCCAAGGCCAGCGCCCAAGCTGGCGCAGACTGGTTGGGTCGATGGCTGCAATAACGACGTTTTCGTGAGGTACACGCTGATTAAAACGAACCCAGCTGTCATGCAACAGCCGGTCTAGCTTACGAGTAGCATCGCTCCACAAAAGCACGCCAGTAAGCGAAAGCAAAAGAACTAGAAAGCCCAGCAGCCATAAAGGTGTTATTCCACTGGGCCGTGACTTGGCAGCCATCTAGTTAATCTACTAGCTGACTAATCGTTACTGGTGTGTTCCTCAAGACGATAGCCGTGCTGATAAATGGAGGTGAGTTTCCATCGCTCAGAGGCTAACAACTTAAGTTTTTTCCGTAAGCGGCTTGCATGTGTATCAACTGTGCGCGTATTCAGCTCAGCAGACGTACCCCAAACAGAGGTCAGTAAATGTTGACGCGATAACACTCGACCACGATTGCGGAATAAAAACAAAGCTAGCTCGTATTCTTTTTCAGTTAGTTTGATTTGCTCGCCTAATAACAGTACTTGCCTGTTTGATGTATCAAACGTATAAGGCGGGCATTCAAGAATTTCAGTTTCCGGCTGGGCACGACGAGCCAGAGCATAAAGCCTAGCGAGCAGCTCGTGTTGGCGCACTGGTTTTGCTAAGTAGTCATCAGCGCCTGCTTGTAACGCGGTAACGATGTCTTCTTCCGCTTGACGGGCGGTGACAAAAATAATTGGGATATCGCTGGTGAGTGTTTTGCGAATCCAATGCAGTACTTCTAAGCCTGAGCTACCAGATTGCAATTCCCAATCCAGTACGACTACATCGTAGCTTGATTTCCGGAACGCTCGTTGGAAATCATCGGCAGTTGAGAAAACCCCACAGTGATAATCTCTGTCTTCAATCCAACCAGACACGCGCGAGGCTTGGTCTGGGTTGTCCTCAAGCAGGGCAATCCGCAATTTTTGTCTTTCCGACATTTTTCAATCCATTAGCTTACTAACTTGTATTTTCGCCTATCGAGCGGGTTTAATGCAATAAATACAACCGATCCTTTGAATAAAGATCAATTTTGAGCCTTAGTTGATCTGAAACCGTCGATTTTAAGGTTCGTTTCAGTTTCAGCAAAGCCAAATCGTCGTTTTTTTGTCAGTCAAGCCCGCCGAACAGGTGATTAGGCGCTCACAACGCTAGGGTTATAAAAGTGTCGACCACCGTCTATGCTGCTAATTTGGTTCAGCAGAGCATTAATATCTGACGAATTATCGACCAAGTTGATATCGCTTGCGTTGACGATAAGCAGCGGTGTGCTGGTGTAATTATGAAAAAACTGCTCATACTGATCAATCACCTGCTGCAAATAATGGCTATCAATATGTTGCTCGTCTGCGACGCCTCGCTTTTCAATACGCTGAATTAATCGCGATAAGGGTGCCTGCAGGTAAATAACAAAATCAGGCTGTGGGCAATTTGCTGTCATGCGCTCGTATAAACCTGCATACATCCACCACTCTTGCTCGTCTAGCGTCAGCTCTGCGAACAAGCGATCTTTTTCAAGCATAAAGTCGGCAACGATTGGCTGAACGGGGTTGACCACTGCTGGATTTTCTAGCACTTGCAAACGAGACATTAAAAAATGCATCTGAGTGTGAAAGGCCATTGAATTTCCCTGCGTGTAAAACGCAGACAAATACGGGTTCGTATTTTCGGTGTCATGCAGATAATACGATTTACCTGCGTCGGCTAGAAGCTTAGCCAATGTGGATTTACCGACACCGATCGGCCCTTCAACTGCAATAAATTGCTTTTTCATAATGATGAT